>CAVDEO010000027.1:0-9788 GCA_963607915.1 bacterium
AGGATGGAGCACTGTCATTCGCTTTTTGCAAGTTGCTGTAAGCGATAGTCGGCTTTAATCTTGTCAATGATGGAGCACACAAGCTCAAAGGTGCGGCTGTCCGCGGTGTAGCGCGCCGGGGTGATGAAATTGACACGCCTCTGCTTGAACAGCTTGTGAGCGGTCTTGACCTTCTGGGGGATGTCGGGGTTATAGACTCCGATTGAGTGCCCTCCGAACATCTTGACAATCTTCATGCACGGCACATCAGTCTCTCCGTCGCCGAAATAAATCATGTGCGGGAAAGGAATCCGCTTCTTGTCCTCCATCTGGCTCTCATTCACCTTCTTGTTGTCCCGGATGCTGAGTATTCCCTTGTTTATCTTGAACAGGAACTGGGTTTTTGCCGTGTAATCCACCGCCACGCCAGGCCAGATTGCCACGCCGTCCTTGCCGTAGAGGTACGAACAGGCGAATATCCTTTTGAATTCGTGGGCAATCGGCGTCCCCTCAATCATTTCCGCGAGTCCGGACGAGTTGACATAGTGTTCCACAATCACCCCGTGCTCCTCCCCGTACCTATTCACAGCGCCGAACCCGTACCTGTTCACTGCGCCGAACCATTCGCGCACCCCGTCGAAGAGTTCGATTTTCCGTCCGAACTTTCTGAAATCCTCGCGGGTCAGGCGTATCCCGAGCCTGCCGGCCTCGTCAAACATGAGCTTCATGTAGCTGAGGATGTTGCTCGCGTCCTGCTCTATGGCGATGTCGTCGCTCTCTGTCCAGAACTCCTTCGGGTCTTTTCCGATGGCCTGAATGAATCCGAACTCCTGCATATTGCCCGGAGAAAGCGTCCCGTCGAAGTCATACACGAGCGCAACTATCGGTTTCTTTCTCATCATATTCAAAATTTTGCCACAAAAAAGGCGTACTTTCGCCACAAATATAGAAAAAACTATCTTTCCTGAGGTCTTTTGTGACTATTTTTGCCCCGTTTTCAAATATCAAACAAAAAATTCAGAATTATGATCAACAGACCGATGAAGCATTATTTCACGAGGCTCACAGAGGCTATCCGCACGAATTGGGAGTCTCCGGCCCTGTGCAATTATCAGGGTGACGAATTTACCTTCCAGCAGCTTGCGACACTCATCGCGAAATTCCATATATGCTTTGAAGAGGGAGGCGTGAAGAAAGGCGACAAGATTGCCCTCTGCGCGAAGAACTCCGCGAAATGGGGAGTATCATTCCTTGCAATCAACACCTACGGGGCGGTCGTCGTTCCGATTCTTGCAGATTTCACCCCGGACAGCATCAACTCCCTGGTGGACCATTCCGAGAGTCTGATTCTTTTCACCAACACCGACATCTGGAAGAAACTTGACAAGGACGCGATGCCGAGAATCAAGGCCGTGCTTTCAGTCGATGACTTCTCGCTTCTCTATTGCAACGACAAGAAAATCACGGCGGCGATGGATGACCTCCAGGCTGCCTTCGACAAGAAATACCCGCTCGGTTTCACCCGCGAGAACGTGAACTATCCGACCGACAACGACAAGGACCTCGCAATCATAAACTACACCTCCGGAACGACGAGCGCCCCGAAAGGAGTGATGCTCCGCTACGAGTGTCTGAGCGCGAACGTCGAGTTCGGTCAGGAGCACATCCCGTCCTATCCGGGCGACAAGATTGTGTCGATGCTCCCGATGGCCCATATGTACGGAATGATGTTCGAGCTGATTTATCCGCTCTGCGGAGGCTCCACAATCTACTATCTCGGCAAGACTCCGACTCCTGCCCTTCTGCTCAGCGCGATGAAGGATGTTCATCCATATCTTGTCGTCACCGTTCCGCTCGTGATGGAGAAGATTTTCAAGGCCAAGATCCTGCCGGTGCTCAACAAGCCTGCCGTGAAATTCGCGGTGAAGATTCCGGGAATCCGTTCAGTCATCTTCAAAAAAATCCGGGAAAAGCTTCTTGAAGCCTTCGGCGGCAAGGTGCAGATGTTCATCATGGGAGGCGCCGCGCTCAATCCTGACATCGAACAGTGGTTCAGGAAGATCGGTCTGCCGTTCACCATCGGCTACGGAATGACCGAGGCGGCTCCTCTTCTCGCCTATGAGGACTGGAGGAAGTTCGCCCTGCGTTCCTGCGGCAAGGTTGTCGACAGGGCGGAGGTGCGCATCGATTCCGAGGATCCGCAGAATGTCGTCGGACAGATTCAGGCACGCGGTACGAGCATAATGAGCGGCTATTACAAGAACGACGAGGCAACGAAGGCCGCATTCAGCGAGGACGGATGGCTCAACACCGGAGACCTCGGGGTGATTGACGCTGACGGAAACATATTCATACGCGGACGCAGCAAGAACATGATACTCTCCTCAAACGGACAGAACATCTATCCGGAGGAGATTGAGGCGGCGGTGAACAACCAGCCTTATGTGGTCGAGTCCGTGGTTGTCGACAGGGCTTCCAAGCTTGTGGCTCTGGTCTATCTCGACAGCAAGCAGATTGAGGCGGACGGACTTGACGGAGAGGCGCTTTCGGAGAAAATGCACGACATGCAGCTCATTCTCAATAAGACCCTGCCGTCTTACAGCCAGATTTCCAAGATTGAGATTGTCGGAGAGCCGTTCGAGAAGACCCCGAAGATGAGCATCAAGCGGTTCCTTTACAAGTAGAATCCTGACAGGGCCTGAAACATTCCGTCGGGCCTGCAACATTCCGGGAACTTACGGCATCTTTGTCATGGTTTTAACGAAGAATGTCATGAAACTGTGTTCCCTTATGGCGGCCGCACTGCTTTGTCTGCCGGCCGCCTTTTTTACTGCCCAGGCGGGCGGGCGGATGCCTCAAAAAAGGTTTCAGGTCAATGTCTCCTGGAGCGGCATCCCCACCTCGGACATAGTCTGGAACAGCGACTGGGCTTCGGGGTATTGCTGCGGAATTATGCCGAGTCTTGAGCGAATCTATTCCGACTGTCACGACGGGATTTACACGAGCGGCAATTTCTCCGCCGATTTCGTGTACCATTTCAGGAAATGGTTCGCCATTGACGCATCGGCCGGCTTCACGGCAAACTGGATGACGAAGTATTCCGACGGCGGCGATTCCCGCACAGTCTCGTGGGGAGCAGGCCGTGTGGGGCTTATGGCGCGCTTCACCTGGGTCAACAGAAACTATTTCCGGGGCTATTCCTCCATAGGTCTGCATGCCGTTTCCGGCAAGGATTCGGAGTTGAAACAGAGGATATTCCTGTTTCCGCAATTCGACCTCCTCGGGCTCGAGTTCGGCTCGTCCGTCTTCGGACTCCTTGAATTCGGCATCGGAGGCGAATATGCCGGTGCGAAGGTTGGAATCGGTTACCGTTTTTAATCGTTTGTGTATGAAAAGGTCATTTTGTTTTTCCGCGCTCGTTTCCTTCCTCCCGCTTCTCTCCTCCTGCGAGGTCAGCGAAAGCACGCTCAGCGGGCATGTGAACCACGGATATCTGAGTTCCTACGGGAAGAATCTGATGGAAAATTCCGTCATCCGCTCATCGGCAATCATTGACGACATCCTTGACATTCAGGCGTTTCTGCGGCTTCCCGACAGTGAGCAGAACTCGGATGCAAATTATGCGATGCGTTCGCGTATCATCTCGAAGGACAAGGCCGGGGAGATTGAGGTCAGCGACTACGGAGTCATACTGATTTCCGGAAGCGGCATCGATGTTCCGGGCGGTGAATGGCGTTCCGGAAGCTGGGCCGTCAGCTGCGTCGGTGACGGCCACTGGACGATGAAGGTGCTGGAAGAGAAGTGGTTCTCGATATTCACCTCCATTGAATATGCCGCCGACATCAGGAGCGACGCATCCGCGCCGAAGAAATATGTGGTCGCGGTGACGGACGGGATGGCGTACGACAGCGGCGACTCCGCCATGGGGATGACATTCCGCACCGAGAAGGATTTCTCGATTGACAGGAGCGCGGACAATGCGGACGGCGTCTTCTTCGCGGAGGTCGTGAAAGCCGGAACAGTCCTCGACTGGGTGCGCGTGACCGCCGCTTCCCGGATAGGGGAGGGTTACAGAATCACCGTCACTTCAAGCAGGCAATAGGGAAGGCGGAAAGCCCGGAGGAAGATGACCGAAACACTTCGGGGTCATCCTCCGTGCTGCGGCAGTATGACTGGAGACTGACAAAATGTCGGTCTCCTTTTTCTTGGTATCCGGTTTGAACATCCGAGCCGTAAATATATGTCAAAATCAAAATCAAAAATATTATGGCAAACGGAAAAATAGGCGTGACGACGGAAAACATATTTCCGGTAATCAAAAAGTTCCTTTATTCGGATCATGAGATATTCCTCCGCGAACTTGTGGCGAACGCGGTCGATGCGACGCAGAAGATGAAGGCTCTCGCGGCTTCGGGTGAATATAAGGCTGAACTCGGGGAACTTAAGGTTCGTGTCGAACTTGACGAGGAGGCGAAGACGCTGAAAATTGCGGACGAAGGCATAGGAATGACTGCGGAGGAGGTCGACAAATATATCAACCAGATTGCCTTCTCTTCCGCCGGCGAGTTCCTTGAGAAGTATAAGGACCAGATTGGCAACATCATAGGCCATTTCGGACTCGGGTTCTATTCCGCGTTCATGGTCGCCGACAAGGTGACAATCGAGTCGCTGAGCTGGAAAGAGGGGGCGAAGGCCGTGAAGTGGACCTGCGACGGTTCTCCGGAATACACGATGGAGGACTGCGACAAGAAGGAAAGAGGCACTGTCATAAAACTCTGCCTTGCGGAGGATGAGTCCGAGTTCGCGAAACGGGGCAGGATTCAGTCCCTGCTCGACAAATACTGCAAGTTCATGCCGGTTCCGGTCGTTTTCGGGAAGAAGCAGGAGTGGAAGGACGGCAAATATGTCGACACCGACGAGGACAATGTCATCAACACCGTGGAGCCGCTCTGGACGCGCAAGCCTTCGGAGCTGACGGATGAGGACTACAACAAGTTCTACAGGGCGCTGTACCCGATGGCGGAGGATCCGCTTTTCCACATCCATCTGAATGTCGATTTCCCGTTCAATCTCACGGGCATACTCTATTTCCCGAAAATCAAGGACCAGATGGAGATTTCCCGCAACAAGATCCAGCTCTACTGCAACCAGATGTTCGTGACGGATTCCGTCGAGGCGATTGTCCCGGATTTCCTCACGCTGCTGCACGGCGTGATTGACTCTCCGGACATCCCGCTGAATGTGTCGAGGAGCTATCTCCAGTCCGATGCGAACGTGAAGAAGATTTCCGGCTATATCACCAAGAAGGTGGCCGACCGTCTCGAAGAGATTTTCAAAAACGAGAGGCAGTCTTTCGAGGAGAAGTGGGACAATGTGAAGATTTTCATCGAATACGGAATGATTTCGGACGAGAAGTTCTGCGAGAGGGCGCTCAAGTTCTGCCTGCTGAAGAACACGGACGGCAAGTATTTCAGCATCGACGACTACCGCAAGGCCGTCGAGGCGGAACAGACGGACAAGGACAAGAAACTCGTGATGCTCTATGCCACTGACGCCCAGTCCCAGTATTCCTACATCGAGGCTGCGAAGAACAGGGGCTACGACGTACTGCTGCTCGACTGCCATCTGGACTCATATTTCGTGAACATGCTGGAGGCCAAGCTTGAGAATGTGAAGTTCGCCCGGGTGGACTCCGACAGCGTTGACAATCTCATAGTCAAGGAAGACAGGAAGAAACCGGAACTTTCCGAAGACGAGAAGAAAGCGCTGGACGAAATCTTCAAGGCCGGTCTCCCTTCTGAAATGGAGTGGAATGTCGAGGCTGACAATCTCGGAAAGGACGCGGCTCCGGTGCTCATCACCCAGTCGGAGTTCATGAGGCGTTACCGCGAGATGTCGAAACTCGGCGGAGGGCTGAACTTCTACGGCTCGATGCCGGAATCCTACAACCTGACCGTCAATCTTGAAAATCCTCTGGTTGAGGAACTCCGCAGCGCGGACGCCTCGACGGCCGAGGCCAAGGCCGCGAGGGAAGAGAAGGCGCGTCAGATTACCGACCTCGCCCTGCTCGCCAACGGGCTTCTCAAGGGCAGGGGACTTGCCGACTTCATCTCTCGCAGCTACAAATTGCTTTGAAGGAAGACCGGCTCGCGTCTGGCGGTCCGCCCGGCAACAGCTTCTGATGTCAAAAAATAAATTGTTGTATCTTTGCAGCGGCTCGGAGTGGAGCAAATCCATCCGAGTCCTGCAAGGATATTTCGTATTTATTGAAAGATGATGAAGTTATACAGGAAGCTCACCGGATTCCGGGAGAAATATGTCGATACTCTGGCGAAGCTGTACGAGTATTCCACCACTTTCTATGAGAATCGGCAGATGTCGGCTATGCTCGGGACGGAGCTCACATACACCTACGGCTCGTTCAAGCACCGCTGCGACGAACTGTCGAGAAAACTCTCTCAGTACGGCATCGGGGCGGGGGAGCGTGTCGCGATTCTGTCGCAGAACACCCCGAACTGGACCGTCGCCTTCTTTTCGGCGGTGGCTTTCGGGAGGGTCGCCGTGCCGATTCTGCCCGACTCGTCGGAGAATGAGGTGACCAACATACTTGAGCATTCCGGCTGCCGGGTGATTTATGTTTCGAAGCGATATCTTTCCAAGATAAAGCCGGAACTGATTGAGAAACAGACGCTTGTCATAGATATAGAGACTTTCGCGGTCATAAGCCGTGACGATGATGCGTTCACTTGCGACGGCCGCACGATTGCTCCGCAGCCGGATGATCTCGCGACGATAATCTACACCTCGGGGACCACGGGGAGCGCGAAGGGCGTGATGCTGAGCCACAGGAATCTCTGCACCAACATCGTGATTGCCTACCATGCACACAAGACCGACGAGAAGGACGTGTGGCTGTCCATACTCCCGATGCCGCACACCTACGAGATGAGCCTCGGAATGCTCTATCCGATGTTCGTGGGCGCAAGGGTGTTCTATCTCCAGAAGCCTCCGACGGCGACTGTGCTGCTTGAGGCGATAAAGAAAGTCCGCCCGACAATCATGCTTTCAGTACCGCTGATTATCGAAAAGATGTACAAGGCGAGCATCCTTCCGACCATTCAGAAGAGCCGTGTGCTGAAATGGATGCACAGGAAGATGGCCTGTGTGCTCTACTGGTTCGTGGGGCTGCGCCTGAAGAAAACCTTCGGCGGCCGCATCAAATTCTTCGGAATCGGCGGCGCGAAACTGAACCCGGCAGTAGAGAAGTTCCTCAAAAAGGCCCGTTTCAACTATGCGATAGGTTACGGGATGACTGAATGCGCGCCGCTCATCTGTACCGCCGGTGTGAAGCAGACCCACATAGGGACTACGGGCGGAGCCGCATACGGGGTGGATGTGAAACTGATAAATGTGAATCCGGACACCGGAGAAGGCGAAATCGTCGTGAAGGGTGACAATGTGATGATCGGGTATTACCGGGATCCCGAGAGGACGAAGGCGGCGTTCACCGAGGACGGATGGTTCCGGACCAATGACCTCGCCTCGATTGATGAAAAGGGACGTTACAGCATAAAGGGCCGTCTGAACAATATGATTCTGGGGCCTTCCGGCGAAAACATATATCCCGAAGAAATCGAAAAGGTCATCAATGACATTGACGGGGTGGATGAGTCCCTCGTCGTGGAGCGCGACGGCAAACTTGTGGCTCTGGTGCAGCTCAACAGCAATGTCCTCGACTGGAATCAGGAGAGCGAGGACCAGTTCTTCGAGAAACTCGAGGCCCGCAAGCAGGCAATCATGAGCTATGTGAACAAGAAGGTGAACCGTTCATCGAAAGTGGCCGGAGTGGAGGTCGTCAAGGAACCGTTCGAGAAGACTGCCACCCAGAAGATACGGCGGTTCAAATACCGTGACGGCGCATCAGGGGCTGCGGACGGCAAGGATGCCGGGGTCACCGGAGACGGGAGTGGGGTTGAGGCTGTCAAGGATATCAAGGATGCCGGGGTCACCGGAGACGGCGACCCGGTGACCGGCAAAAATCAGGATGAGGGAAGGGATGTGAAATAGTCCCGTCTCGAATCCGGTTAATTTTCTGTATGTCAATATGACTGTACCATATCAGCTTATAAATCTGGGGCTGAGGTTTCTTTCGCTCCGTTCCCGCATTTCGTTGAACATCGCCTCGCGCGACCCCAAACTTGCCAGCGACCGCTCGCTCCGGAGGATTCTGTGGAAGGCCCGGGACACGGCCTACGGGCGTGAACACCATTTCCGCACGATCCTCAAGGCGCGGACCCCGGAGGCGCTTTTCCGTATGTACGAAAAATGTGTCCCCGCGGCGGATTACGAGGCTTTCCGCCCCTATGTCGAACGGCACAAGAAAGGGGAGAGGGACGTGCTGATTCCGGGCAAGCCGCTGATGTACGCGACCACTTCCGGGACGACCTCCCTGCCCAAATGGATTCCGATTTCCGAGACATATATGGATGACGTCTATTCGAGGATGTCCTATGTCTGGCTCGACAATTTCGCGCGTCTGCGGCCGAAGTTCCTCTCCGGGGGGCTTGTCGTTTCGGTGGCGAAGGTGGTCGAGGGATATGCGGAGGACGGGACGGTGTTCGGTTCGGTTTCCGGAGTGACCGCCAAGGAACTGCCCCCGTTCATCCGGGAGAAGTTCGTCACCCCGTCGGAAGTCTATGACATCAAGGACTATACGGCTCGGTATTACACTATGATGAGACTTGCCATAGCCCACAGCGTCACCTACATCGTCGCCCCGAATCCTTCGACCATACTCGAACTCGTGCACAATGCGGAGGAATATTTCGACGACTACGTCACCGACATCGAAAACGGGACTCTGTCGGCGAAGTTCGACATTTCCGAAGAAATCCGTGCAGCTCTCGCTCCGTCGATGGTTCCGGACCCCGCGAGGGCGGAATTCCTGCGCCGGGTCAAGGCGGAGCACCCGGTTCCGCAGATTAAGGACTGGTGGCCCGAGCTCCAGTTCCTCTCCTCGTGGAAATGCGGCAACACGGCCATAGCCTCAGCGAAGGTCGCCGCCCAGCTCCCGTCCTGCTGCTGTTATCAGGAACTCGGCTATTTCGCCTCCGAGTGCCGTTTCGGGCTTGTCCTCGATGAGGGCATAGACTCCACGCTCTTCCCGCACTACCACTACTACGAGTTCGTCGAGGAATGCGACCTCGACAAGCCGTCGCCGAAGTTCCTGCGTCTGCACGAGCTCAAGCAGGGACACCGCTACTGCGTCTATGTCACGACCCTTTCCGGACTCTACCGCTACAACATGAACGACCTCGTCGAGGTCGGAGGACGCTACCACAGGACTCCGAAAATCCATATGGTGCAGAAAGTCAACGGAATCGTGAGCATCACCGGCGAGAAGCTCTATGAAAAGCAGTTTATCGAGGCGGTGCGCAAGGCTGAGAGGGAGACGGGCTGGAAGGTAAGTTTCTTCATCGGTTTCGCTGATCCGGAAGAGTCGCAGTATGATTTCTACTACGAGTTCGACGACCGCCGCATCCGTGCCCTCAGGGCGGCGAAGTTCACGGAGATTGTGGACAGGCACCTGCAGGAGATGAACATAGAGTACGAGTCAAAGCGCGCCTCCCACCGTCTCAAGGCTCCGAAGACCACGGTTCTGCGCAAGAACGCCTATGACCTCTTCAAGAAAATCAGTCTCAATGAAGGCGCCCGCGACGGCCAGTTTAAGCTCGTGATGCTGCTTCAGGACAAGCGCCGCCAGCGCTGGATCGACTCCCTCAGCGAAGACTAATGACCTACAGAGTCCC
>CAVDEO010000027.1:10433-22375 GCA_963607915.1 bacterium
TTACCCCTCAATGACCAGTCCGTCATAGGCCGGGAGGATGTTGGCCGGTGAGCCGTCCGGATTTGCCGGGAGGCTGAGGAGTTCCGGGACGAAATCACGGTAGCGTGGCAGGCGGTCGCTCAGGTGAGTGAGCCATGAATGCCTTGAGCCGACGCGGCGGCAGACTTCAATGGCCTGTTCCAGCCCCCAGTGGGAATTGTGCGTTCCGCGTTTCACCGTGTTGATGACGAAGTGTTCCAGGCCTTCGAGCTTGGCGAACTCCTCCTCCGGGATGTAGTTCATGTCCGTGCAGTAGGCGATGTCTCCGAAGCGGAAGCCGAGCACGGGAAGCGCGCCGTGCATGCCCCGAATCGGGAGCACGGTCATCTCGCGGACAATGCCGCCCGGGTCGCCCGGCACCTCGTGATAGCCGACTCCGGACTCCCAGGAGAGATGAGGCGCGGAATCGTCGAAACGGACGGTGAACGGCTCGTCCGTGATGTTGTGTATATGCCATTCCGGCACTCCGGGGTACTTGTGGGCGGCGAAGGCGTAGGAATATTCCATCCTCAGCGAATCCTCCACATATTTCTCACAGTAGATGTCGCAGGCGCGGCCCTCCGTGTAGTTCAGCGCCCGCACGTCGTCGAGTCCTCCCGTATGGTCCTTGTGATTGTGGGTCAGGAGTATCGCGTCGAGATGCCTCACTCCGGCCCGGAGCATCTGCGTCCTGAAATCCGGCCCGGCATCCACCAGAACCGTCATCCCTTCGTGTTCCACCAGCACGCTCGACCGGAGTCTCTTGTCCTTCGGGTCCGCACTCCGGCAGACCTCGCACTGACAGCCGATTACAGGCACTCCCTGCGAAGTCCCGCTTCCGAAAAACGTCAGCCGCGTCCGTGTCTTCTTATTGTCCCGGCAGTTTTCCATATAAGTAATTTTTATTGGCTTCAGGCAAGCGGGAGGTGAGAAACCCTACGCGATTTTTTTCATGAGCGGAGGGTTCTCACCTCCCACGTGAAGCCGTATGTGCTGAAATAAAACCTCTTGCACAGATGTTATACATCACCGGAAAGCGCCTCCAGCCTCGTATTCTCCGCCGTCAGAACCACCGCTGAAGTGCGTCCGATAAGCTGCGGGTCATAGTCCTCCCAAACCTTGATGTAGTTCTCAGTGTAGCCGCACATCTTCCCCTTCTTGTCCGCACTCTCGAAAAGCACCTGAGCCGTGTCGCCGAGGCAGCTTCCGACAAACTCCCTGTGCAGCTCCGCGCAAAGCTTCTCAAGCCGCGCGACCCTTTCCGTCTTCACGCTGTCCTGCACCTGGTCCCTGCGCACCGCCGCCGGAGTCCCAGCTCTCCGGGAATAGGGGAATATGTGGATGAACGCCGGCCGGATTCTGTCTTTCAGGAACTTATATGTCTCCTCGAAAAGTCCGTCCGTCTCGCCCGGGAATCCTGCGATGACATCGATTCCGAAGAATACCTTCCTGTCTCCGAATGCCTTGCGTATATATTCGATTTTACGGGCGAAGGTTTCCGTGTCATAGCGCCGTCCCATCTCCCTCAGCACCGTGTCGCTTCCGCTCTGAAGCGGAATGTGGAAATGCGGCAGGAACTTCGTCCCCGACACAATCCAGTCAATCATCGCTTCGGTCAGCAGGTTCGGCTCAATCGAGGATATGCGGTAACGCTCTATGCTTTCCACCCTGTCCAGTTCCCTGATGAGGTCGAAGAAATTCTCGCCAGTGCTCTTTCCGAAATCGCCGGTGTTCACTCCCGTGATCACGATTTCCCGGCATCCGGAGGCGGCAATCTCTTCAGCCTTGCGGACGATGTCCGCAACCGGCTCATTCCGGCTCTCTCCGCGGGCATAGGGCACCGTGCAATAATTGCACTTGTAGTCGCAGCCGTCCTGCACCTTGAGGAAGGAGCGCGTGCGCTCGCCGGTGGAATACGCCCCCAGATAATTGCACTCGTCCTTGCCCTCAGGCATATCCTCTGCGGCGTTCTCTCCCTTTACGGCATTCTCTGAGTTTCCACACGGCTTTCCCTCCGGCGCTCCGTCTCCGCCGCACTCGGCGACATATCCCAATATCCCCGGAACGACCCTGTTCTTTTCCTTCGCTCCATAGACGGCCTTCACACCTTCAAGCGCCTCAATCTCACCGCGTTTCAGCTCCGCATAGCAGCCCGTCACGAAAATCGCCGCATCCGGTGACAGTCTGTGCAGCTTCCGGATGATGTTCCTGCACTTCTTGTCCGAATGCTCCGTCACCGAACAGGTGTTCACGAGGAAAATGTCAGCCCCCTTCGACCACGGCGTAACCTCCAGCGGCGCACCGCTTTCCAGCAGCCGCCTCTCATAAGTCGAGGTCTCCGCATAGTTCAGCTTGCACCCGAGAGTGATGAACGATATTGTGGAATTGGTCATATTATATCAAATCCAGATAGTTCTAAGATGTAATCCAGATAGTTCTGAGATCAACGCAGTAATCCGCTTTTAGAAACTTTTTTCACATCCGCCGTCCATAGTAATCCGACTCCACTGCGCGACTCCGCCCTTCACCGGCGGATTGTGCTTCGACACGCGGATTGAAAAATGTCCGAGCCGGGGGTATCTTTTCTCCACGGCCTTCACGATGCGTGCGGCGACATTCTCGATGAGATTGGACGGCACGGCCATCTCCTTCGCGGCGACGGCATATATCTCCGCCAGATCCACCGTGTCGGCGAGATTGTCGGTCCGAGCAGCCTTGTCGACATCGATTTCCGCCATGAAATCCACCACAAAGCGGTTGCCCTGTTTCTTTTCGTCTTCGTAACATCCGTGATTGGAACGGAACTCCATTCCCTCAAGTTCAAGCAGACTTGTCATATCTTTCTTTTTTATTGTTTTCTATGTCTGTCCGGTCTATGTGAGAGCCGGCCTACGTTGCCATATGCGCCTGAATGCCTGTCATCTGCAGTCAGCAGCTGCTTCTCCGCCGCGCCGCAGCCCGGAGCGACGCCGACAATGAACACGCAGGGCCTTTTCCCGACGATGAAGCCGTCCGCAATCCTGCGCTTCCACTCGCGCACGGGCAGTGTCCTGATGAACTCGTCCGCAGTCGTGATGTCAGCCGCCAAGCAGACAAGCGTGTCGTCCCCGCACACCGCGCAGATGTCGGAAAGCATCGCGTCGTTACGGTACGGGGTCTCGATGAAGATGTGGCTCCGTCCGCTCGCCGAGACCTCCTTATCAATCGATTTCAATGCCGTGCGCCGCTCCGCCGGCTTCGCCGGGAGATAGCCGCAGAACTCGAAAGCCTGCCCGTTCAGCCCGGAGGCCATCAGCGCCAGCATCAGCGAAGACGGTCCGACAAACGGCACCACCTGAATCCCGTGCCTGTGGCAGAGGGCGACCAGTTGTGCGCCCGGGTCGGCGACCGCAGGGAGCCCGGCCTCCGAGATGAGCGCCACGTCGCCGCGCCGAAACAGCTCCAGATAGGATTCCACCGTGGCCGCGTCAGTGTGCTCGTTCAGCTCGTGGAACTCCAGCGAGTCAATCCGGCCCCGCAGCCCTGCTTTCGACAGGTAGCGCCGCACCGTCCTCAGTTCCTCCACCACATATATCCCCACGCTTCCGAGCAGCTCCAGCACCGGGGCCGGAATCACCCTCCCCGGTTCATAATCTCCGAGCGGCGACGGCACCAAGTAAAGTTTATTCACCGTATGTTCCATGTCTTCTGAAAATCCTATTTCTTCCGTGCTTTTCTCCCTTTCCGTGTCTTCCGGGCCTTCGGCGTGTCCCGGGTTCCCGCCTTCCCGCTGTCCCCCGGAGCCACCTTCAGAGTCGTCAGATTCCCCCGATCCTCGTCACTGATGCCGTTGAACTCCATCTGATAGCCGAGTCCGAGCCCGTTGCGCTGCGAGTTGTCGAGATAGTTCGTGTACTGGTCCGCAGAATGCGAGAAAACGTTCAGCCGCAGCGTGCCCGGACGGTTCAGCTTGATTTCTATGTCGATGTCCCCCACGACATCCGTGTTCGTGCCTCCGGACTTGTACTGCCTGTTTCCTATGTTCCCGTTCACCACCACCCGGTTGTTGAACAGCTGGGTCGAAACCGCCACGTCAAACACATCGTTCCCCTTCGAGTTCGGCTGGTAGTTCAGTCCGAGGTCTATCGGGATGTCAAGCTTCTGCAGGATGTTGTTCAGCTGGTTGGCCATCACCTCCGACACGTTCGAATAGAGCAGCGTCGAGCTGTTCACGATGCCCGACTGCTCGTCCGGGAGGAAGCTGTTCGAGATGATCAGCGAAAGGAACTGCTTCTGAATCTTGTCGTCCGTGCTCAGGGCGCTCTCCACTTTCGACTTCACGGTCGGGTCTATGTCCGGCACCTCGATGGAGAAGCCGAGCCGCGGGTTCTTGAGCTTGTCCGAAATGCTGATTCCGCACTCCACTGTCCTGCGCGTGTTCACCGAGGTGGTGTCCGAAATCAGCGTGGACAGCGAGGCCTTGGTCTTATAGAGCGCGTCGATGTTGAGACTGCTCTCCATGATGTCCCCGTTGAAGCGGATGGAACTGCCCTCCTTAATCTGGAAATCCCGCGAGGCCAGCCCGAGCGCCACGAACTTGTAGTTGCCGCTGCTGATGCTGTAGTTCCCGTTTATGTTGAAATCATCCCCCTTCATCTTCAGCTCAATCTGTCCGCTTCCGTTGGCCGACAGCATATTCCCGCTCTCCCTGTCGATTTCCACAAATGCCGTCACCCCCGGAGTCGCGTCCACCCTCAGGTTCAGGCTTATGTCCCCGACCTCCTCCGTCTGCTTCTTCAGCCGGTTCATCATCTCCTCATACGGATCCACCCACACGATTTTCTCCTCTTCCCTGAATCTCAGCAGGTCGGTCACGCCGGCAACTGTCGTGTTCGGGATTGGGATATGCAGATTGCCGTTCTTCTCGGTGACGGCGTCGATGTCGAGGGCGATTCCGCTGAACGGACCGCTGACCCGCACTTTGCCGCTCGCGAAGAGATGTCCGTAGAAATCAGGGCTTATGGACGGTGTCGTGTCGAGACATTCCATCCCCTTCACGTCCGCGACGAGGTCTATCCCGGGATTCTCGAAATTCCCGAAAGTAATCGCGCCGTTCACGCTTCCGGCGGATCCGAACTTGTCCGCGATTGTCACATTGTCGAAATGCGCCCCTTCGCTGTCCAAGTGCACCGGGCCGCTGACCAGATAGGGCACGTTCGTGAACGCGATGCTGAGCACACCGTCGTCAATCCTCATGTTCTCCGAACTTATCTCCGGCGAAGTCATCGGCCCGTCGAGCGAAACCTTTCCTGAAATGCCGCCCTCGAACCTGTTGAAAATCTCCGACACAAAAGGCTTCGCGTAAGCGATGTTGAGTCCGTCGAGTGCAATCTGTGCCTCGATTCCCCGGCTTGAAGGGGTATATCTGCCTTCGGCTGAAACGGTGCTCCGGCCTCCGATGTCGTTTTTGAAGCTTATGTCGAAGCGGTTGAATGTCCTGTCCCATCCGCAATGCGCCGTCAGTACGCCGATTTCCTCCCCGGCCATATATGTCGAATCGCACACGAGGTCAAGCAATATGCTCTTGTCCGGGAGCGGGGATATGAGCCTCGCCATTCCCGTCATCTTTCCGGCAAGTCCGATGTCAGGAGTGACGAGCGGATTCACAATGCCTATGTCGAATCGGTTCATCTCCACCGTGAGCGTGTCCGTCGCGGTCTTTGAAATCTTACCGTATGCCGAGAGCCGCTGCTCGTCGCTGGTGAGTTCGAAAGAATTGACCTCCGCTCCGTCGCCGCTTATGCTGAACGTCGATTCGTGTATGCTCCAGCGTTTTGAATTGAGATTTACAGCCGAAGGCAGCAGCCGCAGACCGAGGCCGATGCCGCCGGCGGGAGTCCTTCCGAGTTCCCCGAGGGCATAGATTTCCCCGCTGTTGCCGCTCTCTCCGCCGTTGTCGTACCGGAATCCCACTCCGAACCTGTCGTTGTCCGCATACATCTTGAGCATGCTGTTCTCGAGCGTGGCAATCTCCCCGAACCGGATTATGTCCGCGCCCGCGCTGCCAGTGAGGTTGTCGTCCCCGTTGTTGAACTCAGCGCGGAAGTTCTTGATATAGTTGCCGTTGAATGCTATTCTCGAAGAGTTCATCTCAGAACTCAGCCATCCTTCAGGGGATATGTTCATCCTTATGCTCGTGCTGTCGGCGACGTAGAGCCCCGGCACGAGGAAAGAGAGCAGCCCCCGCGAGTCGTGGAAATTCATCCCTATGTCGTAGCTCCTGCCCTCCCATTCTCCTGCCGTCTCTTCCGAAAGCATCGGAAGGTCACGCCTGAGGGTTATGTCCTGAAGGTCGGAGAGGAAGTCTGCGGGCGAACCCGTGCCGCTGTAGAGCGCATCGAGAAAGTTGGAGCTGAACTTGATTCTGTGAGTCCCGTCCTTGGTGATGGAGGTCAGTTCAGCGTCCCCGATGTCGTGGATTCCGGCGCTGTTCTCAAGCACAAGTCCTCCGACCTCGACCTTGCCGATGAGATCCCGACCGCCCGCCCGGACAAAATTGGCCGCCGTCCTGAACCTGAGGCGCGAGACCTTTCTTCTGTCCAGCTTCAGCGCGTGGAGGTCCGCATGTCCGACATTCGCGTAGAACTTGTAGAGACTGTTGTTCGTGTTGCGGGACAGCGCGAACGTTCCCTGAAACAGGAAGTTGAGGTTCGGGTCGCCGCACACGAACTTTCCGTCGAACGCATCCTCGGTGAGCTCTCCCGCGGCCGCAATCCTGCTGTAGTCATATCCCAGAAGATTCAGCCGCGAAACCTTGAGCGAATCGATGTGTATCTGCATCTTCGTCCCCCTGTCGTCCGGCAGCCTCATCTTCACCCCGGCCTCAAGGCTGCACTGGCGCAGCTCGTCAATTCCGGCAATCTTCCCCGCATCAAGGTCTTTGGTGCGCAGTCTCGCGTCCATCAGTATCGGACGGCTCTCCGTTATGAGGTCGCTGAATTTTATGTCAGCGTCAAGGCTTCCGACAAGGGAATGAATCTCCGGGCGTATGCGCATGTCGTTGAGCCTTCCGTCCACCCGGCAGTTCATCATGAACATCTGCCCCTTCGCGAACTTCCTGAAATCGATGCGCTCCTCCGTCCATGCGTTCACGAGCGCATCCACTCCCGAGGAGGTGAACATGCTGTGCGACAGCCTCGCGTCCAGCGTCATCTTCTCCACGTCCGGCACTCCCGACAGCCTGCCGTCAAGCGTCCCGGCAAAACTTCCGTCGGCGAGGCAGACCCGTATTCCGCTGAATCTCATATCCCTGACCGGGCCGCTCATCCTTCCCGAAACCCTTGTCTTCAGATTCGTGCCCCGCAGCGTCGGCGCGAAAAACTCGAGCGTGCGGAAATCAAGGTAACTGTCCTCCACGACTCCGTCCATTTTCACGAGGTTTATATAGTCCTCGAAATCCTTCGCGCTGTCGAAACTCATCATATAGAGGGGGACCTTCAGGTCGGAGAAATCGTCTTTCAGCCTTATGTCCTTCACTATGGCCTTCCCGTCCCCGACCCGCGCCTCCGCGCTGAGACTGAGGCAGTTGAACCCGCTCCTCTCGTTGAACGACAGTTTCTGAACCATCCCCGTCATGATTCCCCCCTTCATCCTCAGGTTCTTTCCCTTCAGGCATATGTCCCTGACTTCCAAATCAGTCCAGTCAATCCCGAACTGCCTCAGCCCGTCTCCGCACTGTTCATAGGCCCCCTCCGGAATCTCTCTCTCCATCCCGAAATTCAGCATTCTGAACCCCATATTCTCGACCCTCACATCCCTGATTGAGAACAGTTCCCTGCCGTCATCCGGCTTCCTCCCGCCGTCCGTCGGGGAAAGTCCGAAGATTCTCGAAAGGTTCGGCGCCTCACCCTCCAGAACGAGGTTCATCTGCGCGTCCTTCACCTTCGCGTGCGACACCTGCAGTCCTCCGCCGGAGACCAGCCCGTCAAGGGAAAATCCCGCGATTATGCTCCCCGCACGGAAGAAAGTGTCGACCGGAGCCATTCCCGGGAAATCCTCCGGCGGTGGGACGGGGCTGTTGTCAAGAATGAGCAAGTCCTCGATAATCAGAGTGTTGAACGGACGGAAATGAATTTTCCCAATCCTTATGTCAGCGTCCATGGACTCCCCGAGCATCGCCGTCACACGGTTCGCGACAGCCGTCTGCACCCTCGGAGACTGAATCAGGATGAATGCCGCCCCGATGAGAACGGCAATCGTCACGAGGACAATTTTGACGATATGAAAGAATTTCTTCAAAAACCTGGTTCAATCCGGCCTGACACATTCCCCTGTGTCCTTTTCTCTGGTTCTTCAGGGATGGCTATGTAAGGATTACTATAACTTGCAAAATTAAGAATTTGCGGCGAGAATATGAGTTTTTTCTTAATTTTGCGGCGAAATAAAAGGATATGGACATAATATTGGGAATAGAATCATCGTGTGACGACACTTCGGCGGCAGTCATACGCGACGGCTTTCTCCTGTCGAACGTCATCGCGAGTCAGGATGTGCACAAGGCCTACGGCGGCGTGATTCCGGAACTCGCATCCCGGGCCCATCAGCAGAACATCGTGCCTGTGGTAAGTCAGGCCATAGACCGCGCCGGCATCACGAAAGGGGACATCACCGCAATCGCCTTCACCCGGGGTCCGGGGCTTCTCGGTTCGCTGCTGGTCGGAACATCCTTCGCGAAGGCTCTCTCCATCGCGCTGGACTGTCCTCTGATTGAGGTGAACCACCTTCAGGGCCATATACTCGCGAACTTCATAAAACAATACGACAAGGAAAACTCCGCGCCTCAGTTCCCCTATCTCTGCCTTCTCGTTTCCGGAGGCAACTCGCAGATAGTCAGGGTGGACAGTCCGCTGGAATACGAGATTCTCGGCCAGACCATCGACGACGCCGTGGGGGAGGCCTTCGACAAATGCTCCAAGATGATGGGGCTCGGCTACCCGGGAGGCCCGATTGTGGACAGGCTTGCGAAGGAAGGCGACGAGAACCGCTTCCATTTCGCCAAACCCCATGTCCCAGGTCTGGACTACAGTTTCAGCGGCATCAAGACTTCGCTGCTCTATTTCGTGCGCGATGAGATGGCGAAGAACCCCGATTTTATGGAGGAGAACAAGGCGGACATCTGCGCATCGTTCCAGAAAGCGCTGATAGACATACTGATGGACAAACTCATCAAGGCCGCGAAGCAGACGGGCATCCGCGAAATTACCATAGGCGGCGGGGTCTCGGCGAACAGCGGTCTGAGAAACCGCATCACTCTCGAGGGGCGGAAACGCGGCTGGAATGTCTATCTTCCGGAGTTCAAATTCACTACGGACAATGCCGCGATGATTGCCATCGCCGGCTATTACCACTATCTCAACGGCGAGCGCACCCCTCTTGATGTCGCTCCTGTATCCCGGCTTGCCGAATTTTGAACAAAAATTTAATAAAAAGTGATCTGCGGCGTTGTGCTTCGACAATTCAAATCCTCACAACCTTAAGGTTGCTGCGGTCTGAATTTCTTGCACGCCTTGCATCTCATCTTTTTATTGAAATTTTTAGTAAGCGTTAAAATGAAGGAAATTGAATTGACCTGCAGGGTCGGAAAGGAAATATCGGAGGATGAACTGAGGACCGCTGCGGCGAAGGCTCTCGGAGTCGGGCTGAAGGCGGTGGGGGAGTGCAGGCTCGTGCGCCGTTCGATTGACGCGAGGGGCGACGTGATTTACCGCTGCCGCTATCAGGTGTGCACGGCTTCGGAACGGCTTGAATGCTACGAAATTCCTGAATATGAGGATGTCCGGGACGCTGAGCCTGTGATTGTCGCGGGAGCGGGTCCGGCCGGGATGTTCGCAGCCCTGCACCTGCTTATGCGCGGGCTTAAGCCGGTGATAATCGAGCGGGGAAAGGACGTGCACGCCCGCAAGTTCGACGTGGCGAAACTTTCGGACAAGGGGGTCATCAACCCGGATTCCAACTATTGTTTCGGAGAGGGCGGCGCAGGCACCTTTTCCGACGGAAAACTTTTCACCCGCTCGTCCAAGCGCGGGGACATACGTGAGGTTCTTCACCAGTTCGTGCGTTTCGGCGCGCCCGAGTCCATTCTCACCGACGCACATCCGCACATAGGCAGCGACCGTCTTCCCTCCGTCGTCGAGAACATACGCAAATGTATCGTAGAACACGGAGGGGAATATCATTTCGACTCGCGCATCACCGACATATCCCCGTCTCCCGACGGAGGCTGCACCGTCGTCGCCCGTCATCCGGACGGCTCTTCGACGGCATATTCCGCAAAGCGGGTGATTCTCGCCACGGGGCATTCGGCGCGGGACATCTACGAACTCTTCGACTCGAAGGGCTGGGCGCTTGAAGCGAAGGGCTTCGCGCTCGGAGTCCGGGTGGAGCATCCCCAGTCGCTGATAAACAGAATCCAGTACCACGGGAAATACCAGCCTTTCATGCCGACTGCGGAATATTCTTTCGTGACACAGATTGAGGGGCGGGGAGTCTTCTCGTTCTGCATGTGCCCCGGAGGCATTCTCGTCCCCTCGTCGACAGAGGATGGGGAGACGGTTCTGAACGGGATGTCGAACTCGGCCCGCAACTCGAAGTGGGCGAACTCCGGAGTGGTGGTGAGCGTGGAACCTGGCGACATTCCGGAATATCCGGCCTCCGACCCGCTGTCGCTGATGAAATTCCAGAGGGATGTGGAGCACTCGGTCTATGACTGGGTGCAGAAGGCGCGCCAGGGAGGCCTTCGGGACGGCTGCCCTGCCGGTTTCCGGACGGGGCGGACAGGCGGAGTCCCGATGCCGGGGGAGGCCCCTTTGGGAACACCGGGCCGGAACCCTTTCGCCGCGCCAGGGCAGCGCATGATGGACTTCTGCCGTGGCGTCCTCTCGGCAAACCTTCCCGCAAGTTCCTACCATCCCGGCGTGATTTCCTCCCCTCTCCACGAACTGCTCCCCGAGCATGTCCGCCTGCGCCTGAAATATGCCTTCCCGCAAATCGGGAACAGGATGCGCGGCTACTACAGCAATGATGCGCTGCTTCTCGGCGTGGAATCCCGCACCTCCAGCCCGGTCCGCATCCCGCGCGACCCCGAGACGCTTCTCCACCCCGATCTTCCCGGTCTCTATCCCTGCGGCGAGGGGGCCGGCTACTCCGGCGGCATAGTCTCCTCAGCCCTCGACGGCATCAACTGCGCGGAGAAAATCGCCGAAATGTCAAAAAGACTTGTTTCGGCTGAAAATAATGCCTAAATTTGTACCTCTTGTTGAAGAATGGGAGTTTAACTGAAAGCTGAAACCGTGAGACTGTCTGAGAACGAGGAAATCAAGTGGCATGTGCTGAATCTGCGCTATATCCGCGCTCTTCAGGTCGCCCCGATGTTGAATGATGCCGGAATGCAGACATTCGTTCCCCCCGTGGTCACCAATCTTCTTTTCGCGAACGCCTCCGAAAACGGCCTGAGGGAATTCATGACATTCAACGCCGTCGGAAAGAAGATGCACTTCATGCGCTCGCGGGAGACCGTGCAGCCGATTGTGGTGCGGGATGACGACATGGAACTCTTCAAGAGGATATGCGCGGCATTCGAGGCCCCGATAGTGCTGACGGAGAAACCGGTGCTCAAGTTGGGAGACCGCGTGAGAATAAAGGAGGGACCGCTCAAGGGGGTCGAAGGGGATGTCGTAAGGATAAGAAAGAGCAAGCGTGTCCTCGTCAACATAGGCAATGTGATATGGGCGGCGACAGGCTACATAAGACCGGAGCAGCTAGAAGTGATTGAGAAAGGGAAGTGATTGAAGGGAAGTGATTGACGGGAAGGAATTGAAGGGAAGTGATTGAAGGGAAGGAATTGAAGGGAAGTGATTGAAGGGAAGTGATTGAGAAAGGGAAATAAG
>CAVDEO010000028.1:0-2099 GCA_963607915.1 bacterium
TGGCCTTTGACCTTACGCTCGGCTACGGCTACAGCGGGAATGTCACGACCCTCAGATTCAAGACGACGGCGGTTCCTCCGTCCTCCGATGCTTTCACGCTCACCTACAATGAGACTACCGGGATTGTGATGTGCACGCCGGCCGAATCTGCTTCCGGCAGTTTCTGTCTCGGGGTCTGCACTCTGGCAACATGGGAGGCCGCGAAGGCTCCGAGCGTGCTGGTGAGCCAGTTCATATCCGACACGAGTCCAACGGCCTACAGCGTCTCCGCCGGAGCCATAGGACTTCCCGTGAGACAGTATTCCGATGGCGAGATGGAGGAGGAATATGTCGCGTTTGCATTTAACTACAATGCGAACACTGGGAAAGCGTCGAACATCGCGTGGCTGCAGTTCACTCTGAAATAGAGGGTGATAAAACTACTTGAGAAGCTTGAGTATGAAACAATTTCAGATCTTCGGATTCATTCTTTCGGCGGGGCTGTGTCTTTCAGTCCTGCCTTCCTGTGACAAAGGGAAGGAAAGCGGGGAGGAGGGTTATGACTCCTCTTTCGTCACTGTGGAAACTGTCCTGAAACCGGGCGTGGACGGCGGGTCTATCACCTGCGAATACCGCATCTCGGGGCCGCAGGAGGGGCATAAGGCAAATGTCGAGTCGTCTGCGGACTGGATTCAGCCGGGTTCGGTCTTCTCATCGGAGTTCAGCCTCAGCATCGCGGCGAACACCACCGGCAAGGATCGCAGCGGCGAGGTCATGCTGACCTGCGACAAGGTGAAGCCCTTGAAGATAAGCGTGATACAGAGCGGGAAGAAGTCCGAGGATCCGATTTACAGCAACTATCGGATTTCCGTCAGCGGCATCACGACCTCCACCTGCCGTGTGGAGATTGTCCCCGTCAACGCCTCGAAGACCTATTCCTGGGGGATAGTTCGCAAGGCTGACTATGAAAAGATGGCTGCAAAGGAGTACATAGAGAAGAGAATAGAGCAGATAAAGGGATATGCGGCCCTCTACGGGACTCTTCCGAGCGACTTTCTCGCAAGCGGAAGTCTTGATACGGACAAGCTTGACACGGGTCAGAGACCGTCGTTCTATGACCGTACGGATTTCTGCGTCACCGCTTTCGATCTCGCCTACGACGAGTCGTCCAAGGAATTCTCCTACAGCGGGGTCATCGATGTCCTGGAGTTCAAATCCGCATCGGCTCCGGCTTCTTCGATGAAACTGACAATCAAGCGGGACGGCAGCTTCATCACCGTCTCCGCAAGCAATTCCACGGAGGAGTTCGTCTGCGATTGGATGAAGAAGTCGTACTGGGAAGAGTTCGATTCTCCGGACTATGCGGCCCAGACCTACATCAGCACTACGCAGTCGTACAACGCCTTCGAGACTTGGAAGGGACGCCGCATCATCGACCTGTCCTCCGACGAGGATATGGTCAAAGGGGAGAGTTATGTCGTCTATGCGGTCGGCTACCACAGCGGAATCGATGACAGCGGGCTGACGACCGAAGTGAAATACCTTGAATTTACTTACTGAAAAACTGAATAATTTGCCGTTTCGCCGCGATTGGCGAAGGCGGTGAAGCAAAGAGACAAGTAAACTGTTTATCATATGAAGTTATACAGATCAGTTTTTCCGCTCTTCGCGGCGGCGCTTGCCGTGACGGCGGCCTGCACCAAGGAGAGCGTGGCGGAAGACGGGACGGCGGACGGGAACGGACCGATTGTCATCAACGAGGGCATCGGGAACATCGTGAACGGGGAGCTGCTCATCAAGATCAAGCCGTCTTCCACAAAATCCGCCGGCTCCGCAGAAGATGCGAAAGCCGGGACACAGGAAATTTCGGAGATTCTCGCGCAGAACGGGCGCTTCTCCCTTGAGCGGCTTTTCCCGGAATGCGGGAAATTCGAGGAGCGGACCCGTGCCGAAGGGCTTGACCGCTGGTATGTGGCAAGTTTCGACAGGAAGATCGCCTCGTCGGATGTTGTCCGCCAGCTCCGCAGATGCGGCTCGCTGGAGTGCATCGAGTACTCAATCGCCCCGACGCTTGCCGACGGGCCGGCAGTTCCGTTCTCTGCAGTTCCGCTTGATGCAGT
>CAVDEO010000028.1:2181-22361 GCA_963607915.1 bacterium
TCCGCATCGTCCCTTGCATCGGTATCCCGCAAGGCGGTCTTCCCTTTCAACGAGAGCGATGACGCGCAGCAGAGGCAGTGGCACTACAACAACACCGGCTCGGTCTTCAACAAGACCAGTCTCGCCGGGGCGGATGCGGATGTCTGGGCCGCGTGGAATCTCTCCACAGGCAATCCGGACGTGATTGTGGCGGTGATTGACCAGGGAGTCAAATTCGACCACGAAGATCTGGCCGCGAATATGTGGGTGAACACTGGCGAGATTCCAGGGAACGGCATCGACGACGACGGGAACGGCTACATCGACGACATCTACGGCTACAACTTCATCGACAACAGCGGCATAATCACCACCTCGCAGACCCTCTCCCACGGCACGCACGTGGCGGGGACGATTGCGGCGGTGAACAACAACGGCATCGGCGTGAACGGCATCGCCGGAGGTTTCGGGAACGGGGACGGAGTGAAGATTATGACTCTCCAGAGCCTTGGGAGCAGCGACAGCGGCAGTTCCGGAGCCGGGATAGGAGGCACGGTGAGGGCGATGAAATACGCCGCCGACAACGGTGCGGTCATCTGCCAGAACAGCTGGGGCTACACCCAGAAACTCAGCTGGAACACCTGGACGCGCAACACCTTCGGCGCGTTGAGGCGTGCGATGGACTACTTCATCAAATATGCCGGCGTTGACGAGAACGGCAACCAGAGCGGCCCGATGAAGGGCGGCATCATAATCTTCGCCGCAGGAAACGAGGCGGTCAGCTACGACTCCTACCCGGCGGCGGACGAGAATGTGGTGAGCGTAGCGGCGCATTCCTACGCCGGTGACGCGGCAATCTACACCAACTACGGCACCTGGGTGGACATTTCCGCTCCGGGCGGGGACACATATGTGGACAGCCAGTATGGCGGAGTCTACAGCACCATAGTCGGCGAAGGCGGAAAATCGGACTACGGCTATATGCAGGGGACATCAATGGCCTGCCCGCACGTGAGCGGGGCCTGCGCCCTTGCGGTTTCATATTATTACGGCACTGAGAAGCGCCAGGGACTCACTCCGGACAAGCTCAAGGCCGCACTCCTGAGCTCCGCCGCGCCTTTCAGCGGCTCGCTCAGCTCCGCATATGTGGGCAAGATGGGAGTGGGGAAACTCGACACCTACGCGCTTCTGCGCTATATGGACTTTCTCGGCGACATCCCGGGACGGACGCTTGCCGTGGGGGAGACCGTCAGCATAGACCTTGCGGCATATTTTCCTTCCCTTCAGACGGTTTCGTACAGCGTTTCGGATTCTTCCGTCGCAGAACTTTCCCTCTTCGGGGATATTCTCGAAATCACGGGACTCTCTGCGGGCAAGACCGTCGTCACCGTTTCCAACGGCGGCTCACTCTACAAAGAAATTGAAATTACTGTCAGCAAATGAAAAATATCAAAGGATTGGTGCTCGCGGCAGTGATTGTCGCGGCAGTAAGCTCCTGCGCAAAGGAAAATGGACTTCAGGAACAGACAGGACCGCTTCCCGCGCCGGATGTCATCGTGACCGAGATTGGTCGCACCGGCTTCACCGTCTCCTGGGACGCGGTGACCGATGCGGGCGGATATGCCTATACATTCAACGCGGGGGAGGAACAGACGACAAGGAACACGAGCCTCGTCTTCTCGAATCTCGAACCTTCGGCAAGTTATGTGTTCACCGTGAAGACAGTTCCGGGGAGCAACGGCTCGTACAGCGAGTCGGAACTCGTGACTGTCCGTGTCACCACCGGGGAGGTCGGGACGCTTGACGCTCCGGAGCCGGAACTGGTGGCGGCCTATAGGTCGAAGACCATAATCAAGTGGAAAGCCGTCTACGGGGCTGATTCCTATGAGTATGCCGTAGGAGGGTTCAGCGGGAAGACAAGTTCCACGACTGTCGAAATCAACGGGCTTGAGGCCTCGGCTTCATATACCTTCAGAATCAAGGCTCTCTCCGACGACAAGAACCTGAACGAATCGGCGGACGGCGTGCTCACTTTCACGACCCGTCCGGAAGACGAGGACATCCCCCAGGTCATAATGGCTCACGTGGAGACGGGCGCGGATTATTCGCGATACAACATCTATGCGGTGGCGGATTTCCGCTATCTGCATTTCGCCGTTCCGACGACCTATTTCAACGCGATGAGCGACAATGAGATACGGGACTACTACCTTTCCGCTCTGCTCAAATCGATAGAGGAGGCCGGAATGGACGTAAGCACGTACATAAGCCAGTATGCCGGCTGCGGAACGGCAAGCTACACCGAAACTCCGCTCTATTCGGAGATGTCCTACAGCATCGTCGCTTTCGGAGTGAACACCGACGGTCAGGCGACCACGCCGCTTTACAGGTTCGAGACGAAAACTCTTGCGGACGACACCGCGCCTTTCCCTGACATTGCCGGGATGCCGTGGTTCACGCAGTCGCTCTTCCTTGCCGAGTTCGGAGTGTACAACGCCTCCAACAGCCTGTGGCTGAAATGGAAAGGAGAGAATGTCACCGGAATCAAATCCATCCTCACCTCCACCCGCTCGTTCAGGACATATTTCGACTCGTCTGCGGATCTGTTCCGTAAATATGTGAAAGTCAACGGCAGCGATTACGGTGCGGATGTCATAAAAAACGTGAACTCGGACAAGGGGTTGACAACGAGATATTCGTCGAACATCAGTTCAGCCACGTCCTACACTCTCGGGACGCTTGCGGTGAATGCGGACAACGACACCACTTTCGTCGTCAATTCAATGCCGACCAAGGCCTCTGCGAGGTATTATGACTGGGCCGGAGTGCTGCTCGGCACGGGCAGCTCCAATCCGGCGTCGTCTTCGCTCACCGGAACTTTCGGCTTCGTGTACGACAAGGATGAAGATCCGCTCACCTTCCATCTCGCCGGACTGCGCTACTGTTTCTGCAGGCAGGACGATTTGAGCGGGCTTTCTGTCGATGAAGCCGCCGACATCGTCGAGTCAAGGGGGACAGACCTTTCCCAGGCGAACATAGACATCCTGAATCTCACAGGATCGTTCTCCCTGAGTTTCGGGATTGACGGTTCTCCGCTCGCTCCGCAAACCAAATATGTGCTTCTGGCGACTTTCACCGAGCGCAACGGCGACACTCTGACGCGCTTCGCCATCGCGGAGACTGCGGCGGCATCGGGGACGGCTGCGACAAAGGCGGTCTTCGGAGAGCCGAAGGCGCGGATTGAATTCGGCAGCCCTGTGATTCTGGAGAATTTCGCACCCCTTGAGAATGGCAGGTTCTGAAGACCGGGACAAGGGCTGTGTCAGCAGACCAGATTCCGGGGAAACTACAATAATGAAATGATATGATGAAAATCAAACAGATATTGCTGTGTTTCGCGCTTGTGCTCCTTCCGGCGGCACTCGCGTCGGCGCAGGAGAAAATCAGCGTGAGCGGGCGGGTCGTCGACAAGGACGGAATGCCGGTCATCAGCGCGGGAGTGTTCGTCAAGGGCACGACAAACGGAACCGTCACCGACTTTGACGGGAATTACACGCTCACCGGCGTGCCTGTCGATGCGGTTCTGACCGCCACCAATCTCGGCTATGCGGAAAGCGAACAGGCCGTGAACGGCCGCGCTGTGGTGGACTTTGTCCTGCAGGACGAGTCGGTCGTGCTTGACGACGTGATTGTCGTCGCCTACGGAACCGCCAAAAAGGAATCCTTCACCGGTTCGGCGAGCGTCGTGAAGGGCGAGGAACTCGGCAAGCGTCCGGTCGGAAACATCACCAAGTCCTTCGAGGGCACGGTCGCCGGAGTGCAGGTGACCTCCGGAGGAGGACAGCCGGGCGAGGGCGCGTCCATAATGGTGCGCGGCGTGGGTTCGGTGAACGCCTCCTCCACGCCTCTCTATGTGGTGGACGGGGTGCCATATGACGGAGCGATAAGTTCCATCAACCCGGCCGACATCGAGACTATGACCGTCCTCAAGGACGCGTCCGCCGGAGCGCTCTACGGAGCGAGGGGGGCGAACGGAGTCATAGTCATAACCACGAAAAAGGGAAGTCAGGACAAGGTGAACATCAGCTACAAGGGCAACTTCGGCATAGCCACCCGCGCCCTTCCGCGCTACGATCTCGTGGGGATGGACGAATATGTGGAGCTGACCTACGAATCCCTCTACAACTCCGTCCGCTACGCAGACAGCGGGGCGATGGACCACGAGAGCGCCTCCGCCTATGCCGCGTCCCATCTCGCCGAGACAATCGGAGGACTCAAGAATCCGGAATACTACAACCCGTACAAGAACTACACTTGGGACACCCTCATAGACCGGTCCACCGGCAAGGTGAAGTCTGACGCGCAGGCCGCGTGGAACGAGAACTGGATGGACGAAATCTCCAACAACAAGGCTTTCCGCACCGAGCACATCCTTTCTGTGAGCGGCGGCACGGAGAAGACGAGCTACCTCTATTCTATGGGCTACTACAAGGAGAACGGCACTCTGCAGAACACCGACTTCGACCGTTTCACGGGCAGGATAAGCGGCGACGTGCAGGCCACAGACTGGTTCAAGCTCGGGATGAGCGCCAACCTCGCGCATTCCGTTTCGGATTTCCAGGACGCGAGCGGCTCCTCCACTTCGAACGTGTGGTACACGGCCCAGTTCATGGCACCGGTCTATCCTGTCTATCTCAAGGATATGGACGGAAACAATGTACTTGACGGGAACGGAGGACTTCAGTACGAATATGGTTCCGTCGATGACAACGGCTACGCCAACCGCGTCACCGCTCAGGGTTTCAACTCCAAGGCGGAGCTTTACAACAACAAAGCCTACTACAAGCGCAACTCCGTGTCCGCAAGGACTTTCGCCAAGTTCGGGACGACGCGCAAGGACTCTCCTCTCTACGGACTGAACCTCACGGTGAATTTCGGACTCGACTTCACCGACTACGGCAGGACTGGAGTGAACGACAAGTATCACGGCAACGCCAAGGATCAGGGCGGCTCGGTCTCAAAAATCAATACGAGGACGCTCAGCTACACCCTGAACGAACTGCTCACATGGAAGAAGGATTTCGGCGAGCATTCGATTGACATTCTCGCCGGCCACGAGTACTACCGCTACAACTACAACTACGCCGCAGCGGCGAAGAGCGGCATAGTCGCCGGCATCGACGAACTCGGATCCGCAGTGACGACCATCACCAACACCTCCCACTCCCTCGACTACGCCATCGAGTCGGTTCTCGCCCGCGTGAACTACGGCTACGCCGACAAATACTACTTCGACGCGTCCTGGCGTACCGACGGTTCGTCCCGCTTCTACAAGGACAACCGCTGGGGCAATTTCTGGTCCGTGGGCGCTTCGTGGAGGGTCACCAACGAGGATTTCATGGCGGGTACGTCATCGTGGCTGAACAATCTCACGGCGAAGGTTTCCTACGGCGTGCAGGGCAACGACAACCTCGGCTCCTACTACGCCTGGCAGGGTCTCTTCAGCTACGGCTGGCCGAACGGCACCCGTCCGGGAGCAACCGCCACCTCAATCGAGAACCGTCTCGTGACCTGGGAGAAGAACGGCAACCTGAACACGGGAATCGAGGCGAGCCTTTTCGGAGGCCGGCTGACGACGACCATAGAATACTACAACCGCCACACCCGCGACATGCTTCTGAACAACCCTCTCGCCATCTCCTCCGGTTTCTCCGGCTACGACGACAATGTCGGCGCTATGGTGAACAACGGTTTCGAGGCTTCGTTCAGGGGAGTGATTTTCGATCGGGAGAATTTCCACTGGGACGCTACGGCGATGGTTTCGCTCAACAGGAACAAGGTCACGGCGCTCACTTCGTCACAGAATGTGATAAATTACGGGAGTATGGTGATAGAAGTCGGCAAGCCGATATATACTTTCTATATGTCGAAGTCCGCCGGAGTCTCACCTGAGACGGGGAAACAGCTCTACTATGCCTACTACCGCTACGCCGTGGACGAGAGCGGGGCGACGACCACCGAGAAATGCGACGAGTATGTGACCGACAATGTGGGACTCGCTTCGATGAGCAAATATTACTATGGCAGCCGTCAGGCCCTGTTCTCCGGGAGTTTTGCATCGAATTTCGTCATATTCAAGAATTTCGACTTCTCGTTCCTGACCACTTATTCCGTGGGGGGAAAGATTCTCGACAGCCTTTACGACGGGGCGATGAACGTCACCTACGCCGGAAACAACTGGCACAGGAACAAGCTGCGCAGATGGCGGCAGCCGGGCGACATCACGGATGTCCCGATGGTCGAAATCGGAGGAAGCCACAGCACGGTGGGAGAGTCCCTGATTGATGCGTCCTACTTCGCCATAAAGAACATCACTCTCGGCTACACAATCCCGAACTCCGTGACGCAGAGGGCGAAAATCAAGTCTTTCAGGATTTTCTTCACGGCGGACAACCTCGCGCTGTTCAGCCACCTCGACGGAATGGATCCGCAGTATAACTTCGCGGGGACGGTGTCATATACATATTCTCCTTCACGGGTGTTCGCGCTCGGTCTTGACATAAACTTTTAGGAGGAATCAGTGATGAAGAACAAGATTTTCGAAGGTATCAGGATGAAAAACAGATTCATAGGCATATTCTCTGCGGCGGCGCTCTGCGCAGTCTCCTGCAACCTCGAGTTCGAACCGACGGACTCGGGTTCAGGCAACGACCTGCTCAAGAACGCGTCTTCCGCAGTTTCCATAGTGGACGGCATCTACAGCACGATGTGGACCGCCGGATGGTCAACCGGAGGGAACACCCACCAGTGTTTCGGAATCTCCGCCTACAACATCGCGCTCGAGGCCATGGGGGATGACTTCATAATGCAGGGACAGGGCAACGGATGGTTCTGGTTCGACCACTGCTACAACATCAAGGCCTACTACAGCTCCGACTCCTTCCGTTCCTACGACGTGTGGAACGCCAACTACACCTGGATTTCCAACGCCAACTACCTGCTTTCGGCCGAGGAGACAATGGCCGGTTCGGACGAGGACAGGGCCTATGTCTTCGGCAGCGCATACGCGATAAGGGCGCTGTCCTACTTCAATCTCGCCAACTGGTATGCCCGTCCGCCGTACAGCGCGCTTCAGGACAAGTACCGCTGGCAGGATCCGGGAGTTCCGATTTACACCAAGCCGACCTACAAGGACTTCACGGGCGGCCCGCGCGAGAAGCTCGAAACTGTGTTCAGGCAGATTGACTCCGACCTCGACAAGGCGCTTGAATTGCTCGAAAAGGGCGACGGCTCGGCTCTCAAGGGGAACAAGTCGCACATAACCCTGAATGTGGCCCTCGGAATCAAGACCCGCGTGGCCCTTGCCGAAGGCGATTGGGAAACAGCGCTGAAAGCGGCGGAGAGGATAATCGAATCGAAGGAATATACGATAGGAGGGGAGTCCGAACTTATGAACGGGATGAACTCCATTTCGGCCGCCAATGTGATGTGGGGCGCTGGAATCGAGAACACCGAACAGGCCGGAGGCTATGCCGGATTCTTCACCCATATGGACAATACGGACGGCGCATACGCCCAGTCAGCTCCGAAGCTCATCAGTTCCACTCTCTACAAGCAGATGCGCGGCAACGACATCCGCCTGCGCTGGTGGAATCCCGACGACAGGGAGGCCCCGTATGTTTCGGACAAGTTCCACTTCTCTAATGTGGCGGCCTGGCTCGGCGACTACATCTATATGAGGGTGGAGGAAATCTATTTCGACGCGGCGGAGGCGGCCCTCAGGCTCGGGAATCACGACAAGGCGGTGGGTTATCTCAACGCCGTGATGCAGAAGCGCTCGGCCGGCTACGACGCTTCGTCCAAGTCCGGTCTCCTGCTCGGCGCGACCACGAACTCCTGGACCGGTTCGCTGCTTGAGGAGATTCTCGTCCAGAAGAGAATCGAGCTCTGGGGCGAGTTCGGACGCGTCACCGACGTGCGCCGTCTCGGACAGGGAATCGACCGCAAGTCCACCGACGGATTCGCGGACGAGTGCCTGACCACGATGGCGAGCAACGGAGTCGTGCTCACCGATCCGGAGAACTACGAGTGGGTGATGACCATCCCGCAGGACGAAATCAACAACAACCCGAACATAAACGAGGAGGATCAGAACCCTCTGTAACCTCATCAGAATCATAGATATATAAAGGAACATATTCCGATGAAAAGAAATATCATAATCATATTGTTCACGCTTCTTGCGGCTCTCGCGTCAGTTTCCTGTTCGCAGGAGCAGCTCGGGGTGATTGCGACTTCGAATGCCGACGACGACAAGGAAATCCATTTCGTGCAGACCAGCATGACCAAGGAGTTCGCGCAGGGGACGCAGGAAGGGACAATTGCCGTGACTCTCGCAAGGCACGGCAACAGGGGGACCTACCGCGTGGTGCTCCAGAAGAGCGGCCGCAACGCCGACCTGTTCTCAGTGAAGGACACCGTGACCATCCCTGACGGGCAGTACAGCGTGGAGATTCCCGTCAAGGTGAATATGTCGGGCGTGGTGCTCGGCTCGTCCGTGGAGGCTTCCCTCGCCATTGTCGGCCGTGACGCGCAGCTCGGAGACGATTCGGCCTACATCGGGAAGTACAGCGACTTTCTTGCCTTGAGCGCATCCTTCACTCTCGAATGGGAGCCGTATATGCGCACGACGGAGTCCGGGGAGGAGATCCAGCAGACTGCGACCTATTATTTCACCCAGTTCTACACGGGCTGGCAGAGCGGCATCCCCGTGGAGGTCGCGACAGGCACTGACAACATCTTCCGTCTCGTCGACTGGGCCAACGGAGCATATTTCCTCTTCAAAGTGGACTGGAAGAACAAGAAAGTCGTCGTTCCGGGGCAGTCTATGGGCTATTACCACGAGAGCAGCGGCTCCTATGTCTATGTCTCCGACCTTGCCCAGTACCTCGGGGAGGATTCGCTCTATTCGAGCTACCCCTGCACCTGGGACGGCGACAGGACTTTCACTCTGACTCTGATTTACTATGTTCCGGACGGGGGCTATTTCGGCTACGGCGAGGAGAAGATTGTCTTCGCCGGCGACCACGACACCGATCCGGTTCTCAAGTCCGTCGTCTATGAGGGTGAGGGGCGTTTCACCTTCGAGTTCAATGACTATGTTGAAAGCTGCCGTGCGGTCGTAGTGGACGGGGACATCGCCTCGGATTCGAAAAAGGTTGATGAAATCTACAGGCAGATATGCCTCGGTACGGCCGAGGGCGTGCGCAGCTTCACCGAAACGACCCAGACCTGGACTCCTGAAACCGCCGGAGCCCACACTCTCGTCGCTGTGCCTTATGACTCGGAGGGCAAGCCGGGAGCGGCCGTGGCCCTGCGCTTTACCTACGACCCGGAGCACGAACTGCTGCCCGAGTTCGTCGAGTGCGAACTGTCCGTGAGCGAAGCAGACCCGTACACGACCGCGAACTGGAAGCTGAAGGTCAGAAACGCCGCCACGGTGAAATATGTGATGTCTTCGAAGGATATGCTTGACCTTTACGAGGAATACTACGGCCTTGACCGCGTGTTTGATGTCCTCGGAAAGTCGCTTGAGACGGGATATGTCGAGGCGGCGAACTCGGAGGAGGGCGTAAGCCTCCACTACACCGCGGCCGAGGGGACGGAGTACAGGATGGTCGTGCGGATAGGGAACAGCCTTGGCGACATGGTGGAGAAGAGCGTCACCGTGCAGATGCGCTCGCACGCGGACAGCTTCGAGGCCAAGTCAATAGACGATTTCACAGGCTCTTACCTGATGAGCGCGACGGTCACCACCTCCGACGACAGCACCGGCTCGTCCGAAGCTTTCAGGGTCGATGTAATCAAGACCGGCGGAAACACGGTGTCAATCAAGGGCCTGAGCAACTACAAGACCTATTCTCCTGAAATCACCGGAACTTTCATCCCGGAGGAGAACTGCATAAGGCTTGAATCCCAGAATCTGGGCGAGTTCAGCTATATGACCGTGGTCTTCGGCTTCGTCTCCAACCTCTACACCGGCATCTGGGGCAGTTCCTCCGCCCTCGAATTCGGTTTCGGAAGCGACGGCTATGTGCATTTCCGTGCAAAGGAGGGTTCCGAGTTCCCTGTGAACGGCTACAAATTCCTGCTTTTCGACGGTTCGTCCTACAGCGGCTATGCGGCCGGCGACAAGACCTACACGGATCTTCTGATGATGAAGCTGTAAGGACTGCCTAAAACAAATCCTTGAGGACGGCGGCGGAGCGGATGTTCAGCGGGTATTCGAGGTGGCTTTCGATGTAGGCGAGGAAAGATTCGATGAGAGATGAGCGGATGGCTCCCGTCATCGGGACGAGCATCGCCTCCTCAAAGGGCAGCCGCATCAGGCTTGCCGCGAGGGCGGAGTTTTCTGCGCTGACAAATGCCTCCATATCCCCGAACTCCGGGCGGAAGCCGAGCGCGGCTGTCAGTTCGAGGAGAAACAGCAGGTGGAAATTGTTGAAATTCCCCCCGATGGCATCCAGGAGGAGGATTTTTCCCACGCACCAGTCGTAGAGACCCTCCTCGTTCGCTCCCTCGCGCAGGGTGCGGAACAGGACTTCGGCGATGAACATCGAGATGCTTGACTTGTAGAGATTGCCTCGCAGACCGTTGAGCGGATATGATGCCGAAAGGCCGCTGACAGTCATCATCGCCGAGCTTGAAACCGGATTGACCGCGACCTCCGCCTCGATGATGTTGAGCGGGCTGACAAGCCCCGTCACCGCAGCCCGCGTCCCGCCCCTGCGCGTCGCCCGTCCCGCAGCGCCGGCGAGCGAGGATGCCGACGAGACTGAACGCAGGAACAGGCTTTTCCGGCCGTATTCCCGGCTCAGGGTGTGCAGCACGAGGGAATTGTCTCCATATTTCGTGGAATGGAGAAGGATGAATTCAACCGACTGTTTCATCTGATGTTCCGCAATGCCCCGCTCATCGGAAGGAGCGCCTTGTAGCGGTGCGATATGAGGTTTTTCAGCTGTTCCGGAATCTCCGCGAGGGTCTTCCCGCGGAAGTCCGCGATTTCCCGCTCCGGAAGCCCTGCGGACGCGAGGGCGGAAAGCTCGCTGTCGGAAGGGATGAAGACCGGATCATAGCCGAAGCCCCCGCTCCCCGCCTTCGATGCCGCGATGTGCCCCTCAAGGAAGCCCTCGTACCGGAAGCTGTCCCCGTTCCTGAAAATCAGCGTCACCGTACAGCGGAACCGCGCCGAGCGTTCCTCCGGCCTCTCCGCACCGGCTTCCGCGAGTTTCGCGAGCAGTTTGTCCATGTTGTCCGTGAAATTCTTGTCGTCCCCGGCATACCGCGCCGTATATATCCCCGGCTCTCCTCCGAGCGCGTCGGTTTCCAGCCCGGAATCATCGGCGAAGACGGCGGCGATTCCGTCCGTCGCCGCGTTTCCGTCCGTCGCCGCGTTTCCCTCCGTGGCCGTGATTCCGTCCGTCGCGGCGTTTCCCTCCGTGGCCGTGAACCCGTCCGTCGCGGCGTTTTCCATATCCCCGAAAATCCTGTCACTCACATATTTGGCTTTGAGAAGCGAATTTTCCGCGAATGTCGCCCCCGTCTCCTCGGCCTCCCCTTCGATTCCGCAGTCCTCCGGTGTCAGGATTTCAAATCCTTCGCCGAGTATTTCCGCCGCCTCGCGCAGTTTGCCCTTGTTCTGTGTCGCAAAAACTATCCTCATGTCCATGTTCCGTATTTCTTATCGGCAATATGCCGCTGCGATGTGATTTGTGAGACGCAAAAATAAGAAAATATATGGAACGGTTATTGAGAAATATTTTTAGATTTGCCTACTTTGTCCGCAATTCCATTTGCCAACTTTCACGAAACATCTGAAAACACCATGAAACATATCACTATGAGACATGTCGCCATGAAAAATATCGCCATGAAAAATATCGCAGGAAACATCATTTCCGCCGTCGCCGCCGCGGCGTTTCTTTTTGCCGCAGGCATAGGGGCGGACGCGCAGAGCCGGGGCTTCAAGCTGGGGCAGTGGACTGAAATCCACAATTCCGTGGTGCGGCAGCTGAGCATGACCTATGTGGACACGCTCGATGTGGACAGAATTATGAAGGCCGGGATTGACGCGATGCTTGCGGAACTCGACCCCTACACCGTCTATGTGCCGGAGGAGGAAAACGAGGACTTCCAGATGATGATTTCCAAGACCTACGGCGGAATAGGGGCCATAATCCACAAGAAAAAGGGGGAATATGTCATCATAAACGAGCCTTACGAGGGTTCGCCGGCGGTGAAATACGGGCTTCAGTGCGGTGACGAGATTATGGAAATCAACGGCGAGGACACCCGTCCGCTCGAAAGCGCCGAAGCATCGGAGAAGATGAAGGGGAAGCCGGGGACGACGGTGAAATTCAAGGTGAAGAAAGTCCGCAGCGGAGAGGTCAGGGATGTGGAAATCGTGAGGGAGAGAATCCATCTCCCGGACGTGGAATACTGTGGAATGCTCAATGACAGGGACGGTTACATACTCCAGAGCGGCTTCACCGAGAATGTTTCGTCTGAAATCCGCGCCGCCTATTTCAAGCTCAAGGAACAGGGGATGCAGCGTCTGGTGCTCGACCTCCGTGGAAACGGGGGAGGACTGATGTCAGAGGCCATCAACATCGTGAGCCTCTTTGTCCCCAAAGGTTCGCTAGTCGTGAGCTCTAAGGGCAAGGCGGAGGACACGAAGGAGTACCGGACGACCACGGAGCCGATTGACACGGAGATTCCCATCATAGTCCTGATTGACTCCAACTCGGCCTCATCTTCGGAGATTGTCACGGGGGCGCTTCAGGACCTCGACCGCGCCACGGTGATGGGCCGCCGCAGTTTCGGGAAGGGACTTGTGCAGTCCATCCGTCCGGTGGCATACAACGGTCAGCTCAAGGTCACCACGGCCAAATACTACACCCCTTCCGGGCGTTGCGTGCAGGCAATCGACTACAGCCACCGCAATGAGGACGGCAGCGTCGGACAGATTCCGGATTCCCTGACGAATGAGTTCAGGACTGCGGGCGGAAGGATTGTCCGCGACGGCGGCGGAATCACCCCGGATGTCGAGCTCGCGGCTCCGAACTACAGCCGTCTGGTCTATTCGCTCGTGCTGTACGGAATCATAGACCGCTTTGCGCTTGAGTTCGTCAAGACCCATGACAGCATCCCCGGGCCGGACAGTTTCCGCCTTACGGACGCGGAATTCGATGATTTCGTCAATTTCGCGAAGACGCAGACTTTCGATTACCGCAGCAGCGCGAAGACTCTCTTCGACCAGATGAAGAAGGAACTTGAGAAGGACGGTCTTTCAGACGGAGTGACCGGACAACTCGAAGCCATCGACAAGCTGCTTGACATGGACAAGGAGCAGTTCATCCGCCTCAAGAAAGACGAAATCGTGCCGTTCATCGAAGAGGAGCTCACCGTCCGCTACCACGGTCAGAAGGCCGGTGTGCGAATCCGGCTCCGCTACGACACCCAGCTCAGCGAGGCTCTCGCCTCTCCGATGCAGCCGTTCTGAAACCGCGTGCAGGTTTCGGCCTCAAGCCACGCTTAGCGGCCGCCTCCGCCTCAAACCGTTTCCGGCCGCTTGGTCTCAAGCCGCTTAGCGGCCGCTTTGGGGGATGCGGCGGATTGACGCCGTGTTCTCGAGTTCGCTGCGGTCCTGAGTGTCATCCACAAGCAGAGCCGGCTTCGGACCCTTGCAGAAATCCTCGGGGCGCTTGACCTCGCTTGTCGTGAAGCCTATCTTGAAACTGCGCGGCTCGTCGGGAGCTGACATCTCCGCTTCATCCGAAGACACGGGGATGTATTCAAAATCAGGCGGAATCACAATCAGATTGCCGTTGTCTCCGGAAAGCCCCTCCCAGTCCATCCGGAAGCCGGTGGCGATGGCCGTGATTTCCACACGGTCGCCGAACTCCTCTGAATAGTCCCAGACGATTCCCTTCTTGAAACGGTTGGCTTCGCCTATGTACTCCGTGATTATGCTGTCGATTCTGCTGAGCTCCTCCATGCTCACGCCATGCTCGTTGTGTCCTATGGTGATGTTCAGCAGCACGTTCTTCGCCGTCTTGAGGTCGTGGTTGTTCAGCAGGGGAGACTCGAAGGCTCCGCTCACAGCATCCTGCAGACGGTTCTCTCCCGTTCCGACACCCATTCCCATCAGTGCCATCCCGCTGCCTGTCATCATCCTTTTCACATCCCTGAAATCGACATTGATGTGCCCGTTCGCGGTGATGATTTCGATTATGCCCTTGACGGCGGTGCAGAGCACTTCGTCGGCCTTCGGGAAGGCTTCGTGAGCCAGCATCTTGGGATAGTTTGCGTAGAGTTTCTCGTTGTCGATGATGAGCAGGCTGTCAACATTCTTCTCCATCTCCATGATGCCGTCAAGCGCCTTGGTCATGGACTCGTTGCCCTCGTTCCTGAACGGGATGGTCACGACTCCGACGGTGAGGATTCCGCGTTTTTTCGACATCGCGGCTATGACAGGAGCCGCTCCGGTCCCGGTTCCGCCTCCCATCCCTGCGGTGATGAACAGCATCCCCTGCCTTACCGGAAGGTCGGAGAAGATGATTTCCTCAATCTCCTTTTCGGACTCTATCGCGGCATTCCTTCCCGCCACCGGGTCGGTGCCCGCTCCGAGTCCTTCCCCGAGCTGAATCTTGCATGCGACATTGCTGTTCTTCAGAGCCTGCGAGTCGGTGTTGCAGACGATGAACGTGCATCCGTCGATTCCCTGTTCCGCCATGTAATTCACGGCGTTGCATCCGCCTCCGCCGACTCCCACGACCTTTATCGTCGATTCCGTTCTCTTCCAGTTTGTCGGCACGACACCGAACGCGCCGTCTTCAATGATTGATCTGCCGTTCATAACCTATTCTCCTTTAGTCCGATTTCCACGGGTTTCCGTACCCCGCCTATTCCTGTTCATCTTCATTGTTCACGATGTCGAGAAGTCGGCCGCTTTCCTTTCCGAAACCTTCCCCGATGTCGCGGGACATCCTCTTCGCATTGTCCCATAAAACCTTCAACTTGTTCGGTCTGCGGCGTGCGTTCTGTTCCTGCTTCTCCATTGCCTTTCTCATCTTCTCCTCCTCTTTCTTCTTCTTTTCGGCAATCTCATCTTCCGTCGCCATCCCCGGCAGAGTCCCGGTCTCATGCTCAAGTTCGGTCGGCTCTCCGCCGTCGCCGGACGTACCTGCCACACTCTCCGCAGCCGCGCTCTCCTTGCTGAAGGCGCAGCCCGCTCCGAGTTCCCTGGCGGCCATCACGAGACCCACCGCCGTTCCGGCCGAAGGGCTGTTCAGCCCCGTGCAGCAGTTGAACACTCCACGGAAGTTCGGCCGTCCGACACGCACGGCATAGCCCGACAGTTCGGTGATGAAATTCGCGAGATTGGTCATCTGGGCCCCGCCTCCAGTTATCACGATTCCGTTCTGAAGCCTGTCGGCGAATTTGCTCCGGCCGATTTCGTAGAGCATCGCCATCATGATTTCCTCCTCGCGCGAGGTGATGATTTCAGACAGATACTTCACCGTCAGCCTCTTGTCCGCCTCTCCGTTCCCGCTCTTGAGCAGCAGCTGCTTTTCGCTCAGGTTCTGCAGCTTCTCCGGCATGCACGCCCCGTAGGCGAGCTTTATGTTCTCGGCGAGCGAGAGTTTCGTCTTGCTTTCCATCTGTATGTCCTTCGTCACATTCATCCCGCCGAACGGAATTGACGAATAATAGCGCAGCACATTCTTGTAATAGATTGACAATGAGGTACATCCTCCGCCAAAATCAATCAGCGCCACCCCGTTCTCCATTTCTGACGGGAACAGAGTCGCGGCGGCCGTGAGTTGAGGCACGAAATATTTTTTCATCGCGACGATTCCGGCCGTCTTCATGACCCGGTCAATCCTGTCGAGGGACGACTTGTTGCCGATGAACACCTTGAAATTGCCCTCAAGCCGCCTTCCTGACATCCCGATGACATCGTCTTCGATGAGCTGGAACTCCTCTTCCGTCGAGAAAGACTGCGCAATCGCCCCATAGACGGTCTCGTGCTCCGGATCGTCAATCGGGTAGCTGTCCTGCGCGAAGTTCTTCAGGTCCTCGATTTCCTCCTGTGAGATGTAGCTGTCCTCCTCCCGCTCTATCGTGGCGGAATTTTCTTCCGTCCTCACATAGAAGCGCGGCATTCCGAGCACCGCCCCCGTAATCTTGATTCCCAGAATGTCCTCCGCGTCGCTTATGGCCTCCTTGAGCGGCTGGGCGACCTTGTTCTCGTTGAGAATCCTGCTGCTCCGCATACCGTTCGCCGGAGTTTCCTTGTAATAGACGATTCTCGTGTTGTTGCCGCTGACACAGGCCACGGCGAGCCCAATCTTGAACGTGCCGAGGTCAATCGCAACTATATACCTGTCTTCCATATACCCTGAGCTTTAAATATTCCCAATATGTCCGTGTCCTTATATTCCAATATATATCCTTATGTTTCAATATATATCCTTATGTTTCAATATATATCCTTATGTTCCAATATGTATATCCTTATGTTTCAATATATTTCAATAAATATGTCCGTTCAGCGGTGTCCGTCATCGACACACAATCTGTCCGTCGAACCTCAGATCTATCTCCCCGTAGTTCTTCTCCAGCGGGAGAATCATCCGGTAATATTTCTCCATCTTCGCGAATTTGCCCGGAATCTTCACCGGCTGTCCGAAGACGAAGCGTTCCCTGCCTTCTGTCGGAATGAGACTGATTTCACCGTTTCCCGAGACATGAATCTGTGAAATCCTGTTCCCCCAGCCCTTGGAGTTCATGTACTCGACCATCCCCACGACCCTCATCAGCCATTCCCTCTGCTCCGGGTTTTCGAGGCGGCCCTTGAATCCGCGCTCCACGCTCACCGGGAAATCCCCGTCGACCACCGGAACCATCGAGGTGTGACTCCTCTGGAGCGGGAATATATATCCGTCAGCATCGGCATACCATCCGTTCGACGAGTTCTGAAACCGCACCGTGGGAGTCCTCTGCGTGACTTCGACATTCAGCAGGCCGTCTCTCGTGACATAGGCTTCGCAGTTCCGTATCACGCTTTTGCCCTCAATCAGCCTCTCCATCGCGGCGAGGTCGAGACTGTCCGCGAACACCCCGTTGAAACTGCCGTAGCCTGCGGCGAGAATCCGTTTCACGTCATCTCCGCTGACGAACCTGTTCACCGAACTGTCCTTCACGGTCACCTCCACGCCACGGCACTCAAGTGAGGCCTGTCTGCGCGCCCCGAAGATGTAGAGCACACAGACCGCCGCGACCGCGAGGGCCGCCGTGACGCAGAGGAGTATGTTTGCAAGTGTCTTGTTCATATCGTATGGCGTGAAGTTTCGGGCTGTCTCCGGCTCGGAAAGGCTTCCGGAGGAACGGCTGTCAGTCAATGAGAAGATTGGTGATTTCCGGGATGAAGCGGTCGATGTTTCCCGCTCCGAAGGTCACGAGAACGTCAATCTTTCCATCGTTTTTTTCATCCTTGAGGCAGTCCATAAGCATCTCCTTTTTCAGCAGAACCTTCTCCGGAACAGTCACCTTGTCGAAGATGATTCGGGAAGTCACGCCCGGGATGGGCTCTTCACGGGCGGGGTAGATGTCAAGCAGGATGAGCTTGTCCGCCGCGCTGAGGGCCTTGGCGAAGTCTTCGGCAAAATCGCGTGTCCTTGTGTAGAGGTGGGGCTGGAAGACTGCGGTGAGCCGTCTCCCCGGGAACATCTCGCGTATTGAGCTGATTGCGCTGCTGATTTCGTTCGGATGATGCGCATAGTCGTCGATGTATGTGCAGCCCGGGCGGTTCACATGTATGTCGAAGCGGCGCTTCACGCCGTGGAAGGTGCCGAGGGCGTGCCTGACAGCCTCTGGCGGAATGCCGTAGCTGAGCGCGATGGCAGATGCCGCAACGGCGTTTTCGACGTTCACCCACCCCGGAACTCCGACCCGGCAGTCCTTTATGATTCCTCCCGGATGGTGCAGGTCGAAGGTGAAGTGGCCGCAGCCGTCCTTGCGCAGCCTGTCTGCATAGAAGTCCGCACGCGGGTCGTTGTAGGAATAGCGCAGAATCTTCGCTTTCGTGTGTTCCGGGGTGATGTCGAGCCCGAGCTTTGTTATCAGCGTGCCGCTGACCTGGGATGCGAATGCCCTGAAGGCCTCGCGTACGTGGCTGAGGTCGCCGTAGATGTCCAGATGGTCCGCATCCATGGCCGTGATGACGGCGATTTCCGGGAAAAGCTGGAGGAAAGACCGGTCAAACTCGTCGGCCTCAGCGACAATCACGGGGTTGTGGCTGACAAGCAGGTTGGTGTCGTAGTTCTTGGATATCCCGCCGAGGAATGCCGAGCAGCCCTCACCGCTGTCCGTGAAGATGTGGGCGAGCAGTGTGCTGGTCGTGGTCTTTCCGTGGGTTCCCGCGACGGCGAGACAGTGCTGCCCTCTTGCGATTTCCCCGAGCGCCTTTGAGCGTTTGAGCAGCGTGTAGCCGTGCTCCCGCACATAGACAAGTTCCCCGAGTTCTTCCGGGATGGCCGGGGTGTAGACCACGAGCGTATTCTCCGTGTCCTTCGGGATGAAGTCCGTGTCGTCCTCGTAGTGCACCGGGATGCCTTCCGAGACGAGCCTGTCCGTCAGTTCGGATTCGGTTCTGTCGTATCCGCTGACATTCAGTCCCTTGAATTTGAAATATCTCGCAATCGCCGACATTCCTATGCCTCCGATTCCGAGGAAATATATGTTCTTGTAACTGTTCATATATGCCGTTCTTTGCTTGTCATATGACCGTGTTTACTGTCGTACCCGTCAGTCCGTATCTGTCGCCCGTGTGTTCACTTTGTCTTGCGGGAGTCTTTCTCGCCGACTATCCTGTAAATCTCGTCGGCGATGCTTTGCGCCGCATCCGGAAGAGCGAGCTTCAGGGCGTTGCCTTCCATCTCCTCAATCTTCCGCCGGTCTCCGAGCAGCGCGCAGGCTGCCGCCATGAGTTTCTCCGGAGCCTCGCTGTCTTTCACGATCAGTCCGGCACCCCTGCTGACCAGCGCCATCGCATTGTGCGTCTGGTGGTCTTCCGCCACATTGGGCGAAGGCACGAATATCGCCGCCTTTCCGCAGGCGCACAGCTCGGAAACCGAGCTCGCCCCCGAGCGTGACACCACCGCGTCCGCCACCGCGTAGGCCAGATCCATCCTCCCTATGAAATCCATCGGGCGCACTCCCGCAAGCGCGCTTCCTCCGAGTCCTTCCGCGGCCGCCTTCCTCATGAACTCATCCACGCTCTTCTTGTAATATTTCCCGCACTGCCACAGCACTTCGAGATTCTCCCCTCCGGGACATCCCGCCGAAATCCACTCCGTCACCGAGCGGTTCAGAGTCCCGCTTCCGAGACTGCCCCCGATGATGAGCAGGTGTCTGCGCTCCGGACTGAGACGGTAGAACTTCAGCCCCTCCTCCTTCATCTCGGGGGTCGCCGGCCGCATGGTGCTGCGTATGGGGTTGCCGGTCTTGACAATCCTGTCGGCGGGGAAGAACCTTTCCATCCCCTCGTAGGCCACGCAGATGCTCCGGGCCTTCTTCCCGAGAATCCTGTTGGTGAGTCCCGCAAAGCCGTTCTGTTCCTGAATCAGGGTCGGAACGCCCATCCTCTGCGCCGCCCAGAGCAGGGGAGCGCTGGCATAGCCCCCGACTCCGATTGCGATGTCGGGACGGAACTCCCGGACGATGCGCTTCGCCTTGCAGACGCTCTTGAGCACTTTGAAAGGCAGCTTCAGGTTGTCGAGGCTCAGAATCTTCCTCTGAAGTCCTGCAATCGGCAGAGCCTCAATCCTGTAGCCCGCTTCCGGAACCTTGCTCATCTCCATCCTGCCTTCCGCGCCCACGAACAGGATTTCCGTCTCCGGGTTGAGCGCCCTGAGACAGTTGGCGATGGAGAGCGCCGGGAATATGTGTCCGCCCGTGCCGCCGCCGCTGATTACCGCCCTGATTTTTCCGTATTGTTTCATCTGTCTTTCGTATCAATGTCTTCCGAATCCATATTTTCCGAGTTGATATCTTTTGAATATATGTCTTCCGTGTCTATGTCTTCCGGATATATGTCCGTTTTTAAAAATCCCCGGTGTCGGAGGAAATCTCCTCTT
>CAVDEO010000029.1:0-22356 GCA_963607915.1 bacterium
CCGCCTCTCAGACAATCCGTCTGAATGCGATGCAGGCGTTGTGCCCTCCGAAGCCCAGCGAATCCGAAATGGCAATTGTGAGAGGAGTCTCTACGGCGACATTCGGTGTGTAGTCGAGATCGCACTCCGGATCCGGTGTGTCGAGATTGATGGTCGGCGGCACGATTCCGTCCCTGAGCGCAAGCACAGAGGCAATCGCCTCGAATCCGCCTGCCGCTCCGAGCGGATGACCCGTCATCGACTTCGTCGAAGAGATGTGCGCGCGTCTTGCCTCGTCCTCTCCGAGAGCCATCTTGAACGCCTTGGTTTCGCAGCTGTCGTTGAGCTGTGTGCCCGTGCCGTGGGCGTTGATGTAGAGATTGTCTGTTCCGGCGCGGTAGCCGGCCTCCGAAAGCGCCCACTCCACGGCCTTGGACTGAGTGAGTCCGTCAGGACGCGGCGCAGTGATGTGGTAGCCGTCACAGGTGTTGCCGTAGCCGCAGATTTCACCGAGAATTTCCGCACCCCTCGCTCTGGCGTGTTCATATTCCTCAAGCACAAGCACTCCTGCCCCTTCCGCAAGCACGAATCCCGACCTGTTCGCGTTGAACGGCAGACAGGCGTAGTCGGGGTCTCCGGCTCCGGTGAGAGCCTTCGCGTTGGCGAAAGCCGCAACTGACATCGGAATGAGCGGAGACTCGGTGCCTCCTGCGATGATTGCGTCAGCATAGCCGTGGCGTATCGCCCTGTAGGCCTCTCCGATTGAGTGCGTCGCCGTTGCGCAGGCCGTCACCACGGGCAGGCACGGGCCGTTGGCATGGTGGCGTATGGCGATGTTCCCGGACGCTATGTTGGGGATCATTGTCGGCACATACAGCGGAGAAATCCATTTCGGACCGCTTGTAATCATCTTCTCGACTTCCCGGTAGGTCGCAGGATAGCCTCCTATTCCGGAGCCGACATAGACTCCGAGCCTGAAAGGGTCGATGTTCCCTCCTTCGCCCGAGTCAAGTCCGGACTGGTCCATGGCCTGTTTCGCCGCAGCCACGGCATAGACTGAAAACAAATCCTGCTTCCTCGTGAACGCCGGCTCGATTCCGAAATCCGCCGGGTTGAAGTCGGTTATTTCCCCCGCCACGGAGGCTGACAGGCCTTCTGTGGAGAACCTCGTAAGTTTCTTGATTCCGTTCCTGCCATTCTTCAGGTTGTCCCAATATGTGTTCACGTCATTTCCTGTCGGCGAAACTATCCCCATTCCGGTTATTACGACTCTCTTTTCCATATATACCCTGTTTTATTGTCCATAATACATCAGATTTTCCGTACATATATACCCGATTTTCCGTATCCATATACCCGATTTTCTGACTCTATATATCCGATTTTTCTGTCTCTATATATCCGATTTTTCTGTCATACGGGGCAAATATACTCAAAAAATATTCATACTCCGCAGACCCTCCGTTTTTGCCGGATTTTTTGGAATGGCTATATTTGCAGCGTGTTTGTGAACCACAGAAACTTTGGGGGTATGAATAAGAAGCTTCCACGCTATCTGCTGGACAAATTCCAGCTTGTCGGCCAGATGACATTTTCTGTGCTGTTTGCCGTGGTGTTCATGAACCTCTATGTCCCTTTTTCCAAGACCGCGTGGTTCGAACTCGGTTATTCATCCCGTTTCCTCTACACTCTGCTCTTCTTCATCATCTGCGTCATCGTTCTGATTGTCAGCAGGACAGTGATGTACAGGACGAAACATCTCTTTGAAATGAAGATATGGCACTACGCCCTCTGGTGTGTCGGGGAAATCGTCGTTCTCTGCGGGATATACACCGGTGTGACGGTGCTGATTTCCGAGGTCCCGGAAGAAACGGGGGCGTATGAAGTCTTCCTGAAGTCCCTGCTCTACGGATTCATATCCCTGGCCGTGCCATACATAATCTCGTCCCTGTATTTCGCGCTCGTCGAGAAGGAGAAAATCATCCGCCTGATGAACTACAGCAATGTAGTGACCGATGAACCGGAGTCCGAGTCCGACGGGCAGAAAATCACCCTTTTCGACATCGGGGGGACACTGAAATTTTCAGTGAGCCGCAGCAATCTCTATTTCATCGAATCTGACGACAACTACATCCGGGTGTGGTATGACGACGGGAACGGGGAAATTAAACAGTATATGCTGCGCTGTCGTCTCAAGACCGTCGAGGAGACATTCAGGGACAGCACGCTCGTCCGCTGTCACAGGAAATATGTCGTGAACACCGAGCATGTCCGCGTGCTCCGCAAGGAAGGCGACTCTTTCGTCCTCGAACTCGACCGGGGGGAGATTCAGCCGATTCCGGTCACCAAGACCTACGAGAAGACTGTGCTTGCAAGATTTTCCTGAGGGGGGGGACTAAAAAGCGGTCTGCTGCGTTGTCCGCCTTGCTTTTCGGGGATTCTGTCAGTTTTTGTGTCTGCGCTTGTAGGCGCGGAGGCGTGAGGCGGACTGCACCATCGCCTCATCGAGCATGATGCTGCGGGCGGCGAGGATGTCGAGAACCATAGCGACGAGAGGGAAGAGCGCCGTCACGGAGAACACCATCCCGTTCCATCCGCGCACGACATCCACGATTATCCAGGTCTGAAACGCAAACAGGAGTATCGCCGACAATGTCGCCACCCTCATCTGCGGCACCCTTATCTTGAACGCGAACAGCGAGAACGCGTTTCCGGCGACCGCCATGATCAGGAGCGCGAGGTAGGGGACTTTCTCGAAATATTTTATGGTCTCTTCAGCTCCGTCGGGACCGACTATGGTCGCGAACTTGCAGAAAAACATCGATGCGAGAAGAGCCGTCGCAATCGTAAGATATAGGGTTTGAATCCTTTGCCACATAATGGTAGAAACTGTTTTGAAATGATTCCTATTGTTATCGCCTTGCCGTCTGTTTGGTGTCTGCTTGGTGTCTGTTTCCGTCTGTTTCCGTCTGTTTCCGTCTGTTTCCGTCTGTTTGCCATCCCCGGTTGTCGTTTGCCGTTTCAGCGGCCGTCCGCCGGAGCGCTGCGAAATTACGAAAAATTTGCTACTTTTGCGTGATAGACTTTAATAAGTAAGCGTTAAAAAATAAATTGGTGGAGATTTTTGAAGGATTACTTAATAAATACACTAAAAATATAACGGTATGATAGCAGCATCAGAACTTATAATAAACGGGGACGGCTCCGTTTTCCATCTTCATCTCAAACCCGAGGAACTCGCGGACAACGTGATACTTGTCGGAGATCCGGGACGTGTCGACATGGTTGCGGAGTATCTCTCCGACATTGAATTCCGCCACTCTTCGAGGGAGTTCGTGACGACCACCGGCAAATTCAACGGCAAGCGAATCACCGTGGTCTCCACGGGCATAGGCTGCGACAACATCGACATCGTGATGAATGAACTCGACGCGCTCGCCAACATCGACTTCAAGACCCGCGAAATCAAGGAAAACAAGCGTTCCCTGAACATTCTCCGAATCGGGACCTGCGGCGCGATACAGCCCGACATTCCGCTCGGCTCATTCATTTTCTCGCACATTTCGGTCGGCTGCGACGGTCTTCTCAACTGGTACGCGGACCGCGACAAAATCGCGATGCCGGAAATCGAGGAGGCGTTCAAGAAGCACGTCGGCTGGGCGAAGCATCTCCCGGATCCGTATTTCGTGAAGGCCAGCCCCAAACTCATCGACAAGTTCGCTGACAGCACAATCAAAGGTATGACCATCGCCGCATCCGGTTTCTACGGCCCTCAGGGGCGTGTGCTCCGTATGGGTCTCGCGATGCCGGATATGGTTGACAGATTCGAGAGCTTCTCATTCGACGGACACCGCATCACCAATTTCGAGATGGAAGGCTCGGCTGTGGCGGGAATCGCCGCCCACCTCGGCCACAACGCCGGAACGGTCTGCTGCGTGATCGCCAACCGCCACATAGGCAGCAGCAATCCGGACTACAAGGCCCAGGTCCGCAAGCTGGTCGAACTTTCCCTGACGAAGATGTCGGAGCTGTAGGGGCGGTCTTGATGGCCTTCCTGAGATTCGTTCAACGATGAGATACCGACGAGCTTGCCTTGTCCGATGGAAACTTTGTTTCCTGCGTTTCTCAATTTCCCCGACCGCAGTTGTCACTTGTACAGTTCGTCGAGGGTGAGGGTCGAGGGGGCTATGCGGGGGTCGGTGACTGTGGCGTCGATTATGCGCGGGATGCCGCCTGCGACGTTGACTTCGAGGAATTCCATTATTGACGGGAGGTTCTCGAGACCGGAATCGGCGATTTCGTGCTGAGCCCCTTCATAGCGGTAGATGCAGTGGTTGTAGCCGTTCTTGCGGCAGACTGACGCGATGGTGTTGGAGCCGTACCAGCCCAGTTTGAAGAAGCGTGTCTGCCTGTAGTTCACGACCTTGTCCTCGATTCCGTGGAAAAGAATCATCGGACACGGCTCTTTTCCGTATTTGAGCGAGCCGTCTCGGCTGAGCACCGCGCCCGCGAGCGAGACTACGCCCCTGTAATTGAAGCCTTCCGGAAGAGCCTGCGCCCACGCGCCCCCGTTGCACAGTTCATATTCGGCCTGAAGGACGGAAATCGCACCGGCGGAGGAACCCATTATGACCATGTTTCCGGGGTCTATGCCGAGTTCTTCAGAGTTGTCGATTATGAAGTTCGTCGCGCTGAAAAGGTCTTCCACCGCGATGTGGATTGCATTGTCTATGGCATCGACGCTGCCCAGCCCCACGCTTTTCTGCCCTTTCAGTCCGAGCCTGTAATCTATGGAGACAATCCGCAGTCCTTCGCCGAGCATCGCGCTGAAGAGTGGCATCAGATCTTCTCCGTTGCGGCTTCCTCTGATGAACCCGCCGCCGAACATGAAGATGACCGTCGGCTTTCCGCTTCCGGAGGGGAATGTCGAACTGCCTCCGGCGGGCTCGTAGATGTCCATATAGAGCTTGCATGTGTCCCTCTCGGCGAACATGTAGGTGCCGTCAGGAACGGGGGCTGAAGGCTGTGTGTTCTGTGCTCCTGCCCCAAGGCACGAGATGGCAGCGGCGGCGCACAGGATGAGGGATTTCAATGCTGTTTTCATTTTTTTGATTTTTATCTCAGTTTGTCTCAGTTTTCACTGCTGTTTTGACCCGGTTGGAGCCGCGCCGCATAATGCAACTGCCGTTCCGTTCTTTTCGGAATTGAGGGAGATGTGCAGCCGGACTGTCTCCCTGCGGTTTCTGCGGCTGCGGTCGCTGATTATGAACTCCGAGACCGGATCTTCGATGAATCTCTGGATGATTCGCCGCAGGGGTCTCGCTCCGTAGCTCGGGTCGAAGCCGGCCCGGGCGATGAACTTCTTCACTCCAGAAGCGATTTCGAGACTGTAGCCGGAGGCGAGAATCCGGCTCTGAAGGGTTTTCAGCTCGATGTCCACGATTTTCGCTATGCTTTCCGGCGTGAGGCTGTTGAAGAAAATCACCTCGTCGATGCGGTTGATGAACTCCGGCGGGAATGTGCGTTTGAGCGCCTTGTTGAGGACGGTCCGGCGGTTGTCGTCCACCTTGCGCCCGGCCGTGGCGAAGCCTACTCCGCTGCCGTATTCGTCGAGTTCACGCGAGCCTGCGTTCGATGTCATTATGAGGATGGTGTTGCGGAAATCGACCGTGTTGCCGTCGGAATCCGTCAGGCGGCCGTCGTCGAGCACCTGTAGCAGGAGACTGTAGACATCTGGGTGAGCCTTCTCGATTTCGTCCAGAAGCACGACGCAGTAGGGCTTGCGGCGCACCTTCTCGCTGAGCTGCCCGCCCTCTTCGTAGCCGACATAGCCGGGAGGCGCTCCGATGAGCCTCGAAACGTTGAATTTTTCGGAGTATTCGCTCATGTCTATGCGCACCATGTTGTCTTCGCTGTCGAAGAGATATTCCGCGATGGATTTCGCGAGCTGGGTCTTGCCGACTCCCGTCGGGCCTACAAAGAGGAAGGTGCCGACGGGGCGGGCGGGATCTTTGATCCCGGCGCGATTCCGCCGAATCGCGCGGACGACACCGGCGACGGCGTCGTCCTGCCCCACAATCCGCCGCTCCAGCCGCTTCTCCATCCGCATCAGCCTCAGGCTTTCAGACTGCGCCACGCTGCTCACCGGAATGCCCGTCATCTTGGAAACCACCTCGGCGACATCCTCCCGCCGCACCGCTTTCCCGCCGCGCAGTCGCACCATCGAACCCGCCTCGTCCATAATGTCCAGCGCCTTGTCCGGAAGACATCTGTCGGTGACATATCTCGCAGACATCGACACGCAGGCCTCCAGCGCGTCCCCGCTGTAGTCCACCCCGTGGTACTGCTCATACCTCGGGCACATCCGCCCGAGAATCGACAGCGTCTGAGCGGCGGAGGTCGGCTCCACGACAATCTTCTGGAAGCGCCTGTCCAGCGCCCCGTCCTTCTCCACAATCTTGCGGAACTCGTCAAGCGTGGTCGCGCCTATGCACTGGATTTCTCCCCGCGCCAGCGCCGGCTTGAGTATGTTCGCCGCATCAAGACTCCCGGAACCGCCCCCGGCCCCCACCATCGTATGGAACTCGTCGATGAACAGAATCACGTCCGGGTTGGCGGCAATCTCGTTCATGATGCCCTTGAGCCTTTTCTCAAAGTCACCCCTGTAGCGCGTCCCCGCAACAACAGAGGCGATGTCCAGCGAAATCAGCCGTTTGTCCTTCAGAATCGCAGGGATGTCTCCGGTCGCAATCCTTATCGCGATGCCCTCCACAATCGCCGACTTGCCCACTCCCGGGTCTCCGATAAGCATCGCGTTGTTCTTCTTCCTGCGGCCGAGAATCTGAATCACCCTCATGATTTCGTCCTCGCGCCCCACGACCGGGTCCAGCCTGTGCTCCAGCGCCGCCGCAGTCAGGTCATAGCCGAACTCGTCCAGCAGGCTCTGCTCCTCCGCCCTCGCCATCTCTGCACCCGTCCCGACCCTCGCCCCGGCTCTTTCGCCTGCACCGAATCCGGCATGAACCCCCGTGCCAGCGCCAGTCTCAGCCCCTGTCCCTGCACCTGTCCCTGTTCCTGCTCCTGTCCCTGCGCCTGTTCCTGCCCCTGTCCCTGCACCTGCCCCGGCACCTGTTCCTGCGCCCGTCTCAGCGCCCGCCCCGGCGCCGCTCCCTCCGGTCGCGGCCTCTCCGGAAACCTCGCCGCCCAGCAGCCCGAGCCGTGAGAACTCGTCCAGCAGCAGGCTGTAGGTCAGCCCGTGCTCCCTCAGGTACTCGGCTCCGTAGCCGTTCATGGCCTTGCACAGCGCCAGCAGCAGGTGCTGCGGCCCTACGACCGTTCCCCCGGCTCCCGTCGTCTCGAAAACGGCGATGTTGATGATGTTCGTCGCGCTGCGCGACAGGGTGATGCTGTCTATGTCGGAGTAGGGTATGTGTCTGTTCTCGGAAATCTTCTCGTCGATAAAGGCTTTGAGTTCAGGCAATTCTATCCCGAGAAACCTCAGATGCGCCGCCGCGAGGTTCTCCTCGTGGCGCAATATCCCCAGAAGGAGATGGTCCGGTCCTATCATATAGCTTCCCGTCCTCATCGCTTCCTCCCTCGCATAGTTTACGATTGCGTTGAGTGTGTCGGATATACTTATTTTCATGTCGTCGTCTCAGAATGAACGGTTTTTGGCATATGGCGATTTTAGCCCCCGTTTTTGCAAAATTAAGCAAATCTCCGTATATTTGCAAGCTATGCCGTGCCTTCGCGTCAAGTGTCGGAAAACACGGGGAAAGGGAAAATGAAGATTTGAAATATGGAAAACAACGAAGAAAAGATTGTTACAGGAAGGATTGAGCAGGTTGACATCGACCAGCAGATGAGGAGCGCGTACATCGACTATTCTATGTCGGTGATTGTCTCCCGTGCGCTGCCTGATGTCAGGGACGGTCTCAAGCCGGTTCACAGAAGGGTGCTCTTCGGAATGGAGGGGCTGGGGCTTTCCTATTCCGGACAGACGAAGAAATCCGCCAGAATAGTCGGAGAGGTGCTCGGAAAGTATCACCCTCACGGCGATTCCAGCGTCTATGACGCGATGGCGCGTCTCGCGCAGTGGTGGAGCGTGCGCTATCCTCTCGTTTTCGGTCAGGGAAACTTCGGTTCGATGGACGGCGACCCCGTGGCCGCGATGCGTTATACCGAGGCGAAGCTCGAAAAGATTTCCGAGGACATTCTCGGCGACCTCGAAAAGGACACGGTCGACATGCAGAACAACTTCGACGACTCCCTTCAGGAGCCGACCGTGCTGCCGACCAAACTGCCTCTGCTTCTTCTGAACGGCTCTTCCGGAATCGCCGTCGGAATGGCGACGAACATGGCTCCGCACAATCTTTCCGAGTGCTGCGACGGCATCTGCGCCTACATCGACAACCCGGACATCAGCGTCGATGAACTGATGCACTTCATCAAGGGTCCGGACTTCCCGACAGGCGGCATAATCATGGGCCGTCAGGGCATAAAGGACGCGTTCGAGACAGGTCAGGGAAGGATTGTAATCCGTTCGAAGACCGAAATCGAAGTGAGCGAGAGCGGTCGCGAGACCATAGTCGTCACCGAAATCCCTTATATGATCAACAAGCGCGAGATGATTGAGAAAATCGCCGAGCTTGTCGAGTCCAAGAAGATTGACGGAATTTCGTATATCAATGACGAGACCACGCGTCATGGAGTCCGCATTGTCATAAAGCTCAAGCAGGGCGCGAACTCCAATGTCGTCCTGAACAACCTGTTCAAATACTCCCCGCTCCAGTCCAGCTTCTCGGTGAACAATGTCGCCCTCGTTAACGGACGGCCTTACACCCTGAACCTCAAAGACTTGATAAGGCATTTCGTGGAGCACCGCCATCAGGTGATAGTCCGCAGGACCAAGTTCGACCTCAAGAAGGCCCAGGCCCGCGCCCACATACTCGAAGGCCTGCTCAAGGCGCTCGACGTGATTGACGAAATCATCCGTATCATCCGTGCTTCGAAGAGTGTCGATGATGCGAAGACCCAGCTGATTGAAAGCTTCGACTTCACGGAGATTCAGGCTTCCGCAATCGTGGAGATGCGTCTGCGTCAGCTCACCGGACTCGAAAGGGAGAAACTCCAGAGCGAATACGACGAACTGATGAAGTTCATCAAATACTGTATAGACGTGCTCGGAAGCTACGAAATGCAGCTGCAGATTGTCAAGGACGAGACTATGCAGATGAAGGCGAAATACGGAGACGAAAGGCGCACGGAGATAGCCATGTCCGCGGAAGAGTTCAATCCTGAGGATTTCTATCCGGACGAGGATGTGGTCGTGACGATTTCCCATCTCGGATATATAAAGAGGACCGCGCTCACCGAATACCGTACCCAGGCCCGCGGGGGAGTCGGGATGAAAGGCGCGTCGAAGAGGGAGGAAGATTTCATCGAACACATCTATGTCGCCAACATGCACAGCACCCTTCTCCTTTTCACGGAGTGTGCGAAGTGCTACTGGCTCAAGGTCTATGAGATACCTGAGGGTTCGCGTTCATCGAAGGGACGCGCCATCCAGAATGTGCTCAACCTCACGTCGGAGGACAGGGTCAAGGCCTATCTCAATGTCCGCAGTCTCAAGGACGAGGAATATGTGAACAACACCTATGTCGTCCTGTGCACGAAGAACGGAATCATCAAGAAGACCACTCTCGAAGCCTATTCGAGGCCTCGTGCGAACGGTGTCATCGCCCTCACAATCCGCGAGGGGGACGAACTTCTCGACGTGGCTCTCACGAGCGGCAGCAGCCAGATTTTCATCGCCGGCAAGGAGGGACGCTGCGTGAGGTTCGACGAGTCGGACGTGAGACCTATGGGAAGGACGGCCGCCGGAGTGAAGGGCATAAACCTCGACAGCGAAACCAACGAGGTGATAGGCCTGCTCAGCTACGAGCCTCAGGCAGATGACGCCGCCGACCACTCCATCCTTGTCGTGAGCGACCACGGCTACGGCAAACGCTCCGATTTCGAGGAGTACCGCAAGACCAGCCGCGGAAGCAAGGGAGTCAAGACTCTGAGCATCACGGACAAGACGGGTCAGCTCATCGCCATAAAGAACGTCACGGACAACGACGACCTGATGATCATCACCCGTTCCGGACTCACCATCCGCATGGCCGTGTCCGACATCCGCATTGCGGGAAGGGCAACACAGGGTGTCCGTCTCATAAACATAAAGGACGGGGATTCGATAGCTGCGGTTTCAGTCGTGGCGAAGAACGACGACGAGGCTGCTGATGCCGGAACTGGCACAGACATTGACACTGCTGCTGACACTGCTGCTGACGCGGTCACGGAGGCTTAGACCCCGTCTGAAATTTTGAACAATCAATTACCCGGTCGGGAGGCAGACCCGGCTGAGAAACGTTAAAACATTAAAATTCTGATGCATTATGAAAAAGACATTAATCGCATTGACAGTTCTGCTTTCTTCAGCCGTTATGTCCACGGCTCAGCAGAAGTCACCGGAAGCCTTGCGGAATGCCGTAGTGAAGGCTGAAGCTGCCGCTGAAAATCCGAAGAAGGCAGAAAAGCCTGACACGTGGATTAAGATAGGAAAGGCCTATGTCGATGCCTACAACGGTCCTGCGGGACAACTTTGGATAGGAGCCACCCAGACAGAAATCCAGCTTGTGACCGGAAATGCCCAGCCTCTTTCTGTGGAGACCGCCGAACTCGGCGGCACTCCTTGCCAGAAGCAGGTCTTCGCCGACAAGGAACTCTATTTCAACCAGCAGGGACAGCTCATCCTCATCAATGTCACCAAACCGGTCTGTGAGGACGCTCTCGCAAAGGCTGTCGAGGCTTATGCGAAGGCGGGCGAACTTGATCCGGCGGGCAAGAAAGCCAAAGTTCTCACCGAGGCTCTCGCCGACATCTCCGGAAAATATCTCAACGAGGGCATGAACGCCTACACTCTCGGAGACCTCAAGGCTTCAAGCATTGATTTCGAGAATGCTGCGAAGACAGCGGCGACCGCACCTTGCAACCGTCTCGACACCACGGCTGTCTACAATGCGGGATTCACGTCCTGGGCATATGCGAACCAGATTGCCAAGACGGATTCTCTCGCCGCAGTGGCTGAATATCAGCGCGCCGAGGGCTTTTTCAAGAGCTGCCTTGATGCCGGATATTATTACGACGGAGGTGAGGTCTTCGCGAAACTCCACGACATCTACAACAAACTCGGAGACAAAGAGTCTGCGAAGAGCATACTTGAGACCGGCTTCCAGAAATACCCTGACAGCCAGAGCATACTCATATCCCTCATCAACTTCTACATCGAGAACAACGAGGACCCGGACAAGCTCTTCACTCTCATAGATGCCGCAATCGTCAACGAGCCGAACAACGCCTCCCTTTACTATGTGAAGGGCAACATCTACAAGCAGCTCGGGAAGCAGGACGAGGCGAAGGAATCCTACTACAAGTGCGCTGAAATCAACCCTGACTATGAATTCGGCTACATCGGCGCCGGCATAATGCTCTACGAGAATGCCGTGGCCCTCTCCGAGAAGGCGTCCAACGAGATGGACGACAAGAAATACGAGGAACTCGTCTCCCAGTTCGAACAGTGCCTCAAGGATGCCATCGACCCGTTCGAGAAGGCATATGCGGTTTCAAAGGACGAGAGCATCAAGAACAATGTCGCCCTCTATCTCAAGAACATCTACTACCGCTTCGTGACTCAGGGACCGGAGTTTGAGGCGAATTATAAAAAATATGATGAGATAGTAAAAGCCGGAGCCGAATAGGTAAAAGCCGCCAAAGAAGCGGATTGCTTCGTTACACAAAACCCCTGAATCCTCATTACCGAAAGGTAACTCCGGTTCAGGGTTTTTCGTATGCCTTGCACTCCATCTTCTTGCTTCTCAGAAGAAGCCTTGTATCCCATCTTTTTATTCGACTCCGGAATATCAGAAGGGAACGCAGCAGATTCGCTGCTATTCGCCGTCGAACGCTTTGACGATTTTGGTCACGAGAGGATGCCGGACAATGTCGGCATTGGTGAAGCTGATGCAGGCGATGCCTCTGATGCCTTCCACGAGCTTCATCCCGCGCAGAAGTCCGCTGTCAGCCTTGTTGGGGAGATCGACCTGTGAGGCGTCGCCCGTGACGATGAATTTCGCGTCGCGTCCCATGCGGGTGAGGAACATCTTCAACTGCCCGAGATTGGTGTTCTGGGCCTCGTCGAGAATCACGCAGGCCCGGTCGAGCGTGCGGCCGCGCATATAGGCGAGCGGCGCAATCTGTATGGTCCCGTCGGCGATGAAGTCCTGAAGCCTTTTCGGAGGAATCATGTCCCCGAGCGCATCGTAGAGCGGCTGGAGATAGGGGTCGAGCTTGTCCTTGAGGTCTCCGGGCAGAAAACCGAGCCTCTCTCCCGCCTCCACCGCCGGGCGGGTGAGTATTATCCTCTTCACCTCGCGGTTTTTCAGAGCCCTCACTGCCAATGCGATGGCGACATAGGTTTTTCCCGTTCCGGCGGGCCCCACGGCAAAAATCAGGTCATTCTCGAAATAGGCCTTCACCATCTTCTCCTGCGTGGCGTTCCTCGCCTTTATCGGCTTCCCGTCGTTCCCGAACACAATCGGCGCGTCCGAATGCTCCGCGAACGTCTCCGCCGCGCTCTCCTTCTCGAAAAGTTCCTCCACATCATAGGTGGAGAGCGTCCTCTTGTGCATCCTCTTCTCTATCAGCAGACTGATTTTCCCGTTGAACCCGATGATGTCATCCTGCGTCCCGTCCAGAAGCAGCTCATTTCCGCGAGCCACAACTTTCAACTTCGGGAAATAGGCGCACAACGCCTCCAGAATTCTGTTTGCCGGCCCGTAAATCTCGAGAGGGTCTATCGCTTCAAGTGTAATTGTCTTTTTCAAAATGCTTTCCGGATAAGTATGTGTAGGTAAGTAAGGATTACTGACATCTAAAATAGGCACGAAAGATTCGCAAAGATACGATATTTATCTTAACTTTGCAGGTTGCTGAAAAAATCTGTTTCCGATGAAAAAGACCGCCATTTTAGTATTGACCGTTTCCGCCGTTCTCCTGTGCGGATGCGATTTTTTCCGTGGTCTTGCCGGCAGGCCGACAAGTGCCGAAATCGCCGGCAGACGCGAGGCTGTAGAACTCGCGGCAAGAGCGCGGGAACAGGCCCGCCTTGACTCCGTCCGTGTTGCGGAAGAGACTGTGAGAGACTCTGTTGCAGCGGTTTCCCGCATCGACAGTCTCGGAATTCAGGTCATCTCCCTTTCCGGACTCGGCGGCGCGGAGAACATGCTGTCTGCGGGCTATGCCATCGTCGTGGGGTCGTTCAAGTCAATCCGTAATGCGGAGGGCATGGCACAAGAAATCTCGAAGGATGGTTATTCGCCTTTGATTCTGACATTCAAGAACGGGATGTCCTCGGTTGTTCTGGAACCCCGTGACCGGATTTGCGACGCGGTGGAGGTCTATGAAAAAGTTAGAAACGAAAAATTCTGTCCGAAAGATGCGTGGATTCTCAGAAATGATTAGAGCGTCAATGCCGGCAAGACGGCTCTCTTCCGTCGTGTCCGTGTTCGCTCTTCCGCTTGCCCTGCTGCTTTCCTGCGGAAGCGCATACGCCCAGTACCGCAGCGGTGAGGCCTATGCGGAACTCTATGACAGCGAGACGGCGGCTGCGTTCCGTCACCATGTCCGTTCCATAGCTTCTGCCGGCATGGAAGGCCGTGCGGCCGGTTCTCCGGGCGAAAAGGCTGCGGCGGAGTATGTCGCGAGGCAGCTTGAGGCGAAGGGAGTGGAACTGATTGACCTTCAGGAGGGAAATACATTCGGCATCACGACAGAGGGCGGGGATACGCTCACTTCCCGCAATGTGCTGGGATACGTACAGGGTTCGGATCCGAAACTGCGTGACCGCTATATCGTCATTGGCGCGAGACTTGACAATCTCGGCTCTGACAGCTACACGGTTGACGGCAATCCCGTTGAACGCATCTATTACGGGGCGAACGGCAATGCGTCCGGACTCGCGCTGATGATTGAACTCGCCGGGATGCTGGTTGACAATCGGTTCTCGCTTAAGCGTTCGGTAATTTTCGCCGCCTTCGGAGCCTCGTCCAAGACCTATGCCGGAGCCTGGTATTTTCTGAACAGGGCATTCTCCGATGCAGGAAACATCGACGCGATGATAAACCTCGACTGCCTTGGCTGCGGGTACAACGGCTTCTATGCCTACACTTCTTCAAACGCCGACATGAACACCCTCTTGCGCAGCATTGAGGGTGACCTCCTTCCGGTGAAACCGGAGATAACTTCGGCGGAAGTCTATCCGTCGGACCACAGGGCGTTCTATGCCAAGGAGATACCGTCGGTCTGTTTTTCCACCGGGAAATATCCGGAGCACGGAACGGAACGTGACACGGAATCCATAATCGACTATCCGTCAATGGAGCGGATACTCGAATATCTCTACGACTTTTCCACGACTCTCGCCAATACGGGAATACGCCCGTCGTTCAACGACAGCGTCGCGCCCCTGCGTAGAGGCTCTGCTTTCGATGATGTGGTACCGTACTATGAATGCGACCAGCGGCCGTCTTTCTTGAACAGCACGGACCCGAGGCAGTTCTTGTCAAAATGGGTGTACCAGTATCTGAAATATCCCGCATCGGCAGTGAAGAACGGTGTTCAGGGCACCGTGATGGTCGATTTCATCATTGACAGGAACGGGAAGGTCACGGATGTGAAGGTGGCCCGTTCCGTCAGCGAGGAACTTGATGCGGAGGCCGTCAAGGTCATTTCCGCATCTCCGAAATGGAAGCCCGCGCGGGTCGGAGGCAACAAGGTGCGCTGCTCCATGACCCTTCCGGTCGAATTCCGGTTGGAACGGAACAGCAAGGGAGGTTTCGGCATCAACAATATCCGCGTGAAGTGATGACAGCGCCTGAAACCGCTGAAGTCGGATGGAGACGATTACAACTTAAGGCATAAAGTCGGATGGAGACGATTACAATTTAAGGCATAAAGTCGCGGATGGAGACGATTACAATTTAAGGCATAAAATTATATGGCAGATTACAATTTCAGAGAAATCGAGGCGAAATGGCAGGCTTACTGGGCGGCGAACCACACTTTCGAGGCTCAGGCGGACCCGTCCAGACCGAAATACTATGTCCTTGACATGTTCCCTTACCCTTCGGGGGCGGGACTTCACGTGGGACATCCGCTCGGATACATCGCGAGCGACATCTACAGCCGCTACAAGCGTCTGCGCGGCTTCAATGTGCTTCATCCTATGGGCTACGACGCCTTCGGACTCCCGGCCGAGCAGTATGCAATCCAGACCGGGCAGCATCCGGCGAAGACCACGGAGGACAACATCGCGCGTTACCGCCGTCAGCTCGACCGCATAGGTTTTTCCTACGACTGGTCTCGCGAGGTTCGCACCTGCGATCCCGCCTACTACAAATGGACGCAGTGGGCTTTCCTCAAGATGTTCGGCAGCTGGTACGACAACGGCCTTCAGAAAGCCCGCCCGATAGAAGAACTCGAAGCGGCGTTCGCCAAGGGCGGAAGCGAATCCGTCAATGCGGCCTGCTCCGAGCACGAGCCTTTCACGGCGGAGCAGTGGAACGCCTTCGATGCGAAGCAGAAGGCTGCGGCGCTGATGAACTGGCGCATCGCCTATCAGGGCGAGACTTCGGTGAACTGGTGTCCTAAACTCGGGACCGTCCTCGCCAACGACGAGGTCAAGGAGGGCTATTCCGTGCGCGGAGGCCATCCTGTGGAGCAGAAGAAGATGACCCAATGGCAGCTGCGCGTGTCGGCATACGCGGGGAGGCTGCTCGACGAACTTGAAACTCTCGACTGGACTGACTCTCTGAAGGATATGCAGCGCAACTGGATAGGGAAGAGCCAGGGCTGCGAGATGGTATTCAAGACCTATAACGGTGACTCCGAATATGATGTCACCATCTTCACCACCCGTGCGGACACCGTTTTCGGCGTGACTTTCCTAGTGCTCGCGCCGGAGAGCGACTGGGTGGAGAAACTCACCTCGGCAGACCGCAAGGCTGAAGTGGACGCCTACCTTGCGCAGGCCCGCAAGAAGACGGAGCGCGAGAGGATTTCACAGACAAAGACCGTTGCGGGCGTGTTCTCGGGCTCCTATGCCGTGAATCCGCTCACTGGCGAGAAAGTTCCGGTGTGGATTTCAGAATATGTGCTCGCGGGCTACGGCACCGGAGCGATAATGGCCGTTCCGGCTCACGACAGCCGCGACTACGCCTTCGCCAAAGCCTTCAACCTGCCGATAATCCCGCTGATTGAGGGCTGCGACATCAGCGAAAGCAGTTTCGACGCAAAGGAGGGGATTATGTGCAATTCGGGTTTCCTGAACGGTATGACCGTCAAGGAGGCGATACCCGCTGCAATCGATTATGTGGAGAGCCACGGCCTGGGACATAGGAAGGTGAACTACCGTCTGCGCGACGCGATTTTCTCCCGTCAGCGCTACTGGGGCGAGCCTTTCCCAATCTGCTACAAAGACGGCGTCGCGACTCCTCTCCCTCAGGACAGGCTGCCCCTGCAGCTCCCGCAGATTGACTCCTACCTCCCGACGGAGAGCGGAGAACCGCCTCTTGCACGCGCCAAGGACTGGAACTATGAAGGCAATCCTCTGGAGACCAGTACGATGCCGGGTTTCGCAGGGAGCAGCGCCTACTATCTCCGCTATATGGATCCGCACAATTCCGAAGCCCTCGTGAGCAGGGAGGCGGATGAATACTGGCGGAACGTCGACCTCTACATCGGAGGCACGGAGCACGCGACAGGCCACCTCATATATTCCCGTTTCTGGAACAAGTTCCTCTACGACCTCGGCTATGTCTGCGAGAAGGAGCCGTTCCGCAAGCTCATCAATCAGGGGATGATTCAGGGACGTTCCAATTTCGTCTACAGAATCATAGGCACGAATACTTTCGTTTCATTCGGACTCAAGGACAAATACGAGACGACGGAAATCCACGTTGACGTGAACATCGTGAACAACGACCGTCTCGACACGGAGGCCTTCAAACGCTGGATGCCGGACTATGCGGATGCGGAGTTCATCCTCGAAAACGGTGAATATGTCTGCGGCTGGGCCGTCGAGAAGATGAGCAAGTCGATGTTCAATGTCGTGAACCCGGATATGGTCTGCGACACCTACGGGGCGGACACCCTGCGTCTCTACGAGATGTTCCTCGGACCTCTGGAGCAGAGCAAGCCGTGGGACACAAAGGGAATCGACGGTGTGCACCGTTTCCTCAAGAAGGTCTGGAGACTGTTCTACGACCGTGACAATCTGATTCTTACGGACGGGAAAGCCACGGCGGCGGAACTCAAGACCCTCCACAAACTCATAGGGAAGGTCACCTCCGACATCGAGGCTTTCTCCTACAATACTGCCGTCTCGGCATTTATGATTGCGGTGAACGAACTCACCGAACTCAAATGCAGCAAGCGCGAAGTGCTTGAACCGCTTGTCGTTATGCTCAGCCCGTTCGCGCCGCACATAGCGGAGGAACTTTGGAGGGCTTCCGGGCACATCGACACCATAACCTGGGCGCAGTGGCCGGAGTATGACGAGTCTCTCACCGTCGAGGACAGCTGCACCTACGCCGTGTCCTTCAACGGAAAGACCCGTTTCACCCTCGAGCTTCCGAAGACGATGCCGAAAGAGGACGTAGAGGCTGAAGTCCGTTCCAATGCGCTGACTGCGAAATATGTAGGAGACGGGAACATCGTCAAGATGATTGTCGTTCCGGGCAAGATTGTGAATGTTGTCGTGAAATGACGAATTTCGGGCCTATGGAAAAGAAAAAGGTTCTCAGTGTCCTTTGGGACTATCTTGTGCTGAGTTTCGGCACTCTGGTTTACTGCGTCGCGTGGACTTCGGTTCTTCTTCCGAACACCATAGCCAGCGGCGGGCTTACGGGAGCGTGCGCCATAATCCAGTATGGGACGGGCATCCCGATGTCCTATTCGTTCTTCGTCATCAACACGCTGCTGATAATTACGGGGACGCTCATAATGGGCAAGGGCTTCGGTTTCAGGACAATTTATGCCTATCTCCTGTCTTCTCTGATTTTTTATGTATTCCCGACCTATCTGCCGTGGTTTACAGTCGAACTTGACGAGAAAATGTTCGCCGCGCTTCTGGGCGGATTCATTGAGGCGTTCGGAATCAGTTTCGTGCTGAACAATGGGGGCAGCACCGGAGGAACGGACATCATCGCCGTGTGCATCAGCAAGTTCTGGCCTGTTTCGCTCGGGAAGGTCTATCTCTGCACCGACCTGCTCATCATCTTCACCGTGATGTTCCTCCCGGATATGGGGTTTGTGGACGTGCTCTACGGCTACCTTGCGATGATTGCTTTCTCCTTCGGAGTAGATTATTTTACGCTCGGACCGAAATCAACGGTGCAGGTGCTGATTTTCTCGAAGAAATACAAGGAGATAGCCGACAGGCTCATTGCCATGGACAGGGGAGTGACGGCGCTCAATTCCGTGGGCTGGTACTCCGGTGAGGAGAGCAAGGTGCTTCTGGTGATTGTGCGCAAGAGCAGCTATCAGGCGGTCGTGAACCTCGTCAAGGAACTGGATGACAAGGCTTTCGTGTCAGTGTCGAAGGCGGCGAGCGTGTTTGGCGAAGGCTTCGAGGAGATAAAGTCTGGCGTGTCGAGGAAAAAGAAGGCTGATCCGGCCGTAACAACGGCTGCGGAAAAGGAAAGATAAAGGGGAGTCAGAATAATATGACAGCAAGTACAGTTCTCAAGAGCAATGCGTGGACAACGCTGAAGGAATACGGAATAATGTCCCTCGGACTTCTGGTCTATGCGGTGGGATGGACGGCGTTCCTTCTCCCGAGCAATCTCGTCGGCGGCGGCGTTTCCGGAATATCCGCAATCATACAATATGCGACGGGTGGACATATCCCCATGGGATGGAGCTATTTCGTCATAAATGTAGTCCTCCTCATCTTCGGGATAGCCATTCTCGGCAAAGGCTTCGGGTGGAAGACGATTTATGCCATAGCCTACACCTCTCTTCTGCTGAATCTCTTCCCGAAAATAATCCCCGCTGAATTTCTTCAGGGTCTCTCAGCTGCCATCGGGCCTCTTCTCTGCACCGTGCTCGGCGGCGTGTTCTCGGGAATAGGAATCGGCGCCAGCATCTCCCAGGGCGGCTCCAGCGGCGGAACGGACATCATCGCGCTGATTGTCTGCAAGTACCGCAACATCTCTCCGGGCAAGCTGATTCTCGCGATGGATGTGGTGATCATATCCGCATCCCTGTTCTGCCCGTCCTACAAGCCGGACGGGACCGAGGTCGAGCTTGTCAACAAGATTGCCAACGCAGCCTACGGTCTGATTCTCATAACCGTGAACAGCTACACCATAGACCTTTTCCTTTCCGGAATGAAACAGTCGGTCCAGCTTTTCATCTTCTCGAAGAAATATGAGGAGATTGCGGATGCAATCGCCTACGACATGCGGCGCGGAGTCACTCTGTTCCATTCGATGGGGTGGTACAGCAAGCAGGAAAGCAACGTGCTGATGGTGGTGGCGAGAAAGGCTGACCTGAGCATGCTCATGCGCTATGTCAAGGCGATAGACCCGGATGCTTTCCTGTCGGTTTCCACCGTGATGGGAGTCTTCGGACTCGGCTTTGACCAGCTCAAGGCCAAGAGTCTGGACAACGGGAAAGTGAAAACCGAGAGTCCTCGCACGATAACAAAATAATCGGAAAATAAAAACTCGATTGCTTGCAATTTTGCAACGGTTCCCCTCTTTTTCCGGGAGACCGTCGCGTCTATCTTTGTGTCCGTAACCGGCGGGCGGGTGTCACGCCGGGATATGCAAGAATTACAGAACCGCAACAAATCGAGTGAGTATGAATTCTCTTCCCATTTTCATCATCCTGCTGTCAATCCCGGCTCTTGCCGCAGCGGCGGCCGTCTGGAAAATCAAGGCCGATTTCAAGAAAAAGGCCCTGTCCTGCAAGCTTGAGCGCAGGGAGGAGCGCAGGGAGAACCTCTACCGCAGCGTGTTCGGGCGCATCGAGGAGTATTTCAGGGCCGAGAGCCCCTACCTCGACATGGAACTGAAAATCGATGATGTTTCTGCACGGGTGTTTACGAACAGGGTTTATGTTTCGCGGGCCATCAGCGAATGTTCCGGCAGCAATTTCTGCCAGTATGTGAACGGCTACAGAATCCGTTATGCGATGGACTGTTTCAGACGCAACCCGTCTCTCAGGGTGACAGATCTGTCCGCCATGTCCGGTTTCCGCACGGTGGCCTCCTACAACATGGCATTCCGGCGTTTCGTGGGGGAACTTCCCTCCGAATGGATGAGACGCACCGGCAGCCTCATCCGCCGTAACGCGGCAAAGCTCGGCCCTGCGGCCCCGGTAATGCAGGCCGGCTGAGACCACCGGCACCCGGCAGTCGTGTCCGGCAGGTCATGTACCGTCTTGCAGTTTTCGACAATCGGATGTATCTTTGCAGTCCGTAAAAACGATTTCATCCTATGGCGGACGAAAAGATCATTTTCTCGATGAATGGCGTGGGCAAGGTGCTCCCGCAGAACAACAGGGTCATACTCAAGGACATATACCTCTCTTTCTTCTATGGAGCCAAAATCGGCATCATAGGTCTGAACGGTTCAGGAAAATCCACTCTGATGAAGATTGTCGCCGGAATCGAAACTCAGTATCAGGGCGAGGTCGTGTGGGCGCCGGGCTACTCGGTGGGCTATCTTGAGCAGGAGCCTCAGATGGACCCGTCCAAGACAGTAATCGAGGTCGTCAGGGAGGGCGTGCAGGAAGTGATGGACGTGCTGAAGGAATACGAGGAAGTGAACCTCAAGTTCTGCGAGCCTATGTCGGACGACGAGATGGCCGCTCTGATAGAGCGTCAGGGCGAGCTGACCGAGAAGATCGAGCATCTTGGCGGATGGGAGATTGACGCGAAGCTCGAAAGGGCGATGGACGCGCTCCAGTGCCCTCCTTCGGATGCCGTCGTTGCGACGCTCTCGGGTGGCGAACGCCGCCGTGTGGCTCTGTGCCGGCTTCTGCTTCAGCAACCGGACGTGCTCCTTCTCGACGAGCCGACCAACCATCTCGACACGGAGTCCATCCAGTGGCTGGAGGAGCATCTGAGGCAGTACAAGGGCACGGTCATCGCCGTGACCCACGACCGCTATTTTCTCGACAACGTGGCCGGCTGGATTCTTGAACTCGACCGGGGCGAGGGCATTCCGTGGAAGGGCAACTACTCGTCCTGGCTTGAGCAGAAGAGCCGCCGTCTCGCCATGGAGGAAAAGCAGGAGAGCAAGCGGCGCAAGACTCTCGAAAGGGAGTTGGAATGGGTGAGGATGGCTCCGAAAGCCCGCCACGCGAAATCCAAGGCCCGTCTTGGCGCATACGAGAAACTTTCCGCAGAGGACGGAAGGGAGAAGGAGTCCAATCTCGAGATTTACATCCCGAACGGTCCGCGTCTCGGGAACAAGGTGATTGAGTTCAATGACGTTTCCAAGGGCTACGGTGACCGGCTGCTGTTCGAGCATCTCTCGTTCGTGCTTCCGCCGGCCGGCATCGTCGGTGTCATAGGGCCGAACGGAGCGGGCAAGACCACGCTTTTCAGATTAATCATGGGACTGGAGAAACCGGACACGGGGACGATTACGATAGGGGAGACCGTGAAACTCGCCTATGTGGATCAGCAGCACAAGAGCATAGATCCGGACAAGACCGTCTATGAGACCATTGCGGAGAACTCTGATTTCGTGAAACTCGGCAAGCGGGAAGTTCCGGCGAGAGCGTATGTTTCGCGCTTCAATTTCACGGGAGCCGATCAGGAGAAGCTCTGCGGAGTGCTTTCAGGCGGCGAACGCAACCGCCTCCATCTCGCTCTCACCCTCAAGGACGAGGGGAATGTGCTTCTTCTCGACGAGCCGACCAACGACGTGGATGTGAACACCATCCGCGCCCTTGAGGAGGGTCTGGAGAATTTCGCGGGCTGCGCAGTGGTAATCTCGCACGACCGCTGGTTCCTCGACCGCATCGCCACCCACATACTCGCCTTCGAGGGCGATTCGCAGGTCTATTTCTTCGAGGGTTCCTATTCGGAGTATGAGGAGAACCGCAAGCGCCGTCTCGGCAACGAGGAGCCGAAGCGCTTCAAATATAAGAAGTTGATGGATTAGTTGTTCATTAAGAAGCTTTTCATGAAATCATTAAGATCCCCGTCCAGCACCCCCTGGGTGTCGGAGGTCTCGTGCCCGGTGCGCAGATCCTTGA
>CAVDEO010000030.1:0-21890 GCA_963607915.1 bacterium
CCCCGAAAAGTGGCAGACAGCGCACAAAAGTCGCCCGGAAAAGTGGCAGACAATGCACGAAAGTCGCCCGGAAAAGTGGCAGATAATGTGCAGGACTCACCCGTAAAATGTGTATCAGGATGTATCAGACGTCGATATGGGAATCAAAGTCGGCGATTACAATGTAGGCCGTGCCGGCAAACTTCTCACACTGCCGGCCTATATGTCCTTTCTTCTTACGGATTATTGACCCGTGCCACATCCGCCCCGATTTCAGTCTTGGACTATGTTCGGAATAAAACATATATTTGCGTAAGAATAAACATATATCCGTGTCGATGAATACTGGGTCATAACAACGGCTCAGGCTATTATTGACATCATCATCGAGAATCCGTATGCGACCAGATTCAAGATGATGTAAAAACTCGGGTGTTCCGAGCGATATTATGGAAGAAAATTCAAATTTTTCGAAAATTTTTGTTTTTCGGCGGGAGTCGAAAAAATGCTTCAAAAATGTTACGATATAATTCATCTTTATTTCAAATCGTAAGCATTTTAATAAATATAGTATTCGTAACTATTCTTAACCAGTTGAGGGACAATCCGGAAAGATTTGCATTTCTGAAATTAAATATTGACCTTTGTGATTCGTACGCACCAACAAACGCCCGTTTTTTAGTGCAGTGTTCCGGGACAGAAAGGGTGCGGCGGGAATGGTATTGAAAGTAGTGTTGAAACGTGTGCCTTGCGGACTGTCATAAAAGGGGCAGTGCAAGGCTTGCGACGAAGACGGACCGCAGCAACCTTTCGGTTGTGAGGATTCGGATGAGGAGCGTAACGCGGCAATGTCCCTTTTAGGACAGGCTGCCAAAGATGAATCGCATCAAAGGTATTATAATGTTTAACAAATCTAATGAGCTTATTTATGAGTAAAAAATTGTTCTCATTAGCGCTGTGCCTGCTGATTGGGGCGGGTGCGGCATTCGCTCAGACTGTCAAGGTCGCCGGAACTGTCACGGACAACAACGGTGATCCTGTGGTCAGCGCGGCTGTCCAGCTCAAGGGCAGCACAAGCGTCTATGCAATGACAGACGCTGTCGGGGAATTCTCCCTCGATGTTCCGGGTGACGGCATCCTGACCGTGAGCTGCCTCGGATTCACGACCGTTGAAGTCCCGATTAACGGGCGCAAGACGGTCAACATCACTCTCAACCCTGACGCGCAGGTGCTTGACGATGTGATTGTCGTAGCCTACGGAACGGTCCGCAGAGAGGCGAACACCGGTTCCGTGACATCGGTCAAGAACGAACAGCTGGCACAGGTGCCGGCGACATCCGTTGACAAGATGCTTTCCGGAAAGATGGCCGGCGTGTCCATCACTTCGGGATCCGGTCAGCCGGGTTCGACTTCGACCATCCGCGTGCGCGGTACATCCTCCATCAACGCCGGCAACGAGCCGCTCTGGGTCGTCGACGGAATTCCCGTGATGGCAAGCGACTTCCGTTCGATGTCGAATACGGGAGACAACAGCGCGTCATCCACGACATTCCTCAACCCGAACGATATAGAATCAATCACCATCCTCAAGGATGCCGCTGCGGCTTCCATCTACGGTTCCCGTGCAGCCAACGGAGTCATCCTCGTGACCACCAAGAGCGGAAAGAAAGGACAGGCAAGGTTCACCGCGAGGGCGAAATTCGGTGCGCAGCAGCTCATCAATGACAACAACATCCGTCCGCTCACCGGTCAGGAACTGCTTGACTACCGCCGCGTATGTGCAATCAACGCCGGTTACAATCCGGACGACCCGTCTTCACAGTACTACTATCCTCAGACCCTGCTTGAAAACGGGGAGACGAACTGGTACAAGGAACTCACCAAGGTCGGCACTCTTCAGGAATACGAAATCAACGCCACCGGAGGCACTGACAGGGCTTCCTACTACACCTCCGTGGCATACCACAAGAACGACGGTGTATTCTACGGCGTTGACTATCAGCGTCTGACCGCCCGTGTAAATGCCGACTTCAAACTCACCGACCGTCTCAAAAGCGGTGCGAAAATCAACCTCAGCTACGCAGACGCGAATTCAGGACAGATGGGTGACCTCTACTATGCCAACCCTACCGTGGCGATGTGGACAATCCTTCCGTGGACTCCGATGTACAACGAGGACGGAAGCATAAACGTCAACATCACCGAGAATTCCAAGACCAACCCGAAAGCCAATGCGACATACGACATCGACAATGACAAGGACTACAGGCTTCAGGGTTCCCTCTATCTCGAATGGAAACCGATAAAACAGCTCACTTTCAAGACGAACAACGGACTTGAATTCGTCTATGTGGACTCCAAGCAGTACTGGTCTCCGGAAACCAACGAAGGTACGGCCACGCTCTGGAAATACTGGACAAAAGACGTGCGGTTCACGACATCCAACACCGTCACCTATGATGACAAGTTCGGCGACCACTCCGTCCGACTTCTCGCAGGCCAGGAGGCGATGTTCGACAACATTGACATGCTCGGAGGCAAATCCCCGAACGTCAACCCGCTCATCCCATACCCGAACACTTCAACTGCGGCCGAAGATCAGCTGTCCTACTCCCTCGTTGAGGAGTCGCTCCTTTCATTCTTCGGAGTGGCGGACTACAACTACCTGAACAAATACTATCTTCAGGCATCCGTCCGTGCCGACGGCAGCTCGCTCTTCGGTTCCGCAAACAGATGGGGCGTGTTCTGGTCTGTCGGAGCGTCTTGGAACATCAACAGGGAGAAATGGATGAACTGGTCCAAGGACTGGCTCAGCGCACTCAAGCTCAGGGCTTCCTACGGAGTGAACGGAAACAACAACATCTCCGCATACAGAGCCTACGGCACATACTCCACGCTCCAGTATGCCGCCTACACGGGTATGGCACCGTCAACTCCTGCCAATCCAAATCTCTCCTGGGAGAAGAACAAGACCTGGAACGTCGGAGTCGACGGAGGAATCTTCGATGACAGGCTCACCGGAAGTCTGGATGTTTACTACAGGAAGACCACCGACATGCTTCTCTCGAAGCAGGTGCCTTACACCACGGGATTCGGAAGCAACTTCATGAATGTCGGCTCACTGCGCAACAAGGGTATCGAGCTGCAGCTTGAGGGTGTCATCATCCGCAACCACGACTGGAACTGGACGGCAGGCTTCAACATCGCGCTCAACCGCTCAAAGGTCATCGACCTCGCCGGTTCAGAATATCTCACCGTCTCCGATGCACGTGCAAGCTCCAACAGCAGCACGCCTATCAGGATTGTGCCGGGCAAGAGACTCTACACATTCTACACCCGCGACTACTACGGCGTGAACCCGTCGAACGGAGACCCGCTCTGGTACGACGAGGAGGGCAAACTCACTTCAGACTCGACCAAGGCGCGCTATGTCTATGCCGGTTCCCCGGAGCCGAAGGCCACGGGCGGATTCAACACCACGGTTTCGTGGAAAGGACTCACGCTCTCGGCTTACTTCGAGTTCGTTGCGGGCAACAAAGTCTATGCGAGCGCCAACTGGGACACTGACGGAGCCGGAATGAACGAGAACTGCTCCACAGCTTCTCTGAACTACTGGAAAAATCCGGGTGACACTGGAGTGCAGCCGAAGCCGGTCGCAGGTGCGCCGAAGCGTGCCTATGCCGCCTCCACCCGCCGCATCCAGGACGGAAGCTATACGAGAATCAAAGACATAACCCTTTCATACACGCTTCCGGAGAAAATTCTCAAGCCAATCAAGATGAAAGGCATCCGTGTCTATGTCAGCGCATTGAACCCATACACATTCCACAACATCAAGGGTGTAATGGATCCTGAACTCGGAGCCCTCGGCTACACTATGAGCGCATCGCACTCTATGGTCAAGTCATTTGTCGGCGGCGTTGAAGTTTCATTCTAAAAAGGGAATTCGGTTATGAAAAGAATATTGATATATATGGCGAGTGCGGCTGTTCTTCTGGGAACCGCCGGATGCTCGGATTTCCTCACCAGAGAGCCCAAACTCAAGCAGAGCAGCGAAATCACGCTGTCATCCTACGACGGACTCAACGACGCGACCTGGGGGGCATACTACTACCTGACCTCCAACGGATGGTTCGGAGGCGACTGGGTGACCGACTCGGAGATGCGTTCCGGCAACGGAAAGAAATCCAATTACAAGAACAGCAACCGCTGCGTACAGCCTTACACCTGGAACTACACGGAGACATCGACTTCCGCAATCTGGGCGTACTGCTACTATTCCGTGGCTATGGCGAACAATGTAATCGACAACCTCGAAGGCAAGGCCACCGGCGACGTGACGGAGCAGGACCTGAACAACCTCAAGGCGGAATGCCTTTTCATAAGGGCGATTTCACATTTCTGCAATGTGCTCACCTACGGTCAGCCTTACACTTATTGCAAGCAGAACGCCCCCGAAAGTCTCGGCGTCCCTTATGTCTATCACACCGACCCTGACGGGAAACCGGCCCGCGAGACCGTAATCTCCAACTACGAAAACGTCGTCAAGGATTTGCTCGAAGCTGAAAGCATCATCGATCCGGACTATGTCCGCTCGGGAATCGCAGACCCTGCGGCTGCGGTGAACATCCGCACCATTCAGGCGTTCCTCTCGAGGGTTTACCTCTATATGGGCGAATGGCAGAAAGCTGCGGACTATGCGACGCAGGTCATCGCCTGCGGAGACTACAAGCTCTGGTCAAAGGACGAGTACAAGACAGTCTGGGGAGCGGAGAAAGGTTCCGGCGAGGTCATTTTCGAAGTTTACGGCAAACGTACGAACAGCTCCTACGGCAGTTGGGAGGATCTCTCCTACCTCTGCAGTCCTGACGGTTCGGGCGACGCGCAGGCGGCCCAGCCGCTTCTCGACCTCTACGGCGAGGACGATGTGCGTCTCCAGATCTACAAGACCGACTCAAACGGCGAGTCAGGCATCTACTGGACGAACAAATATCCGGGCAAGGGCGACAACAAGGCCCCTGACTGCAACAATGTGGTGATCATCCGCCTTTCCGAGATGTATCTTAACCGCGCCGAGGCCATCATGCACGGAGCAGTCGTGGAAGGTGCGACCGCCGTTTCCGACCTCAACGCAATCTCGCAGCTCCGCGGAGGCGAGACCTACTCTTCAGTCGGACAGACTGACATCGAGACCGAGCGAAGGCTTGAACTGGCGTGGGAAGGCCACTACATCTATGACCTCGCGCGCTGGGGCAAGGGCGTGACCCGTTCCGCATCGGACTACCCTCTCTGCACGAACAACCTCAACGTGAACTTCCCGAACAAGAAATGGGCGCTCCCGATCCCTAAGAGGGAGATTGATTTGAATCCGAACCTTGTACAGAATGAATTGTAAGATTATGAAAAAGATTTTTAGATATATGGCATCGGCTCTTTCAGTTGCGGTCGCGCTTGTCGCCTGCGACAAGAACGACTACCCGGTGTTCAATGACAAGGACGCATTTGTCGCATTCGACGAGGTGGAAGTATCCGTTTCCGAAAGATATACGGAGAAAAATGACGAAGCCGTCGTGAAAGTGCCTGTAACTCTGGCGTCGGTCGCAGGTCTCGAAGAGACTCTCAAATTCGAGATTGTCTCTCCGAAGGAAAAGGCCGCGAAAGAGGGCGAGAACTATGCTCTCGTCACGACATCCGGCACTCTTTCCTTCAATGCCGAGAACAGGACTCAGTACATAGAATTCACGACGATTTATGACGGGGTATATACCGGCGACCTGAAATTCACAATCGTGATTTACGGCAACGACGAGATCGCGGTCGGCTCGGAGAACGAGTGCACCGTCACCATCACTGATGAAGACCACCCGCTCGGCTTTATGCTCGGTGACTACACCGTGACCGGAGAGGACAACTGGGACGGAGTGACAAGCTGGACGATGACGCTCACCAAGGACGAGAAAGACGACCACAAGGTCTGGATCAAGAATCTCGCGAACTGGAGCAACTCCCAAGTCATCGCCTACGGCAATGTCAGCGAAGACTTCAGCATACTCAACATTCCTTTCGGACAGGAATTCGAGAGAAAGTATGACGGAGTCACCCCGTCACCGCTTTGGGGACTCACCCCTGATGGTTACTTTGCAAAGAGCGGTTCAGTGGATGTGAAAATCATCACGAGCGGAAGCAGGGTGAGCCTCGACTTCGGAACGGAATACGGATTCGTAATCCCGGCGATGTCGGCCGGCAGTCCGGCAGGATACTACTGTATCGTCTGGCCGGGCATCACAGCCGAGAAAAACTAAAATGCAGATTGAATTATGAAAAAGATATTGTTCAGCATACTTGCAGCGGCGGCCGTGTCCGTCTCCTGCACCAAGTTCGCCGAGGACGCTCCCATCGTTTTCATCGATGCGGAGGTTCCGGAGGTGACTGCCGAGGCCACCGGTGACAACCAGATTTATGTCACCGTGACCGCGAAGCAGAGCACGAGCTTCTTCACTTATGCAGTGATAGAAGGAAAAGCTGCGCAGCTCGATTCAGTCGCGCTGCTCAAGGGGAATTATTCTTCCTCCGCGGTCCTGGTCGATGACAAGCCGGTGGCGGCGGTGCTCGATTTCGCCGAGACTCCGATTGTCAAGCTTTCTGTCACAGGTCTGACTTCGAACACGACCTACACCGTCTATGCTGTGGCATCAAACGCCCAGGGTAAGGTTTCGTCAGTAGTCACGGCATCCGCCACCACGACTGACGGCACGGCTCCCCAGCTGATTTACGACAAATACGACAGCGCGGAGAAGGACAGTGTCCTTACATTCGCCATTCCTTTCGACGACCCGGTTGCGGTCGGCGAGGCTGCCGAAGTGACGGCACATTTCTTCGCCCGCTACGGCGGCACGGATGCTAACGGGTGCTTTGTCGAGCAGAAAAGCGTGACTGTGCCACTTGACAGCCTCGACGCCAAAGGAAATGTTCTCTATGTATATGTCCCTGAAGAGGAGTATGTCCCTGGAGCCTATGTCTCAATCACATACGTCGAGGGCACTGTCGAGAACGCCCTCGGGGCCGGATGCGCGGCGTTTGAGAAAGCGGCTGTCGCATACGATTCAGAAAACAAGGAAGTCGTAGGGAACGGCATCTACGCACAATATGACAATGTCGCCTTCAAACTTTCTCTCAAACCGGAAGGAGACGGTGAAGCGGACGATGACACTCCGGGCAAAGCCGATGATGAGGGGGATGAAGACGAAAGCGAGTACGAGATATTCTCCGACTGGGAGACACTGGTGATGAAGAGCTACGCTCAGACCAAGTATCCGCTTGCAGGCAGAAAGAAGACGACCGCAGCCATTTCCGTGGTGGACGGTGACGGAAGAACCGTTTCCTACACCGGGCAGCAGCTCAAGATTGTTGACAACAGTAACGGAATCGTCGGTGTCGCCCTCGACGAAGACCCCGGCTTCGGAACATATGTCTCCTACAAGATTGCCGCGGACTCCGTTCTTGACATCTACGGCAACTCAAACGAGGAGTTTACGGTGACTGACGGATATCTCTGTTCATACGGATATACGCTTGACGACATCATCGGGACATATACCGTCGAAGGGACGAGTTATTGGAGTTCATATGGAATGGACGAGACTGAAAACTGGGTGATAGAGAAAAGCGATGATGCGGAAGAGGGGAACATTATGATAACCACTTATTGGGGTTATGAATGCGACTACCCGATCTACGGCACTTTGGATTGCGACTCGGGAATTCTCTACATTCCTGATTTCCAGAAGTTCAAGACTTTGACGGATTCTAAGGCCGACGGGGCGAAAATCGGAGACCTCTATTTCGCCTGCAACACCAATTCGGACAATGCCGTACTGCAGATCAAAGTTCCCGCCAAGGGTGTCCTTTCGGGCATAAGCCTGTACTTCGGATACTACTGCGTAGCGGAGGCGGCATACGACGAAGAGAATGGGGGGTGGTGGAATCTGTTCACGGCGATAAACGGAGAACGCGAATAGCGGAACGGGAATCCCGGTTCCATTTCAAAGGAGACAGCCCCGAAGCAATCCGGAGCGTCTCCTTTTGGCGATATCCGCGGCGGAAAATCCGTCAGGAAACCCGGATATGAAAACACGGTAAATCCATTGATTATGAAAAAGTTATTGTTATCGTTCCTTGTCGGCCTGGCCTCGGCGGCTCTTGCGGCGGCGCAGTCGCCCACGACGACATATCCCTACCTCTACGACCGTTTCACCGAAGGGCAGGTGGTGCTTGACGGGGGCAACAGGGAGTCGAGAAAAATGAACATACACCTTCGGCGGGGTGCTCTGCACTACCTTGACAACGGCATCGTGAAAGAGGCTTTCCTTACCGATGTCGCGGCGGTGGAAATCGGGAACGACATATTCATCCCTGTCTGCGGGCGGATGATGAAGGTCGTGGCAAAGAACGGGAAAGGCTGCATCGCGGAGGAGATACTCGGAGACTTCGAGGGCTCGCAGGAATCGTCCGGAGCCTACGGGGTGTCTTCGACCTCATCCGCCACGATGAAACTCTCCTCAATCCAGACCGACAGTCAGGTGAACCAGAATTATATGAACATCCTGAACGAGAAGGACAACGGAGTGTCGCTCAGGACAGAGCGCAGCTACTACGCGGTCTGCGGGCTGTGGCAGGTGAAGGCGACGAAAAAGGATGTCTCCAACTCCCTTCCGCAGGGGAAGGAGGCGGAGTGGAAGGCATTCCTGAAAGCGCATAAAATCAAATGGAAGAATCCGCTCAGCCTGCTTGAGGTCGTGGATTTTCTCGCAACGCTCTGAATCACGGATTTGCCTGCGCGGGAGTGACGGGCAACTCACGAACACAATGGTACACGGATTATGAACTTCAGAATTATTCGTTTGATTGCCGCAGCAGCGGTGATTGCCGCCGCCGGAGCCTGCGGCGTGAAGGAAGACCCGTTCAATGAGGGGAACAGGGATGACACGGACAGGGAGATTTTCGGCGACGGACTGCCGGACGGAGCCCTGCTCAAGGAGATGAACATCAAGGTGACTCCGGAACTGGGCGAGAGCATCGCGGCAGTGACCGGGGAGGACGGATATGTCCGGCTTTCGGACTACGCCTCCCTCCGCGAACAGGGAGTGGTGCGTATGCGCAGGCTGTTCCCGGATGCGGGCGAGTTCGAGGAGAGGACACGCGCCGAGGGGCTGCATCTGTGGTATGTGCTCAGTTACGATGAAAGAAAGTCAATGACAAGGGCGGCGGCCGGCCTGTCTATTCCGGGAGTGGAGGAAATCGAATACTGCCCGAGAATCGGAATCATCGGCTCGACGGAGATTGTGGAATGCGATTCCCCCGCGTCTGACGATGCCGCGTGTCCGGATTCAGAAGGTGTCGGAGGTCACGCCTCCGCCGGTGCGGCGTCTCCGGTTTCAGAAGGTGCCGGAGGCCACGCCTCCGCCGGTGCGGCGGTGTACGCAGCCTCTTCGGGCAGCAGTTCGGCTCCGTTCAATGACCCGAGACTCGGGGAGCAGTGGCACTACTACAACAACGGCTCCGTCTCCTCGTCGGTCAGCGGTTGCGACATCAATGTCTATCCGGTCTGGAGGAACTACTCCACCTACGCCAAATACACCGGCGACATCATCGTCGGGGTCGTCGACGGGGGCATAGACTACACCCACGAGGATCTCAGGGACAATATGTGGAAAAATCCCGAGAAGAGCGGCGACAATGTCTATGGCTATAATTTCGCGAGCGGCACCTTCAACATCCACGCGGAAGACCACGGAACCCACGTGGCCGGCACGATTGCGGCCGTGAACAACAACGGCGTCGGGGTCTGCGGAGTGGCCGGAGGCGACTCGAAGGCAGGCATCAAGGGAGCGAAACTGATGTCCTGCCAGATTTTCGACGGGGAGAAGCAGGGGGCAGGTGCGGAAGCCATCAAATGGAGCGCGGACCACGGAGCTGTCATCTCGCAGAACAGCTGGGGCTATGTGGATGTCACCGAGACACCGTCCTCGCTCAAGGCGGCCGTGGACTATTTCGTGAAATACGCCGGAATTGACGCGGCCGGCAATCAGACAGGCCCGATGAAAGGCGGAATCGTGATCTTCGCCGCCGGCAACGACAATTCGACCGTTTCCGGCAACGAATACGACAAGATTCTGAATGTCAGCGCGGTGGGCGCGGACTACAAACGGGCCTACTACACCAATTACGGCGCCTGGTGCGATGTCGCCGCTCCGGGAGGCGATGCCAAGAAGGGCAACTATGTGCTCAGCACCCTGCCGGGAAACAAATACGGCAAGTTGCAGGGCACGTCGATGGCCTGTCCGCACACCTCGGGAGTCGCGGCTCTGCTGCTCTCGCGCTACGGCGGCTCGGGCTACACCTGCGATGCCCTGCGCAAGAGAATCGAGGACAATGTCAGCGACATCTCCGCCCAGAATCCCGGCTACTACCTCGGCAAAGGTCTGCTGAACGCCTACAAGGCGATGGCCGGCAGCGGCGGGGTTGCTCCGGAGGCGCCGACGGGTCTGTCCGTGAGCGCCCGGTCGAACAACATCGACTTTTCAGTGAAGGTGCCGTCGGATTCCGATGACGGCAAGCCTACGGCAATATATGTCTATTATTCCAAGTCCGCGTTCACTTCCACCAAGGGAGTGATGTTCGGAATGTTCTATGTGGAGGATCTCAAGGTGGGACAGACGCTTACGGGGACAGTCTCGGGAGTGGAGTTCAACACGCAGTATTATGTGGCCGCACTCGCCTGCGACCTCGCCGGGAACAAATCCGCGCTCACTTCAGCAGTCACGGTCACGACTGGCGGGAACAACGCGCCGGAGATTGCCGCGAAAACCGAGGTGAATTTCAGACTGAAGCCTCACGAGAGCGCGGTGGCTGAGTTCGAAATCACGGAACCTGACGGACATTTCTACAACATTGAACTCGAACCGGGTTCGCCGGCGGCAGTGCTCGACACCCTCGTCCGCGAGAAGCCGAAGGTGCGGATTACGGCATCCGATGCGCCGACAGGCAGCTACACGGCTTCGCTTACCGTGACTGACATCTACGGACTCGCCTCCACGGCGACCGTCCTCTACGAGATTCTCGAGAACCACAAACCAGTGGTGATCAAGGAACTTGAGGACAGGATTTTCACTTCCAAGGGCGCGGGCACGTTCGAGTTCGACGCATCCGGGAATTTCTATGACGAGGACGGCGAGGAACTGTCATATTCATTCACATTCAGCAACGCGAATGTCGCGAATATGACCTATTCCAAGGGCAAGTTCCTGCTCACTCCGATGAACTACGGAATCTCGGAGATTTCTGTCACGGGAACGGACATCAGGGGCGAAAGCGTCTCGTCTTCGTTCAGAGTGCTGGTGAGCGACGGCTCAAAGGAGGTGACGCTATACCCGAATCCTGTGCGCGAGACCCTCAACCTGCGGGTCGGGGCAGCGTTCTCCGAAGTCTCTCTGAAACTTGTCTCGGCCGCCGGCTCGGTGGTCTTTGACAGGGCGCTCGGGAGCGGAGACCCCTTCGAACCGTTCAAGCTGGATGTTTCCTCCGTCACGGCGGGAGCATACACCGCAGAGGTGACCTATGACGGGAAGTCCGTGAAGTACAACATTGTCAAACTCTGATTTCAATTTATATGAAAACCATATTCAGCATTCTCGGACGACTCCCGGGCAGGAGAATGTTCTCCGGCTGCCGCGCCGCGAAAATGACAATGCCCGGACTTGCAGTCGCTTTGCTTGCAATTTCTTTCGGGGCGCAGGCTCAGCCGCTTCCATCGCTCCTTGTTCCTTCCGATGCCGCGACCCTCTCGCGTGCCGGAGTCGGAGTCTGCGCTCCGGCCGGGGCGTACGCCCTTGAGAACAATGTGGCGGCTATGTCCCTCTCCCCGCATCGTCTTTACGCCGGAGCGTCGTTCGGAATCTGGCAGCCGGACTATTCCGCGAACAAGACAATCGGGGCGGGGGCGGTCTTCAAGGCGACTGATGCTCTCGCGGTGGGGGCAAGTTTCAAGTATCTCACCTCGCCGTCCTACGACATCGTGACGGAGAGCGGCACCGCCTCCCGCGAAGGTTCGTTCACCCCGAAGGAGTACAACATTGCCCTCGGAGTTTCCTACGCCATCATCCCCTGCCTTTCCGCAGGCCTCACGGCGCGGGTTCTCCGCTCTTCGCTCGCCGCTGACGCGGCCGCGACGGTTTTCGGGGTCGACCTCGGAGTCAGTTTCCGCCTCAAGGGCATCTCAGCGGGAATCTCCGTGAACAATCTCGGAACGAAAGCGAAATACGGAGACAGCGCTTCGTCAGTCACCCAACCTATGCTGCTCAAGGCCGGAGCGGGCTATGAATTCGGGGTCGGGAAATCCAGGCTCGGTTTCTCCGCTGAGGCGGACTGTCTCTTCTCCGGGGCGTTCATGGCGGGAGCGGCGGCGCAATACGGCTGGAACGACTGCATCTTCGCCCGCTGCGGCTACCACTACGGAGACTCCGCCAAAGCCGTCCCGTCCTACGCCTCGGCCGGAATCGGAGTGAAGTTCTTCGGAGTCAGCCTCGACGCCGCCTGGCTGTTCGGCTCGAAGATTCTCCGCAACAGTTTCGGTCTCTCACTCGGCTACGAGTTCTGAGAAATCTTTGATGTGGACGCACCGGGTCTCAGAACTCCCAGCTGACGCGGAGGCGGAAATCGAGACGGACGGGGTTGTCTTTCAAGGAGCTGCGTGCGATGATGACCGGCGTGCCGTCCGGGAGTCTGGAGGGAACGGAGATGATGGTGAAACTGTTGTCGGCGGCGCGGAGCGGGATGCTGTGGGAATATTGGGCTATGCCGACAGACATGCCCGCCGAGATTCGGTTCTGTTCCTTGCCGAAACCGATGCTGATTCCGGCTGTCAGGCTTCCGAAAAAGCCGTCCTTTGAGAAACAGCCGAGTTCATCAAGAGCTTCGGCGGGGAGATAGCTCCGCTGCCCGTTGGAGAAGCGGCACAGGCGGTCTGTCGCCCGCGAGCGTTCCTCTGCGGCAAGTTTTACGGCCTCCTCTTCGGAGAGACTGCCGTATTGTTTGAGTAAATTCTCGACGCAGGCGCTGACATATTCGTCCTGGGTGCTGAAGCCGAGCGAAGTGTAGCGTTCCGGAAAGGCTTCCGTGTTGAACGACAGTTCCGAGACCGTGCGTCTTGACTGAGCGAACTGAAAGGCATATCCGAAGTCAATCTGAATCATGGGGGAGACCTTCCTGTCGAGAATGTCGCTTCTGAACCTCACGAACACGGGTAGTGCCGTTGTCCCCGTGACGACGGAACTGCTGCCTTCGATTCCTGCCGCGACAGCGAGAGGGGGACGGAAACGCCAGCCGCCGAACATCCCGATGCCGTAGTCAGGCATCAGCTTTCTCCCCCTGCCGCCTTCTCCGCCGGAATGCGTCCCGGAGACCGCAGGCGCTTTCCCGACCGTTATCCCGGACGAAACTTCCACCCCGACAAATATCCCTTCCCGGAAATGTCCGGCATCACGTTTCTGCGCAGAAGCTGGGGCGGAAAAGACCAGAAGCAGAAGCGTTGCGGCAATCACGAATGACCTTGTCTGCGGCGGAAGACAGCATGCCGGAGTCGGCATGGCCCGGAGAATTGTCGTACTTGAGTTTTTCATGTCACTGTACCATTATAATCCTGCGGGAGAACTTCCCGTGCATCGTCTCCCAGTCGACGCTTGTCGCCACGCTGTATGGATTGTCATCGTATTCTGCGCTGTAGCCGCTGTTGTCGTAAGTCAGATTGACGGGGGTGTAGTTTTCGAACTTATAGACATACCAGTTTCCGTAGCTGTTGACCCGTTTGAAGCTGAGGTCGAGAATCATTTCTGTCGGGTGGGCGTGGTGCGCCCATGGAGTCCCCTTGAAGTATTTTTTCACTGAATCGTTGAAGGTGTAGTCGTAAATCTCCTTGAAGAGCAGGTCAATGCCTCCTCTGGCGAGGGCATAAGTTCCGGCAGGTCGGGATGAACCCGTCACATCCGGCACATAGTCGGTTTCCGGATAGTAATCCACCGGATCTTTTTTCTGACCGTTGACATGAGTGCGGCAGAATCCCTTGCAGACCAATGTCGGTCTGATGTACGTGTTGTGGATTGCCCCGTCCGTCTTCAGCGTGTAATACGGGGACGATGCCGTGTACATCCCAATCCGGATGTTGCGTACATTCTGCATGATTCCCGAGATGTTCCGGGGAGTCAGGTAGGTGTAGTTCTTGAAAACCCGGGACGACTCGCCGTAGCTGTGGCCTTTATACACATTCGCGGAGTAGTATGAACACCCCTTGAAGTTGTAGTCGTTGGAATATACATAACTGCTCTCTGAACCGGAATCCTCAAGCTCCTCGCTGAAAGTGTAGGATACTGTCCGGTTGTCCGGAGAGGCGAAATCGACCATTACGCTAATCCCGTCCTTGATGTGGAAACCGTAGGTCTTCAGGCTCAGGGAGGAATCCCAGTAACCATATTTTTCATATGTCAACTGAGCTTCGGCCGTCTCGGTGGCATGTATCAGGTCGTAGAACTCCTTGTCAAGCCCGATTATGGCTGTCCCGTCATCCGCCCTCGTCATCCGGCAGGAACTGAAACTTCCCGAAGTGACGGTCGATATGTCGGCCTCAGCCAGAAGCATATACATGGACGACGGAAGGCTCAGGTTCGAGGGGCAGTCGAAGAAATATATGTCCGTGCCGGAAGGCGTCGTCGTCCCGAAAAGCGGCTTGTCGGCTGCACCTCTCTGCGTCAGGGCAAGATATCTGAAACTGAAAGACATGTTCGAACGGTTGGATACGGTGAAGAAAAAACCGGAACTTATGCCGTATTCCGCCGCAATGTCTTTCCCGCCATAGCCCTTGTCATAGAAAGTGACGGCAAAAGGGAAATAGGTGACATCGAACGGTTTCCGGCCTGTCATGGAATGGCCTTTGTCCTCTATTCCGACATTCAGGCAGCCGGATGTGCCGGTCATTGTCCACAGGGCGGAATTCGCCGCACTGTTCTTGCCCGTATTGCTCATCTTCAGGTTGACGCAGCAGAACGGCTGTCCGTACAGTTGCCCGACCCGTCCGGTGTATTCGTCCGAAAGATAGGTGCTTATGCATCCCGCCTGTTTCGCTCCGCTCCATCTGGAACTGTCGTCAGTCAGACTCATGCCGAAGACATCCGATGCGAATCCGTAGCCCCTGCCGTCATCAGCCAGCAGGTTGCGTCCGTCGCTGTCGCACAGGTATGCGCAGATTCCGGCGGCCTCTCCGTTGATTGTCACCGAAGCCGTCCTGCTCTCAGGCTCCGGCATGTTTGCGCGGCTTTCGGAGGAGAACACGATTTCAGGCACGTTGACCTTCATCACCGGCGCGATTCTGGAGACTTTCCCTCCGTCCGCATCGCAGAGCCACAGCTCGCCTCCGGAACATTCCCGCCGGCATGTCCCCTCGAAGATGATTTCCCCGTCGCTGCTCATCTCAAGCTGAGAGAAACTGATGGGGTCGTCCCCGTCCACGCCGGAGGAATCCTCGATGCAGCGCAGTCTGCAGTTCTCCGCGATGTCCTCAAGGCTGTCTCCGAAATAGGAGATTACAGACGGGGCTATTTCAGTCAGTTTTCCGAGGAATATTTCCCCTATGTAGAGATTGTCCGCCTCGTGCGCCCCCTGAGTCATTTCCCATTCGACGAGATAGTCATTGAATGAAACATCCTTGTCTATGCGCCAGCTCACTTCGTCCAGCCCCTTGCGGGAGCCGTAAAGCTGAATCCTGTAGGAGGAATTCCTTACAAGGTCGAAATTGCAGACCGCGTCAGAGCCGAGATAAATCCTGTATGTGACCTTCCCTGTCAGAAGCCCGCTCCCTTCAAAGGAACAGCTCACCTCGATGTAGGTCGGGCCTGTGACTCCTCCGAGTTCATCTGGCACTTTTTTCTTCTGGTCGGTGTTTCCTGCCAGCAGATTGCCCCAGCAGTTCTCAAAGGCATAGAACTCGATGCTCCCGCCCCCGTTTATCGCGATAAGGTCTTTCTCCGAAGCGAAGTCTCCGTCAGCCACACCGTCGTCCGCAGCCGACGATTTTTCCGCAAACGGTGTCATGAGCTGTGCCGCGTCGCGTAGCCTCACGCCGGTGATGCTGATTCCGGATGCGCCGAGGCTGTCATCAGGCAAGTAGCTGAAAACTATTCTGCTGACAAGTCTCACAAGAGTCACATTGAGCTTCAGTGCGGAACCTCCGATGAAACGGTTCTTCAGAACGGCGGCCATCGGAAGCAGCCCCGTCCCTTCCGATACACCGGGAAAGCTTATGGCAAGACTTTCCATGCTGCTCTCGTCCTTCCTCCATCCGTCCTCTCCGGGTTCTGTGGCCTTGCCGCAGTTGGCGAGCACATAGAATGAATAGCTTGTTTCCGTTACAAGAGGAATATTGAATGTGTCCGAGTCCATTTCCCTGTATTCGTGCAGGATGCAGGTCCCGTTCCTCCAGATGTAGAGGTTTATGTCCGAGATTGTCTCCCCCTCGAACAGCGACGATTTTGTCGGAAACGGAGAACCGGCGGCTTCACAGGTGAACCTGAGCGTGACATCCGCCCGTTCACATTCCCGTGCGGCTTTATTCTCGCCCACGGCCGTCAGCCTGTCCGTGCATCCTCCCGCGAACAGGGAGGCGGCCGGCAATGCCGCCGACAATATGAAGTTGTAAATTGACTGTCTCATCGCATCGTTTTTTACTCGTCACTTACATGTATGGTCAGAAGACCGGCCTGACTGATGGGAGCCCCGGCTTTCATATATACCTTCGCATCGCCAGGCCCCACTATGCTGATTTTCACTCCGTGCCAGTCCTCGTCAATCGAGTAGTCGAACACCCCTCGTGTGCGTCCCTCCTCCAGCTCGTCAAGGCCAATCTTGAACGGCGCGCCGGCGGGGGAGTATGAGCAGCGGACGTGAATCTCGTCCCCTATTTCGGCTTCGATGTGCCCGTCAGGCTTCATGATGAAGCTCACGATGTCGGAAAGGAAACTGCGGTCAATTCTCCAGCTGTCTTCGTTCAGTCCGTCCCCTTCCGGGGTCACCGTGATGTGATAGAGGCAGTTCCTCCGGACATTCAGGTCCTGCCGCGATTCTCCGAGATAGAACCTGTATTTGAGAAAGCCTCCGTTGCTGTAGTGTTCCGGCGAGCGGTATCCGAGTTCCATCTCGATGTAGGAGCAGACGTCCGCAAGATGTTCGGATCCGGCCAGCACCTTGTCCGAATCAGTTCCGACCTCCCGGGGGAAGTTCCCCTGCACGTTCTCAAGCATATACAGGCTCAGTTCGGCGCTCTTCCCGTCCCCGACCGTCTTGTTCAGAATCCCGCATTCCCCGCTTTTGCGGCTGAACCCTACGGAGAAGCAGTCGTCGGAACTTTCTGCCGCCGACTCCGCAAACACCCGGCACCGTCTCGGACAGTTGCCTATGCGCAGACTTTGGACATCCATCGTCACATTGTCGCCGAGGCGGCTTCTGTCCATGCTCAGACGCAGTTCCGCCATCAGTCTGACAACAGGCAGCCTTATCGAGTTCCCGGCTCTGACTCCGAAAACGGCTCCGCACATAGGCATCCCGGTCGAGTAGTCGTCCGGATACGCCAGATGGAAGACAAGAGCCTTCATCTCGTCGAGAGTCTTGATGCTCAGTTTATAGCCGAAATTGACGCAGGCATAGATGTCGTAGTCCCTGCCATAGACGAGGGGCAGTTTGCAGCCTGTGCCGCGGATGTATTCCGACCTCTCAAGGAATCCGTCCGACGAGAATACGAATATGTTCGCGTCGTTGATTCCGTCACGGTCGGGTTCGGCCGCCCGCGAGTCCATTTCACCCGTGCAGAGCAATATGTCAGTCGGGGCACGGAGGGGAACAATCCCGTCCGTACACCCGCTGACGCACAATAAACACAAAACGACAGTTATGACTGCGGCTAAAACGCCACGGCATAATTTTCTTTCTCGTCCCATTTCTCGACTTCCATTACAAGTTCTTCCCTTTCCATCTTTATCGCAGAGTCCGGGTCTTCCGTTCCGCTCCTGCGGAGACATACTTTCAGACTGTAGCTGTCATTGGCGCGGATCCCGTCTTCGGCGAGTCCGTTGATGCTTATGGGCCAGTACCATCTGTGCCCCTTGACGCAACCCTCTATCACGAGTCTCGTGAACGGCTGTCCGAAGGACTCCTCGCTGCCGGGATTCGGGTAGCAGTAAAGGTCAAGATTCAGTTCCCTGAAGTCCATGCCGACATTCCCCTCTATCTTTCTGCAAAGTATCTCCGGGGAACTGAATTTGACTGCATCCGACTCGTTCCACCCTCCGTTGTTTATGAAACGGCTTCCTCCCTGCCCGTCGCCGGCGATGCAGCAGTCTGCGTTTACATTTGTCAGATAGACTCTTGCATCAGTCAGTTCTTCCAACGGGTAGGCCGTGCCACGGAAGTCGCAGCTCAACTCTTTCAGGCAGATTCTCGCCATCAGAGGGCTGAGCGTGACCGGGAAGCTTTCCCCGGCCTCGAAATCCGCTTTCCCGACAAGGACTGGGCTGGAGGCGTCCTCTTCTTCGAGCTCAAGACAGACCCCCGCGAGAGACTGCATCGTGAGCAGGTTCTCCCATTTCAGGCTGCCTTCCGGAGCGTTGCAGATTACGACCGCCGTCTTCCTCCCGCTTCCGGAGGAGACTTGAATCTCTGCCTGATCTCCCTCAAAATGCGTGAAGGAGTCGAGCCTCCCGAATTTGTCGGCATTATATATGAGTATGTCGCAGCACCGTCTCTCAAGCCCGCCTTTCATCAGCAGCGTGACTGAGCTCCGGCTCTTCTCCGCTTCAATGTTTTTCTCATATGCCGGGGCGACGACCTTGGCGCATGAAAAGAAATGGGCCGGCAGGCAAGCAATAGACAGAGATGCCAGAAAAGGATAGATGATCCTGTGAAGTTGGCAAACCGGTAGCCGGCCCTGGTTGAAGAAAGAAGGTTGTATGTATCCGTTGTACGCGTTCATCTGTTCCGTCACATTTGTTTTGTTTGACGGCTGCAAATCTATGGCGGACTTTCCTGACAATTGCGCGAATCGAAAAAAGAAACATGAAGTTTTTCTCTTTTTTGAAATCCATATGTTTTTTTGAGGTTTTTGCCGGAAATAAAATGTAACTTTGGGGCGTTACAACGACGGAGACATGTTTTTTTTCAGACGATTTTTCGCAAAGAAGAGGAAATATATGCCTCTTTTCATGAAACAGGCCGAATATATAAAGGCGGCTTCATCCATTCTCGTACGCATGATGCAGACCACCGACAAGGACGAGTGGTTCAACTGCGAGAACATGATCAAGACCTACGAGGTGCAGGCGGACGCCCTCCTGACGGAGATATACGAGGATCTGTACGGGCAGTTGATTGTGCCGGTCAGCAGAACTGACCTCCAGACCGTGGCGATGTCGGTGGATGATTTCATAGACAAGATAAACTCTTCGGCAAAATCCGTCCTTCTCTATTTTCCGAAGCGGATAGATTCCCAGATTGAGGAAATGGCGACCTACATAATGTCGAGCGCCGACGCTCTCGGGGACATGATCCAGTACCTGAGCAGCTTCAAGAACAACTTCCCGCAGATACTCAGCCAGTGCGACAGGATTACTGAACTGGAGCACGCCGCCGACGAGACCTACGAGGAATATGTCGGCTACATATTCCAGAATGAGACCGATCCCATCGAACTTATGAAATACAAGAACATAGCCGAGGCTCTTGAGGAGACCTCAGACACGGCGAAACGCATTTCGGACAATATCCGGATGGTTCTTCTCAAGTATATGGAAAAGCACTGACGGCCTGACGGCTGCGGCTGATAATCAAAAACCACTCTTTTTATGGGTAATGCAAAACGGATTTGCGCACTGACGATGGTCCGCAACGATGACTTTTATCTCCGCCGTTGGGTGGAATATTACGGCCGTGAACTCGGGAAAGAGAACCTGTACATCTTTTTTGACGGAACGGATCAGAAGATTGCCGATTTCTGTGCCGGAACAAACGTGAAGGCTGTGGAGAAGATTCCCGGCCAGGTCGTGGCGGCGGAAAAGGGACGCCTGGCGCTGCTCTCCGAGACGGCGGCGAAACTGCTTGAAAGATATGACCTTGTAATCGGGACGGATGCGGACGAGTTTCTGATTGTGGATCCGAAGACAGGACTTTCTCTGAAAGAGTACCTCTCGTCCCGGAAGATAGATGTCTGCCTGTCCGGTCTCGGGATTGACATGGGGCAGTTTATCGGCAAAGAGGGCGACCCGCGCACCCCTGAGGGCGACATTGACGAAAGCCGGACATTCCTGTCCCAGCGTCATTACGGACTTCTCGGCACGCGTTACACGAAACCGTCGGTCATCGCGGCTCCGGTGCGCTGGGGGCGCGGCTTCCACCGGGTCAAGGGGCACAACTTCACTATAGGTCGAGACCTTTTCCTCTTTCATTTCGGCTATTTCGACATGGCGCGCATCCGGGCACGCTTCGCGGACAAGGACCGAGCGGCGGCCGGCTGGACCAGGCATCTCGCCAAGCGTTCACGCACCATCCGTGTGGTGACGGGCAGCCCCGCCCGCGATTTCGACAAATGGACGGCCGCCGCCCGGCGCATCCAGACCGTCGTACGTCCGCCATACGCATGGAACAAGCCGGCGATGTTCAATCTGGACATAGTTGTCCGCATCCCCGACCGCTTTCAGGATATCATATGATTCCTCCGCGAAACAAAAGGGGGTGAACAAAAAGTGTTTTGTTCACCCTCCTTCGGATTTCCTAACCCCCGCAGACTAATGTCTGCGACCCCTATTAGGGGTATTTCGCGCCTCCGGCGCGGTCCCTTCGGGACTTTTTAGTCAGCTTCCAAATCTATTGTCTGGAGGAAAAATTGCAGACGTGGTGCGGATGCAAGGCGCACGAGAAATTTAAACCGGAGCAACCTTATGGTTGTGAGGATTTAAATTTGGAGCGCAACGCAGCAGACGTGCCGCTTCTGCAATTTTTCCCTTATGCACCGAAGTTGTCGTACAGGATATTCTCCGGCGGCACGCCGAGCGAATCAAGCAGACCGTTCACGCTGCTCACCATCATAGGCGGGCCGCACATGAAGTACTTGATGTCCTCCGGAGCCTCGTGGTTCTTGAGATAGGTCTCGTTCATCACATTGTGAACGAAGCCTGCCGTGTAGGCCACTCCTGCGGCATCGGCCTTCGGATCCGGACGGTCGAGGGCGAGATGGAAATGGAAATTTGGGAATTCCTTTTCAATCTGCGCGAAATCATCAAGATAGAAAGCCTCGACGAGCGCACGTGCGCCGTAGAAGAAGTGAACTTCCTTCCTGGTCTTCTGAGTCTTGAAGAGCTCCATGATGTGGCTGCGCAGCGGCGCCATGCCCGCGCCTCCTCCGACGAAGATGTATTCCTGTGAGTCAGGGTCGTTCTTCGGAAGGAGGAACTCGCCGTAAGGCCCGCTGATGATCACCTTGTCACCCGGCTTGCGCGTGAACACATAGGAAGAACCGATTCCCGGATTGACCGGAAGCAGCTTCGGACCGAGTTCGCGGGGGACACTCCTGTCGAAAGGAGGCGTGGCGATACGCACGTTGAGCTTTATGATGCCCTTCTCTCCCGGATAAGAGGCCATCGAGTATGCGCGGATGGTCGTGGAAGGATTGGAAGCGTGGAGGTTGAAGAACCCGTACTTCTCCCAGTCCGCCCTGTACTCCGGAGACACGTCGATGTCCTTGAAGTCCAGTTCATATGCGGGGATGTCAATCTGGATGTACTCGCCGCTCTTGAATTCGAGATGCTCGCCTTCAGGAAGCTTGA
>CAVDEO010000031.1:0-2271 GCA_963607915.1 bacterium
ATTTGACATATACATATATCTGACATATATATGAGCATTCAGACGGAGAAAATCAAGGAACTCGTAGAAAAGCGGAAAGTCGCCAGGCTCGGCGGCGGACAGGCGCGGATCGATGCCCAGCATTCAAAGGGCAAACTCACTGCGAGAGAGCGGATTGCGCTGCTTCTGGACGAGGGCAGCTTTGAGGAATACGATATGTTCGTCCACCATCGCTGCCACAATTTCGGGATGGACAGGACTCATTTCGACGGCGACGGGGTCGTGACGGGACAGGGCACGATTGACGGAAGGGTAGTCTATGTGTTCGCGCAGGACTTCACCGTGACAGGAGGGTCGCTTTCCGAGACTATGGCCCAGAAAATCTGCAAGGTGATGGATGCCGCGATGAGAAACGGCGCTCCCTGCATCGGAATCAACGACTCCGGCGGAGCGAGGATTCAGGAAGGGGTCAGTTCGCTGGCAGGTTTCGGTGAGATTTTCGAAAGGAACATACTGTCCTCGGGCGTGATTCCCCAGATTTCGGGGATATTCGGTCCGTGCGCCGGCGGAGCGGTCTACTCCCCCGCCCTCACCGACTTCAACATAATGGTCCAGGACACCTCCTATATGTTCCTCACCGGTCCGGCGGTCGTCAAGAGCGTCACCGGGGAGGTCGTCACGCAGGAACAGCTCGGAGGCGCGTCCGTGCACGCGAGCAAGAGCGGCGTGGCGCATTTTGCGGCGGCAAACGAGGAGGAAGGTCTGGGAATCATCCGGGAGCTGCTCGGCTACATTCCGTCGAACAGCCGTGAAAATCCGCCGGAAAGGCCGACCGACGACCCTTACAACCGCGTGGACTACGCCCTCAACGACATAATCCCGGACAATCCTAACAAAGCCTACGATATGTACGGAGTCATAGGCTCCGTCGTCGATGACGGAAAGTTCCTCGAAGTCCACAGAAGCTGGGCGAAAAACATAATCGTGGGATTCGCGCATATGGGCGGCAAGTCAGTCGGAATCGTGGCGAACCAGCCGAAGATACTCGCGGGCGTGCTTGACATAAACGCCTCACGCAAGGCCGCCCGCTTCGTCCGTTTCTGCGATGCGTTCAACATCCCTCTCGTGACGCTCGTCGATGTCCCGGGCTTCCTCTGCGGCACGCAGCAGGAGTACGGCGGCATCATCGCGAACGGGGCGAAACTCCTCTACGCCTATGGCGAGGCGACTGTGCCGAAGATTACCGTGACCCTGCGAAAGAGCTACGGAGGAGCGCACATAGTGATGAGCTGCAAGCAGTTACGAGGCGATGTCAACTACGCGTGGCCGAGCGCCAACATAGCCGTGATGGGAGCCGACGGCGCGGTGGAGATTCTCTACTCGAAGGAGCTCAAGGCAATCGAAGACCCGGCGAAGCGGGCGGCCCTCAAGGAGGAGAAGAAGAAGGAGTATGACGAGCTGTTCTGCAATCCTTATTATTCGGCGGCCTACGGCTACATAGACGATGTCATCGAGCCTGCGAACACCCGTTTCCGGATTATACGGGCTCTCGTCCAGCTCGAAGGCAAGAAAGTGGAAAACCCCGTGCGCAAGCACGACAATCTTCCGATGTAAGCTTGAGAGAGCCATTCTCGATAGAGCCATTAGAGAGATAACAATAAGTTAAACACTTGCGAAACTTGAGCTGGGATATGCAGAAGGATATCAAAAGGAATAATGCGGTGAAGGCAGATGCGCCGGCCTCCGGGAGGCAATGCCCGGTGGACGAAGAAATCGCGGTGGACGAAGAAATCGCGGTGGACGGAGAAATCGCGGCGGCGATTGCGGCGGCGCTCGCGCTGCACGCTGGGAACAATGTCCACGACCGGGAAAGCTATGTCATCACCATACGCCGCAAACGCCGTGGCGGAGATGTCTGCTATCTGGACTGAACCGAAAAAAACTGAGCAGAAACAATCTGAACAGAAACAGGAGATGGAAAAATACAGTTTCAAAATCAACGGGCACGACTATGAAGTCGAAGTAGGCCCGGTCACAGTGGGGAACGCCCGCGTGAAGGTGAACGGAACGGAATACGATGTCGCAATCGAGTACGACGACGGCACCGTGCCCGGGACTGAACCGTCAACAGCAGGACCGAATCCGGCAGGACTGAATCAGGCAGAACCGAATCCGGCAGGGCAGAATCCGGCAGGACTGAATCAGGCAGGACTGAATCAGGCAGGACAGAATCAGGGGAAGCAGGCAGCATCCGTCGCCGCACAGGGCGGAGAAACCGTCACCGCGCCGCTT
>CAVDEO010000031.1:2625-21889 GCA_963607915.1 bacterium
ATATCAATTAGTTGAGTATAAACACAGGATATAACACGAAAACATATACACGAAAACATATTACACGAAAACATATACACGAAACATATAACACGAAAACATATACACGAAACATATTACACGAAAACATAGAACATAACACGATAAATCCAGATAGATTCAGACAAATCACGACAGAATCAAATAATTCCGATTATCAATAATTTAAACGACAATACAATGCAGAACAAATTGCAGGAACTGACAGAAAAGCTCTACAATGAGGGGCTGTCAAAGGGAAAGGCCGAGGGCGAGGCGATTCTTTCGAAGGCGAATGCCGAGGCTGAGACGATTGTGGCCGAGGCGAAAAAGCAGGCGGAAGCCATAATCGCAAAGGCGCACAAGGATGCCGAGGACTTCAGGACAAAGACAGAAGGCGACATCGCGCTCGCTTCAAGACAGTCAGTCAGCGAGACAAGGCAGGCAATCGAGAAACTCATCGTGACGGAGGCAACGGACGCAAAAGTCAAGACGGCTCTTTCAGACGAGGAGTTCGTCAAGACCATCATAACTTCAGCAGTCAAGGCTTTCGCGGACGGGAAGGACTGCGACATCGAAGTCTGCCTTCCGGAATCAGCGAAAAGCTCGCTCGAAGGTTTCGTGAAGAACGAGGTGGCGAAGACGCTCAAGAAGGATGTGGAAGTCAGGTTCAGCAAGAAAATAGGCGGCGGATTCACCGTAGGGCCGAAGAACGGCGGGTATTTCATCAACTTCACCGACGAGGCCTTCCGTGAGCTCATCGGCGGGTATCTGCGTCCGGCCACGAAGAAAATCCTCTTCGGATAACGGGACATATTCATTTCCGAAGATGGAGCATAGGGCGTATGTGACTGATGAGGGAATGGATATAGACCAAAAAGAAATTAAAATAAATGAAGAATTACGAGTATATAATTGCGGGGTTGCCGGTCATCGACAGCGGCTTCAAGTTCACGGACACCACACCCGACCAGTTCATCGGAGAAATCCGGGAACAGCTGGATTCAAAGGACAACGCGCTCGTGGATTTTCTGCTGAAAGGCTATGAGGAGGAGAATCTCACGCCGGAGTTCTATGCCAAGGCCATCTCGCACAGGAACGCTTTCCTGCGCGAATATTTCCGCTTCGACCTGAACCTGAGGAATGCCAAGGTCAAATACCTGAACAACGCTCTCGGAAGGCCGGCCGACAAGGACGTGATGGTTCTTTCCGGCAATGACGGAGAAGCTCTCGAACTGCCTTTCGAAGAGGAGGAGACCGTGGAGAAGATTCTCCGGGGAGATGACCTGCTTGTGCGCGAACGGGCGCTCGACGACCTCGTGTGGGACAGGATTTCGGCGATGACCGTCTTCAACCTCTTCGACATCGAGAGCGTGCTCGCGTTCATCGCCAAGATGCAGGTTGTCGCACGCTGGTACAGGCTCGACGAGCAGACGGGGCGTGAAATGTTCCGCAAGCTGGTGGATGAGGTGCGCGGCACTTTCAAGGGCGTGAACTTCAACGCACAATAACGCCGTAAACGTCGTTGAAGAGCAGTCGGGCATATTGCCGAAGCTGATGCTCTGAAGCGCAATGACAGAAGAATAATCAATAATTTAAGAAACAGATATGAACAAGACTACAGGAAAGGTGACGGGCATCGTCTCAAACCTTGTCACTGTCGCGGTTGACGGCCCGGTGTCGCAGAACGAAATCTGCTACATCGACGTGGACGGAACCCAGCTGATGGCCGAGGTCATCAAGGTGAACGGTTCAAACGCGGCGGTGCAGGTGTTCGAGAGCACCCGTGGCCTCAAAAACGGGAACAAGGTGGTTTTTGAGAACCGTATGCTTGAGGTTACGCTCGGGCCGGGTTTGCTTTCAAGCTGCTACGACGGTCTCCAGAACAACCTCACGACAATGACCGGAGTGTTCCTCAAGAGAGGAGAATACACCACCCCGCTTGACTACGACAAAAACTGGGACTTCACCCCGCTCGCGAAACCGGGCGACAAGGTCATTGCGGCCGACTGGCTCGGAGAAGTGAAGGAGGGCTGGCTGCCGCACAAGATTATGGTGCCGTTCGCATTCAAGGGCGAATACAGCGTGAAATCGGTTGCGAAGGCAGGTCAGTACAAGATTGACGACACCGTCGCCGTGCTCGTGAATGAGGACGGAGAGGAGGTGAAGGTCACCATGACCCAGAAATGGCCGGTGAAAATCGCCGTGAAGGGATACAGGGAAAAACCGAGGCCGAGCAGGATTATGGAAACCGGAGTGCGCGTGATTGACACTCTCGACCCTATCGCCGAGGGCGGCACAGGCTTCATCCCCGGACCGTTCGGCTGCGGAAAGACGGTGCTCCAGCACGCGATTGCAAAGCAGGGAGACGCACAGGTCATCGTGATGGCGGCCTGCGGAGAGAGGGCGAACGAGGTCGTGGAAATTTTCACCGAATTCCCTGAACTCATCGACCCGCACACCGGACGTCACCTGATGGAGCGCACGACCATCATCTGCAATACATCGAATATGCCTGTGGCGGCCCGCGAGGCTTCCGTCTATACGGCGATGACCATCTGCGAGTACTACCGCGCGATGGGGATGAAGGTTCTCCTTCTGGCCGACTCCACCTCAAGATGGGCACAGGCCCTCAGGGAGATGAGCAACCGTATGGAGGAACTTCCGGGAGCGGACGCTTTCCCTGTGGATCTGTCGGCAATCATCTCCAACTTCTACGCCCGCGCCGGAATGGTCGTCCTCAACAACGGACAGACGGGTTCCGTCACATTCATCGGTACGGTCTCCCCTGCGGGAGGTAACCTCAAGGAGCCTGTTACCGAATCCACGAAAAAGGCCGCACGCTGCTTCTACGCGCTTGAGCAGAAACGCGCCGACCAGAAGAGATACCCTGCGGTGAACCCGATTGACTCATATTCCAAATATCTCGAATACCCAGAGATTCAGGAATATCTCGACAAGACCGTGGAACCGGGCTGGGGAGAGAAGGTCGGCAGACTCAAGAACCTCATCAGGAAAGGCCGCGAGGCGAACGAGCAGATCAACATCCTCGGCGACGACGGCGTTCCGATGAACTACCACGAACTGTTCTGGAAATCCGAACTCATCGACTTCGTGATTCTCCAGCAGGACGCGTTCGATGCGGTCGACGCCCTCTGCCCTATCGAGAGACAGAAATATATGGTCAATCTCGTTCTCGGAATATGCGACCGCGAATTCGAGTTCGAGGACTTCGAGAAATGCCGTGATTTCTTCAAGGAAATCATCAATATCCTGCGTCAGATGAACTACTCCGAGTTCCACGGCGGGCAGTTCAAAGAATTTGAAAACAAACTTAACACATTCCTGAACAATGGCAAATAAGGCATATAAGAAAATCTATACGAAGCTGGAAAGCATCACCAAGGCCACGGTGTCACTCAAGGCCGAAGGTGCTTCCAACGATGAGCTTGCCATTGTGGCCGGCAGGCTCGCGCAGGTCGTGAAGACCAAGGGGGAACTTGTCACCCTCCAGATATTCGCCGGCACGGAGGGCATCCCCACCGATGCCGAAGTCACTTTCCTCGGCGCACCTCCGACCCTTCATGTGAGCGAGGAACTTTCCGGACGTTTCTTCAACGCCTACGGACACCCTATCGACGGCGGTCCTGAAGTTGAAGGCGAGGAAAGGCAGATCGGCGGTCCGTCTGTGAACCCATACAAGAGAAAGCAGCCGTCGGAAATCATTCCTACGGGAATCGCCGGCATCGACCTCAACAACACGCTAGTGTCCGGACAGAAGATTCCGTTCTTCGCCGACCCTGACCAGCCGTACAACAACGTGATGGCCCAGGTGGCTCTCCGCGCCGATGTGGACAAAATCATCCTCGGCGGAATGGGTCTCTCGAACGACGACTACCTCTACTTCAAGCACGAATTCGAGGCCGCGGGCGCTCTCGACAAGATCATTTCTTTCGTGAACACCACCGAGCAGCCGCCTGTGGAGCGCCTCCTCATTCCGGATATGGCGCTTACCGCAGCGGAATATTTCGCAGTGGAGAAGAACGAGAAAGTGCTTGTGCTCCTTACGGATATGACGCTCTACGCCGACGCGCTCTCAATCGTGTCGAACCGTATGGACCAGATTCCGTCGAAGGACTCTATGCCGGGTTCGCTCTACTCCGACCTCGCGAAGATTTACGAGAAGGCGGTGCAGCTGCCTGACGGCGGTTCAATCACCATCATAGCAGTGACCACCCTCAACGACGGAGACATCACCCACGCGATTCCGGACAACACCGGCTACATCACCGAGGGTCAGCTCTACCTCCGTGCGGATCCGGACTCCGGCAAGGTCATCATCGACCCGTTCCGCTCGCTCTCGCGACTCAAGCAGCTCGTGCAGGGTAAGAAGACAAGGGAGGACCACTCTCAGGTGATGAACGCCTCAGTCCGCCTCTACGCCGACGCGCAGAACGCCAAGACGAAGCTCGAGAACGGTTTCGACCTTTCGGACTATGACCACCGCTGTCTCGCCTACGCGAAGGACTACGCCACCAGAATCCTCTCAATCGATGTCGACCTCAATCTAGACGAGATGCTCGACACCGCCTGGGAACTCTTCGGCAAGTACTTCTCCAAAGCCGAGACCGGCATCAAGCAGGCCCTCATCGACAAGTACTGGAAGGATTGAGTAATAACAGGTTATATTTTTGAGATGTTTATTTTTCAGAAAATGAATCCATTCCGAAACGAATTGAATGATTTGATTGAGATTTTTGAGGACAGATTCATTTTGGAAGAGGGAGTTTGGCGGGCCAAATGACCGATGAAAAATGAATATGAACCAAAAAGATAATCAAAGCATCAATTTATGGCTATAAGATTTCAATATAACAAAACTTCGCTGAACGACATCGGCAAGCAGCTGAAGATGCGTCAGAACGCCCTCCCGACCCTGAAGAACAAGGAGAGCGCCCTGCGTATGGAGGTTCGCCGCGCCAAGGACCATTCGGAGAAGCTGATTGAAGACCTTGAAGCCGCCCTCAGAAAATACGATTATCTTGCAGCCCTCTGGAACGAATTCGACCCCGGACTCATTTCCATCACGGACATCGACCTTGTCACGGTGAAGGTGGCCGGCGTGAAGACTCCGGAACTCAAGGGCATATCCTACGAAATCCACGAGTTCAACGCCTTCGCCAAACCGGCGTGGTATGCGGACGGAGTGGCGATTCTCAAGGAACTCTCGCGTCTCGGAATCGAGTCGGAGGTCTATAGGGAGAAGAGCCGGATTCTGGATTTCCAGAGGAAGAAGACCACCCAGAAGGTGAACCTTTATGAGAAGGTGCAGATTCCGGGCTATCAGGAGGCCATACGCAAGATAAAGAGGTATATGGAGGACGAGGAGAACCTCACCAAGGCTTCGTCAAAGATTGTAAAACAAAGGCATACGGAAGAGGAGGACGCGGAATATGGTAACTAAGATGACAAAATATTCCTTCATTCTGCTCTCCGGGCAGACTGAAGATTTTCTGGAGAAAATCCGGGAACTCGGTGTCCTCGACATCACGCGCTCGCAGAAGCCCGTGGACGAGAAATCCGCCGCCATCCTTGAAGAGGCCGACAGGGCGAAAAAGGCCCTCAACATTCTGAAGGCCTGCAAGGACGAGCCTGAAGGCGGATTCAAGACTGACGGATGCCCCGTGAAAGAGGTACTCGAGACGGCGGAGTCGATTTCTTCAACTGAGACTGCCGTTTCAGCCGCGAAAAAGGAGGTTTCACTCCGCAGACCTTGGGGTGAGTTCAGCAGCGATGACATCCACAGTCTCGAGTCCCAGGGACTCAGGCTGCGTTTCTACTGCTGTCCGAAGAAGAAATTCGACCCGGAGTGGAGCGGAATCCAGCCGCTCGAAGTCATCAGCGAAACGGATTCTTCCGTCTATTTCGTGACCGTGGCCCCTTCTGACGCGGACTACAGTTTCCCGATCGAGCCTGTCGCCGCTCCTTCCGGTTCGGTGAACGAGGCGGAGAAAGCGCTTGGAGAACTTCAGGCGGAACTCGACTCGGAACACAGGACGCTCGCCAATCTGAAGAGTTGCAAAAGCAGGATTCAGCAGACTTACGAAGACAAGCTGCGGGAACTCGACCTCTGCCTCGCGGAAGCCGCGACGGAAAAGGCGGTCGAGAACTGCGTCACCGTATTTACCGGGTTCGCCCCTGTTTCCGACGAGCAGCGTCTGCGCAGGGAATTCGACTCGATGGATGTCTATTACACCGCCGAGGCGGCCGCCAAAGAGGACAATCCTCCAATCAAGCTGCACAACAACTGGTTCGCGAAGAACTTCGAGGTGCTGACCGGAATGTACGGTATGCCGGCCTACGACGAGTTCGACCCGACTCCGGTGCTCGCGCCGTTCTTCATGCTGTTCTTCGCGATGTGTCTCGGGGATGCCGGCTACGGAATCCTGCTCGTGCTCATCGGACTGTATATGAAGTTCAAGATGCAGGGTTCAAGTCTCGGGAAGATGTACAGGCTCGTCATATTCCTCGGTTCGATGACAATCGTCGTCGGCACGATGCTCGGAACATTCTTCGGAGTCAGCCTTCTGACAGCATCGTGGACTCCTGACTGGCTCAAGGCGGTCTGCGTGGACGGATGGTTTTCTGACGCGAAGATTGCCGGCTTCCCGGCCCAGATGGTGCTTGCCATAGGCATCGGTGTATTCCACATCTGTCTTGCGATGATAATCAAGACGATAGGATACACACGGCGCTTCGGCTTCAAGAACACCGTCGCAACCTGGGGATGGACGGTTCTCATCGTCGGCGGCATCATCGCCACGGCCTTCGGAATGACTGAAATCCTTTCGGCGGAGGCGTTCAAATGGACAATCATCGTACTTGCCTGCGTGAGCGGCCTTGCAATCTACATCTTCAACACGCCGGGACGCAACCCGCTGAAGAACATAGGTTCGGGTCTCTGGGACACCTACAATATGGTGACGGGGCTTATGAGCGACACCCTGAGCTACATACGTCTCTACGCCCTCGGGCTTGCCGGCGGAATGCTCGGAAGCGCGTTCAATATGATGGGGACTATGATTCTCGACATTCCGATTCCGGGCGTGAACTGGCTGCTGTGCATCGTCATCCTGATTTTCGGACACATCCTGAACCTCGCGATGTCCTGCCTCGGAGCATTCGTGCATCCGCTGCGTCTGACTTTCGTCGAGTATTTCAAAAACTCCGGATATGAGGGTACGGGTACGAAGTACAACCCGCTCAAATAACGGCATTCAGATATCAATGGCGCGTGTGCGGAGACAAATCGGACGTCGCACAAAGCGCGGACAAATAAGAAAAAAAACAATAACAATAAAATCATTACAATTATGAACGAAATTCTCGGTTATCTCGGTCTCGGCCTCATGCTTGGCCTTGCCGGCATCGGTTCCAGCTACGGAACAACCATCGCTGCGAATGCTGCGGAAGGGGCTCTCAAGAAGAATCCCGAAAAGTCATCCACCTATATGGTGCTCTCGGCGCTTCCTGCAACCCAGGGTCTCTACGGCTTCGTAGGCTTCCTCCTCTGGCTCGTTGTCTTCCAGCCGGACTTCGCTGTCAAGGGCCCGCTTCTTTTCGGAGTCGGTCTCGCTACAGGTCTCGTATGCTTCTTCTCAGCAATCCGTCAGGGTCAGGTCTGCGCCAACGGTATCGTCGGTGAGAGCCAGGGACACAATGTCATGACCAACACGCTCATCTACGCCGCTCTGCCGGAGTTCTACGCGATTCTTTCGCTGGTGGGCGCCATTATGGCCGTCCTCTAATTGTCGGAGGAATTATTCATAGAAATTTCTTAAATTTGCAGGGGATGACTAAAAATGTTTTATTCATCCCCTGATTTTTCTTGAAAAATGAAATCTTCCTTCGAGGATGGTGACTGAAGTCGTGCTCATAACGGGGATATCTTCCGGTTTCGGACTGGAGGCGGCGAAGCTGCTTGCCGGGAAGGGATATGCTGTTTATGGAACAGTACGGCGCGATGTGGAGCGGATTCCCGGAGTGCATTATCTGACGGCCGACGTGAGGGATGCCGACGCAGTGAAACGCGCCGTCGATGAAGTGATTGCCGCTGAGGGAAAGATTGATATGCTCGTGAACAACGCCGGGATGGGAATCGGCGGGCCGGTTGAATTTACGGATGACGAGGACATAGAACTTCAGATGGACACCAACTTTATGGGAATGGTACGGTTCTCGAAAGCCGTGCTCCCCCATATGAGAAGACAGGGCGGAGGCAGGATTGTTTTCGTCAGTTCGATTGGCGGACTTATGGGACTGCCTTTCCAGGGATTCTATTCCGCGAGCAAGTTCGCGGTGGAAGGCTATGCTGAGGCTCTGAGGATGGAGGTTCATTCTTTCGGGATTTCGGTCTCGCTCATCAATCCGGGGGATTTTTCAACCGGATTCACAGGTAAGAGGAAGAAAGTATCTCCGGAGATTGCCGGGGCATATCCGGCTTATGCGCTGTCGATGAACAAGATAGAGAATGACGAAGGACAGGGGCTGAAACCCGTCAGAGTGGCGGAGACGGTGGCAAGAATCGCGAAGGCGCGACATCCGAGAAACCGCTATGTCGTGGCCACAGCCGAACAGAGCCTTTCCGTGCTGCTCAAGACCATTCTTCCGTCGGCTCTTTTCTCTCGCATTCTCCGGGGATACTACAAAATGTAACACGCATAATAACAACACATTATGGGAAACGAAAAAGCGACAAGAATCCAGACTTCCCTGCTCAACGCGGCGGAGAAGAAGGCTTTGGTGTGGCTTGCGAAACGCCAGCCTAAGTGGGCGACATCCAATATGCTCACCGTCATAGGGACTTTGGGGGCCATTCTGTGCGCGGTCGGCTTCGGCCTTGCCAACTGTGACCTCCGGTGGATGTGGCTCTCCGTGGCAGGACTTGCAATCAACTGGTACGGAGACAGCCTCGACGGCTCGATGGCACGAGTGAGGCACACGCAGAGACCTGTCTACGGTTTCTTCATAGACCACAATGTCGACATCTTCACCATCATCGTGATGTGCGTCGGTGCCGGTCTCTCCCCTATCGTCAGGATGGATGTGGCTCTGTTCGTGCTCGTCGCCTATCTCGCGATTTCAGCCCACACCTACATCGGGACAATTCTCAAGAACGAGTTCAAGCTCACCTACGGGAAGCTCGGCCCTACGGAATTCCGCATAATCGCCGCAGTCTGCGTAGTTCTCCTGATTTATGTCCCGTGGGACGGCTACATCGTGACCGTGGATTGCTTCAAGGGCGGAATCAGCAGCCTCAACGGCACATACACCCCGTTCGACTGGATTGCGATAGGTCTGGGATGCATCATTTTCCTGCTTCTCCTGCACTCGCAGATCAAGGACGAGAGGGCGCTTTCAAAGCTTGACCCGCCGAAACCTTTTGACGGGCACTTCGAAGACTGATTCATCACTGGAGGGCAGATGAAAGACAGGAACGGGATTGAAGGCGGGGGAAAGGCTCAGAAAGACAAGGCTCTCTCCTTCAAGAAGTGGGTTGAGTTCGTGGTGAGCCGGGCGCTCGGGACGGTCGTCGATACGGCTGTCCTCTGGCTTGTGGGATGGGTAATCAAACAGATGACGGCCCTTCACCCGTCCAGCGGGTTCTGGAGTTCATTCTCCTACTGGGGCGAATACTGGATCGGACCGGCAATCTCGTTCGAGGTGGCGACTTTCGCGAACTTCCTCATGTCCTACTTCTGGATCTGGAAGAACCGCATCAGCAACCGCTCGTCCCAAAAGAGCTTCTGGAGACATTTCGGCGGGTTCAATGTTTCCTGCATCTTCGGATTCCTCGTGAAGATGGTCTTCCTTGTGCTTTTCGAAAGAATCTTCGGCTGGGATGCCTGGCTCTGCAACCTGCTCGCCGTCTGCATCTCCGGAATACTCAATTATTTCCTCGCGGAGATTCTCGTTTTCCGCAAGAAGTCCGAGAAGCCCGAGCACGAGCTGCTCAGCATCGGAGAACTCGGAGAGATGGCACCGGTATTCAAGGGACAGTGGGGAGAACGCTTCGGAAGATGCCTGATGGCACTCGTGGGCGTGAACAAGGTCAATTCTCTCTACAACAGCATATACGGACTCGCTCCGGCCGGGAATGCGGCAAGACGGCTGCTTGAGAACATGGGCTGCAACTACCTCATCGGCAATGCGGAGAGGCTCGAAAATCTGCCGGAGGGCGCATTCATCACCATCAGCAACCACCCCTACGGAGGACTGGACGGGATTATTCTCCTCGATCTCTTTCTTCCCCGAAGACCGGATTATAAAGTGATGGTGAACGAGATTCTCGGGCGGGTGAAGCCGCTGAGGCCGGCCTTCATAACCGTCAATCCCACGACAACGAGAAAAGGAGAACCGACAAGAACGACGTTGAACGGGGTGAGAGAGACGATTGACTGCCTGAACGGAGGGCATGCTGTTGGATTCTTCCCTTCAGGAGCCGTCTCCGACCTGCATCCGGGGAAGCGCGAAATTGCCGACAGGCAGTGGCAGGAGAGCATGATAAGGCTCATACGCAAGGCGCGGGTGCCGATTGTTCCTGTTCATTTCATCGACCACAATTCATGGTTCTACTACTCTCTCGGTCTGATTGACTGGAAGGTCCGCCTGCTGCGTCTGCCGAGGGAACTGTTCAACAAGGCGAAGAGCCGGCATCGCGTCGTCATCGGGGAGACCATCAGCGTGGAGAAGCAGAATCTGCTCACCGACCTCGAAGCCTACACGGCATTCCTCCGCGCATCTGTCTATCAGATGCCGGTTCCGGAAATTTTCACCCTGAGCCAAAGCAAAAAGGCTTCCGCCGAAGCGGAAGCCTGAGATAGAGTCTTTGAGCGTAACGAAGCCGGTTGGCATTCAGACGCTTCAACTACTTCGCGATTACGCGGGCCATTTCGCAAACTTTGTTTGAATAGCCCCACTCGTTGTCATACCATGACACAACCTTGACGAATGTAGGGTCGAGCTGGATGCCGGCCTTCACATCGAAGATGGAAGTGCGCGGATCGTTGCGGAAGTCGGTTGAAACGACAGCCTCGTCAGTGTATCCGAGAACGCCCTTGAGTTCGCCCTCTGAAGCCTTCTTCATCGCAGCGCAGATTTCCTCGTAAGTTGCAGGCTTTTCAAGCTCCACGGTGAGGTCTACAACTGAAACGTCAGAGGTAGGGACACGCATTGACATTCCGGTGAGCTTGCCGTTGAGTTCAGGAAGAACCTTGCCGACAGCCTTTGCAGCACCTGTTGAAGAAGGGATGATGTTCTCAAGAATACCGCGGCCGCCTCTCCAGTCTTTCTTTGAAGGTCCGTCGACTGTCTTCTGAGTTGCAGTTGCAGCGTGAACGGTCGTCATGAGACCTCTCTTGATTCCGAAAGTCTCGTGGAGAACCTTGGAGATAGGTGCAAGGCAGTTTGTGGTGCAGGAAGCGTTGGAAATGATCTTCTGACCTGCATAAGTCTTGTCGTTCACTCCGTATACGAACATCGGAGTGGCATCCTTTGAAGGAGCTGACATGATGACCTTCTTCGCACCTGCCTTGATGTGTGCTGAAGCGAGCTCCTCGGTGAGGAAGAAACCGGTTGACTCAACGACTACATCGACATTGAGAGCGCCCCAGGTAATCTGTGAAGGGTCTTTCTCGGCGAAAATCTGAATCTTGTTGCCGTCAACGATCATATAGTTGCCCTCAACCTTGATGTCATGGTTGAAATGACCGTGAACTGAATCATACTTAAGCATGTAGGCAAGATAGTCAGCGTCAAGAAGGTCGTTGATACCTACAACCTGAATGTCGTTTGAGAAGTTCTCAACGGCAGCACGGAACACCATACGGCCGATACGGCCGAATCCGTTAATACCAAGTCTAATCATTTTTTATGAATATTAAAATGTTAATGAAAATTTCAAAAATTACAACGCCTTTCCGTTACGGACCGCAAGGCAAAACCCGGATTGCATTTACAAATTCTGCGCCGGGATGCCCCCTCCCCGAAAATGCGCCGCAAAAATACAAAAAATAATGAAATAATAAAACTATCTTTGCGGAGGGAAAAACATCATCATTTTCGGGATGAAATACTACATCATCGCAGGAGAGGCGTCCGGAGACCTTCACGGGTCGAACCTGATGCGCGGCATATATGAAAAAGATCCGCAGGCGGTCATCCGTTTCTGGGGCGGAGACCTGATGCACGGAGTTTTCGTGGAACATCTTAAAGGCGTTCCACAACCGGCTGAACCGGCGATGGAACCGTCAGGAACAAGTTCCACAGGTAACCTGCCCGCGACCGTAGCGTTCGGGACTCACACGGCAGGTCTTGTCCGGCACTACAGGGAAGGAGCTGTCATGGGCTTCACGGAGGTGCTGTCCAAGGCCGGCAAACTGCTCGGCAACCTGAAACGCTGCAAGAAAGACATCAGGAACTTCGCCCCTGACTGCGTTATACTCATAGACTATCCCGGGTTCAACTTCAAGATTGCCGGATTCGCCCATCGCCAGGGGTTCAAGGTATTCTACTACATCGCCCCGAAAGTCTGGGCGTCACGTGAGGGACGCATCCGCAAACTGAAGAAATACGTGGACAGGCTATACATCATATTCCCGTTTGAAATCCCCTACTTCACGAAAAAGGGCGTTCCTTTCGTCTATAAGGGCAACCCGCTGGTCGATGCGATTGACAGCAGCCCTGCGATGCGGGAGACTCGCGGGGATTTTCTTTCCCGCTGCGGTCTTCCGGACAAACCGGCGATAGCCATGCTTGCAGGCTCACGCAAAAGCGAAATCAGCACGATGATGCCGGTGCTCACCGAGTTCGCGGACAGGATGCATGCGACGCCCCGGTATTCCGGCTGGCAGTTCATCGTGGCCGGAGCGCCGGGACGTTCCCGGGAGGACTATCTCCCCTACCTCAAGGGTCAGGAATACATCAGCCTGATTTTCGGCGAGACCCGCTCGATTGTCCGTCATGCGGAAGCTGCCGTAGTCAATTCCGGAACGGCCTCACTTGAGACTGTGCTTCTGGGAACCCCTCAGGTCGTGGGCTTCATCATGGGCAGCAGGCTGACCTACGCAATAGCGAAACTGATTGTCAAAGTCAAGTACATCAGTTTGGGAAACCTCTGTCTCAACCGTTTCGCATTCAAGGAATTCGTTCAGAATGACTGCAATCCGGAAGCCCTCGTCACCGAAGTCCGCGCACTTCTCGAAGACCACGACTACAGGCGGAAGATGCTCTCCGACTACGCCGAAATCCGCAGACTCCTCGGAACCTCCGGAGCCTCCGCCGCCGTCGCGGAGGATATGATAGAAGCTTTGACAAGCTCCCGGTCGTGAGAATCAGCTTGTGAGGATTACTGAGCCGTCCGACGCAGCAGACCACTTTATCTTCATTCCCTTTCCCCGAATATGGCGGTGCCTATGCGGACAATGGTCGCTCCCATCGTGACGGCAATCCGGTAATCTCCCGACATCCCGAACGAGAGCTCCCTGAAGTCGGGAGTGAGGTTCGGACAGATGCCGATCATCGGACGGAGCGCGGCATTAAGGGCGAGCAATTTGTTGAAATCTGAGCGGATGACAGCAGCGTCGTCTGTGTTGGTCGCCATCCCCATCAGTCCGCAGAAACTGAGATGAGGCCAGCGGGCAGGGCCGGTTAGCACGGCAAGCGCCTCATCCGGCAAGAAGCCCTGTTTGGTCTGTTCCTGAGCTATGTGACACTCCAACAAGACATTGACTCGGCCTGAAGCCTGATTCCCGGTCATCCATCTCTCAATCGCGTCAAGCAGCTCCACGGAATCCACGGACTCTACTACAGACACATACGGCAGCACGAGTTTCAGTTTGTTCTTCTGCAGGTGCCCGATGAAGTGCCACTGCACATCCGCCGGCATCTGCCGCACTTTGGCATACATTTCCTGCGGACGGCTCTCCCCGAACAGTCTCTGACCCGCCTCATACGCCTTCCGCAGAGCCTCAACCGGGTGGAATTTGGAAACTGCCACCAGTTTCACTCCTGATGGCAGTTCCGACTTAATCGCACTGATATTGCTTCTGATACTCATTTGCGAAGAAAATCACACAAAAGCTATCTGCGTTTCTTCTGCTGCTTCATCTGCTCCTGCTGCATCTTCTGCGCGGCTTCAAGCCTCTGCTGCCACTTCGACTTCGGGAGCGGCTTGCCCTTCGAGGCCTCCACCTGTGCGAGAATCTTCTCCGGCTTCACGAACCACTTCTTGATGATGAAGGTCTGGAGCATCGTGAGCAGGTTGGATATGAAATAATAGTATGACAGACCGGAAGAGAGGTTGTTGCATATGAAGAGCATCATGATAGGCATCAGCCAGACGCTCATGAACTTCATGCTCGCCATCTGGGGGTCATTCGACATCTGGCTTGAGTTCATCTTGGAGTAGAGGAACATCGACACGGCCATCAGCAGCGCGAAAAGCGAAAGGTGGTCGCCGAAAAGCGGAATGTTGAAACCGAAGTCCAGAATCGAGTCGTATGCGCTGAGGTCATCCGCCCAGAGGAAAGACTTCTGCCGCAGTTCGATGGATGCCGGGAAGAAACGGAACATCGCCCAGAGTATAGGGAACTGGAGCAGCATCGGAAGACAGCCCCCGAGAGGTTTCACGCCGGCACGCTGATACAGTTCCATCGTGGCCTGCTGCTTCTTCATCGCGTCTTCCTGCTTAGGATATTTCTCGTTGATTTTGTCCATCTCCGGCTTCAGCGCGGACATTTTCGCCGTGGACATATAGGACTTGACGGTGAGCGGAGATATGACAATCTTCAGGAGAATGGTCATAATCAGGATTATGATTCCGTAGTTGCTTATGAACCGTCCGAGGAAATCGAAGCACGGGATGATGATGAAACGTGAAATCCAGCCCACGAGCCATCCTCCGAGAGGGATGATTTTCTCATATTTGCGGTCATACTCCCTGAGGGTGTTGAAATGGTTCGGACCGAAATAGAAATCGAACGGAATCACCTTGTCCCCGCCCCGCATCATGTCTATGCCGGCCCTCGCGTGAGCCGAACATGCCATGAGATTCCGGTCGGGGTCATCCTCGGGGAAATACTTGACATCAAATTCTCCGGACTCGAAGCCCTGCGGAGCCGTGAGAATCGAAGAGAAGAACTGCTGCTGGAAAGCCACCCACTCGAATTTCGCGTCAAGACGCTTGGTTTCATCCTTGCCCTTGCCCATCTCTTCCGGCGATTTCTCGTCCGGAACATAATAGTCGATTTTCGAGTACTGCTTCTCGTTCTTGTAGCCTTTCTCAAGACGGGGAGCCACGGTCTTCCAGTTCACATCCACCGATGAGACCCTGCTCGGAATCACATCGTCCATTCCGACGAACGAAAGTTCATTATGAACCATATAGCTCCCCTGCGAAAGGACATATTTCTGCTGTATGTATCCGCCCTGCGCGAATGGAAGCCGCATCACCACGGAAGAATCCGTCACCTCGGCGATGTCGAAGACAAACTCTTTCGTATCGACGGACTCGCCGGCGAACACATTCACGTTCAGTTCACTTGCCTGGGGCGGAACAAGGTAGAGTGCGGTGCTGTCAAACTTCACATAATCAGCGAGTTTCACCGAATACGGCTGCGCTCCCTTTGTCGTGAATACTATTTCAAACTTGTCATTCGAGAGGGACAGCAGTGAGGGCGCGGCCTCGCGCGCCTTGGTGAGATTTTCGTCCTTGAACGGCTTGAGCGCCGGTTTCGTGCTCAAGGTGACCGTGGTCGTTCCGAGCGTGTCTCCCGACGCGATGCGGTTCAGCGAGTCGAGCGCCATGGCTTCAAGCTGCTCCGCTCTCGCGATGGAGTCCAGCTGAGCCTGATACTCCATCTGTTTTTTATATTGGCGCGACTGATACCAGGTGAAGCCGAACATTATCAGGCCAATCAGCACGAAGCCTATAATCGTATTTTTTGTTTCCGATGTCATATTACTTATTCCGCAGTATCAAGATTTCTGATTTTCTCTGCCAGTTTCGCCAACTCTGCCTTCGAGTCGTCAATACGTTTCTGCATCTGTTCAATCAGCCCGCCGGAGTTCTTGCCGGCCGTGAAGAACCCGATGTTGTTCTCGTAGGTTGCGATGTCCTGCTGAAGTTTGGTGAACTTGTCGATGAGAATCTCCTTCTCCGTACGCTGAGGTCTTCCTCCGCGTGCACCACGCCTTTCGGCAGCCGGCTCGACTCCGAACTTCGCCTTGACCGCAGCCCTGTAGGCATCATTGACAGCTTCCTTATCCTTAAACGGAACGAAGCCTATTTCCTGCCATCTCTGCCGGAAATCCGCGAGAGCCTTCGCGTCAGTGTCTGCGTCCACCTTCTGATATTGCTCAATCTCCTTTATCAGAGCCTGTTTCACGCGAAGATTCCTGCGGTAGTCGTCAGGCCTGACATCGTTCTTGTCCCTTTCGGTGAAGAACTCGTCGCAGGCGGCGCGGAATCGCTTCCAGACCTGTTCCGACTTTTTGTGGGGAACCGCCCCGATTTCCTTCCACTGCTTCTGGAGCTCGATGAACTGCTCGGAAGTCTTCTTCCATTCAGTGCTTGACTTGAGAGCCTCGGCTGCCTCGCAGAGAGCAATCTTCTTCTCAAGGTTGGCGTTCAGACCGTCCTTGAAACTTGAGTAAAACTCCCGCTTCTTCGCATAGAACGCGTCACAGGCGGCGCGGAAACGGTCATATATCTTCTGGTTCTCCTTCTTCGAGGCGAAGCCTATCTTCCTCCATTCCTGCTGAATACCCTCGATTTCTTTGGAGAAGGCATTCCACTCGTTCGAACTGCCGGCTTCCCTTGCGGCAATCTCCTCAACTTTCTCGCAGAGAGCGGTCTTGGCCACCAGATTATCCTCCTGCTGCTTCTTGATGTCCTCGTAGAATCCCTGATATTTTTTGTTGATCACGGAGGTGGCCGCCTTGAAACGGTTCCAGATGTCGTCCCTGTACTCCTTCGCCACCGGACCGTACTCCTTCCACTGCTCATGAAGCTTCTGGAGTTCCTTGAACGCATTGACGACATTTTCATTTTCGGCCAGTTTCTCGGCGACTTCGCAGAATTTCTCCTTCACCTCAAGGTTCTTCCTGAAGTCAAGGTCACGGAGTTCGCGGTTGATCTGCACCATGTCATAGAACTGCTCCACATAGAGCTGGTAGGTTTCGTTAAGGTTGCGGAACGCGGTGACCGGCACGGGGCCGATTTCCCTCCAGCGGTTCTGGATTTCCCTGAATGCCGGGAATGTGGCGTTCACATCCTCCTGCTTATCCAGCAGAGCCTTCAAGTCGGCGATGACCTGTTGCTTGAGTTCCAGATTGTGCTCACGCTCCTTTTCCTGCTGCAGGTTGAATTCCGCGCGTTCTTTCTTATATTCATTATAGGCGGACTTGAACCCGTCCTCTATCGCCGCGAACGGACTTTCGACTGCCTCCAGTGCCGTATCCGCTACATCTGAGAGCTTCTGCACCGCATCGGCCTTCTCCTTGCCGAGTTTCTTGTAGAATGCAGTCTTTATGGTCTCGACATTCTTCGACAGCGTCATTTTCAGGTCGCTCGTGACCGTCTTCTGAAGTTCGGAAACAAGTTCCGCAAGCGTCATGTTCTGGTAGTCGGGGGTTTCCCCGGCCGCATCTCCCGTAACCGGTTCTTCCTTAACAGAACCCTCTTCGACAGATTCTTCACCGGCAGGATTTTCTCCGACAGATTCATCCTCAACAGGATTTTCTCCGACAGACTCATCCTCAACAGGATTTTCTCCGACAGACTCATCCTCAACAGGATTTTCTTTGACAGACTCATCCTTCACGGATTCTTCCTTGGCGGATTCTTCCTGAACTTCAGGCTCTACATCCGGGGCGATTGCCTCGGGAATGATCTCTTCACTCATAAATTTAGAGAATTATGTTTATATCCATGGGCACGGCAATCCTCGCGTTCACGCGCGTCCAAACTGCAAATATATGAATATTTGGGCAAAATATGCTATTTTTGTGACGTGATTCTGAATTTTGTCGGGGAATAATCGAAAATCGCAAAAACTCAAAAACTGAAGATATATGAGAATCGACATACTCACCGTCGTCCCGGAACTTCTGGACAGTCCGCTGAGCCATTCCATCGTAGGACGCGCGAAAAAGAAGGGAATCGTGGAAATATATGTCCATGACATCAGAAAATACGGTCTCGGTCCGCACAGGAGGGTCGATGACTACAATTACGGACCCGACGCCGGAATGGTGATGATGGTCGAGCCGATTTTCAAGATGATTGGAGAACTTCAGGCCGAACGGGAATATGACGAAGTGATATACATGTCCCCGGACGGTGAGATTCTGACCCAGGGCATCGCCAACGAACTGTCACTCAAGGGCAATATAATCCTGCTCTGCGGTCACTACAAGGGGATTGACCAGCGCGTGCGCGACCACCTCATTACAAGGGAGATTTCCGTGGGCGACTATGTCCTCAGCGGAGGCGAGATTCCGGCGGCCATACTTGCCGACGCGATTGTGCGTCTCATTCCGGGTGCCATCTCCGACGAGACTTCGGCTCTGAGCGACTGCTTTCAGGACGACCTCCTCTCCCCTCCGATTTACACCCGCCCCGCCGAGTTCAACGGCTGGAGAGTTCCTGACATTCTGCTCTGCGGCGACCCGAAGAAGATTCAGGCATGGCAGGACGCGCAGGCGTTGGAGAGAACGCGGAGGCTGCGGCCGAAACTGCTCGAAAAATAAGGCAGGTTTAAATTTCGCCGCAGACTTGCATTTTTGCTTAAATTCTGAAATAATTACCCCTTTTCAGCAAAAAAATCGACAATAAAATTTTGTTATCAGAAAATAAACCTTATATTTGCGATGTCTTAAACGAGACGTACGTTTAAGATTACTCATCTCTTCATGATATGCGGAACGCCGGAACTGACAGAATCGATATTCCTGAAAGGGCATCATCCCTGTCATCTACGACTCCGCCATTATGGGGAGCTTGCTGACCACTAATAATTAAAAACACTACACTACTAACCGAAACAGCTCGCAGTGATGCGGGCTGTTTTTTCGGGCAAACCTTCTGAACTTTGCATTGTCGGAAATAATTGCTATCTTTGCCGCATGATTTAGAATAATTCAAAATTACGCAATTCTTGAATTTTCTGAATCATATATGAAACAA
>CAVDEO010000032.1:0-21837 GCA_963607915.1 bacterium
AAACATAGACCAAAAAGACACACAAAGATTACCAAGTTATTTTTTAAGGATTACTTAGTACGGGTGAAAGTAAGATGTCCAAAGGTTTTGGGCATCTTTTTTTGTTCCGTATGATTTTTGAGCGCGTTCATCCATTTTTGGAACCCGTTCCAAAACGGGCGGGTGTTCTGAAGATTATCAAATTATGATTGATGTCGTGAAAGTTGACGGGTTGTTCGGAAAATACTCCGAAGAAGGCCGCGCCCTGATTGCCCGGGCGTGGGATATTGCGGAAACAAATCTTGCCGGTCAGACTCGCGGCAACGGCCATCCGTTCATCGAACACCCGGTCAATGTCGCCCGGATTGTCTGCGATGAAATCGGACTCCCGGCGGAGTGTGTGGCCGCCGTGTTCCTCCACGAGGCGCACAGACTCACCCCGGATGCGGAGCCGCTGAAGGACTTTCCGGCGGACGTGCTCGCGATGGTTGACGGACTCGACAAAATCGCCGCCATCAAACCGAAAGATACGAAACTTGAGGCGGAGAACTACAAGAAACTCATAGTCTCATATTCCCGGGACCCGCGTGTCACCGTAATAAAGCTCGCCGACCGTCTGGAGATAATGAGGTCTCTCGACATATTCCCGAAATCTTCAAGGGAACGCAAGACGCTCGAAACCCTCATGCTCTACATCCCGCTCGCACACCAGCTCGGACTCTACAACATGAAGAGCGAGATGGAGGACATCTATTTCCGCTATGCCGATCCGGAGCAGTACCGTGCCATCACCAACAAGCTCAAGGCCACGGAAAAGGACCGTCAGAGGCTCACGAGCCAGTTCATCGAACCTCTCAAGCAGAAGCTTTCAGACGACGGAATCAAGTACAAGCTGAAGATACGTACAAAGACGGCGTGGTCAATCTACAACAAGATGCGCAAGCAGGGCGTGCCTTTCGAGGGCGTGTATGACGTGTTCGCCATCCGTTTCATAATCGACTGCGAACCGGACAGGAAACTTGAGCACGACCTCTGCTGGCGGGTCTTCGGCTATGTGACCGAGGAGTACGAACAGGACGAGAAACGCCTGAGGGACTGGCTGTCGAAGCCCAAGCCGAACGGCTACGAGTCTCTGCACATCACGGTTAAGAACCGTGATGGGGCCTACATCGAGGTGCAGATAAGGACAGCTCGCATGGACGAGACCGCCGAGAGCGGCCTGGCCTCCCATTGGTCATACAAGGGCATAAGTCACGAGGAGACGCTGGACAAATGGCTGAAATCCGTCCGCAGCATTCTCGAGCATCACACCGACTCTTCAGAGTTCTATGAGGACGACCTTCCGACCCCTCCGAGCGGGGAGATTTTCGTGTTCACCCCCACCGGAGAACTGCGCAAGCTGCCTGCCGGGGCGACCGTGCTCGACTTCGCCTTCAACATCCATACAAACCTCGGGGTGAAATGCACGGGCGGAAAGGTGAACGGAAAGGCCGTGCCGATTCGGGAACGGCTGAATACGGGCGATATCGTCGAAATCATCAGCGGCAAGAACCAGAAGCCGACGGCGGACTGGCTGAACTTCGTCGTCAGCTCGAAGGCCAAGGCGAAAATCAAGCAGAAACTGGCCGAAGTGGAGTTCGAACAGGCTGCCGAGGGCAAGGAAATGCTCTCAAGGCGACTGAAGAACTGGAAGATAGAACTTGGCGACGAGATGCTTGCCGCGCTGATGAAAAAGTACCAGAAGAAAACCCTCAATTCTTTCTATGCCGCCGTGGGCAAGGAGGAGATTGATGTCTTCGACATCCGCGACTTCATCCAGGCCGGGGGAGAGGCCCCGAAGATTCCGGAGGGCAAGCCTCAGAAATCCGCCGTCGAACAGCAGTCATCCGCCAAGGGGGGCGATGACATACTCGTGATTGACGCGAAGAATGTGCGCGGACTTGACTACAGGATGTCCAAGTGCTGCAATCCTGTATTCGGGGACGATGTTTTCGGCTTCGTGAGCCGTATGGACGGAATCAAGATTCACCGTATGTCCTGTCCGAACGCCGCTCGGCTCATCAGCCAGTACCCCTACCGTATTCAGAAAGTCCGCTGGAGCGACACCCCGTCCTCGTCGAACTTCCAGGTCACTCTGAAGGTGAGCGCTGTGCACGAACCGTCTGTAATCAACGAGATTATGGACGTAATCAACTCGTTCCGCGCCTCGATGCGCTCGTTCAATGTCAACGACAACGCCCGCGCCGGCACCTACGAAATCCTCCTGAAGGTCGCCGTCCCGAGCAACCTCGAACTCGACAAGGTGATTTCCCAGATACGCGCCCTGCGCAATGTGATCAAGGTCAGCCGGAGTTAGATAAAAAGGTCAGCCACAGTTAGATGAATTAAATAAAACTGTTGAATATGCCGAAGATATCCGTAATCATCCCCGTCTATAATGTCGAGAAATTTGTCGGACGCTGCCTCGACTCTGTTCTTGGGCAGACATTCACCGACTGGGAAGCCGTCTGCGTCAATGACGGAAGCCCGGACCGCAGTCGTGAGATACTCGCGGAATATGCCGCGAAGGACAGCCGCATAAAGATTGTCGACAAACCCAACGGGGGCCTGAGCGATGCGAGAAACGCCGGGATGGAAAATGCTACGGGGGAATATGTCGTATTCCTTGATTCCGACGATTTCATCCATCCGCAGACCTTTGAACTCTCGCTTGCCCTTGCGCAGAAGACCGGGACGGACATAGTCTCGTGGTACAAGGACCCGAATTACAGGAATATAACCGTAATCCGCCATAAACTCGGCCTTGACACGATTGATTTCAGACCCCGCAGTTTCCGCAGGAGGTTCTGTGCCGACAAGGTGAAATTCTGCGTGACGCACGACATATATTCCCACGCCACGGAACTCTCACACCCCCGGGGCAAGAAATGGCCTCTCAAGCATTTCTATGTGTGGCGGCATCTGATTAGAAAGACGGTCATCGAAGACGTGCCTTTCGTGAAGGGAATCACTTTCGAGGACTTTCCATGGTGGAGCGCCGTGATGCTGAAGAACCCTTCGGTGACGATAACCCGCCTTCCGTTTTATTACTACTATCCGAACTTCGGTTCAATCGACATGAGTTCGTCGCGGATGAAGAAAATCACGAGCTGGTGCATCGGACTCGACATTTCTTGCTCCGCATATCAGGAGAGGGGGACGGAATATCAGAAGGAGATGTGGTCGCGCAACTGCAAATGGCCGGCCGTCTACAAGCATATCGCAAAGCGGCTCGGCAGGTTCGACCCGGCCGCCCCGGAATGTGCCGAGGCTTACAGACGGCTTTCCGGGCTGTGGGACAGGGGGGCGTTTGAAGATGCGGAATCGAGTCTTGACAGGAAAAGCGTCGAAACCATCCGGAAATTCATAGGAAGGGACATCTGACGCGCAATCCGCTTATTTTTTCGCGGCGACAAGTTCGGCGTAGTCCTCGAACGAGCGGTTGATGACATCGCGGGCGACTTCCGCTCCGTAGATGCTGATGAACTGCATCCTGCGTCCGTTTTCTCCGGGGATGTCCTTGTAGGTGGTGAAATAGTGGATGAGTCTGCGGACAATCTCTATCGGCAGTTCGTTCAGGTCGTTGAATTCACCGTAAACGGCGTCGTTCTTCAGAACGGCTATGATTTTGTCGTCCGCCTGGTTGTTGTCCAGCAGCCGCAGCCCGCCTATAGGTCTCGCCCATACGAGCACATCGCCGTGGGTCACGTCCTTTTCGGTGAGCACGCAGATGTCGAGCGGGTCGCCGTCGCCCTCGATGTCATAGCGCGCGAGCGCCTTGTTGGTCAGCTCGGCCATCCTTTCCTTGCAGTAGGACCTCGGAATGAAGCCGTAAAGTGACGGGACTATGTTGGAGAATTTCTGGGGGCGGTCTATGGAGAGGTAGCCGGTTTCCTTGTCAACCTCATATTTGACAGTGTCTGTCGGCACGATTTCGATGAATGCGCGCACCTCTTCCGCGGAACCGGGGTTGATTCCATGCCACGGATGTGCCTTGCACTTGCTGCTGTAGTCCATGGGTCAGCCTGTTTCAGGTCTGGTTTTCTGAAACGGGAAACAAATATAGTCAAAAATATGTCAGTTAGCACGAATATTGATGAAAATGTGGGTTTGCGATGAACCGTCGCGGACAAATGGATTTTAAAATATAAGACAAAGAAATATGGCAAGGTGGAATGTTGCCGACAGTTTCCACGATTTCTCGTGGTGGGGCTGTCAGGCGAAAATGGTATGGAAGGCCCACATCACGAACTGGCTCTGGCGGTCACGTATGGCGAGGCGGGAAGTGCGGACAGAAGTGACGGGGAAATGCATTCACCGCTATCTCGACCGCTATGTTCCGGTTGTCAGGGACTTCGGCTGCTGTGAATCCCTGAAGTCCGAACCGGAGCAACTGGTCGCCGGGTCTGAGAATCCGGACTGGAGGCATGACGGGGCAATGCACCTTGGAGACCGGACTGCTTTAAAAGATGAAAAGATATGGACACTATGGCTTCAGGGCGAAGAGGCCGCACCCCCGCTGGTAAAAGCCTGCTGGAGAAGCGTCCGGGCCAACTGCCCTGACCATGAACTTGTAATCCTTGATGAAAAGTCCGTCTTCGACCACATCACGTTCCCTCCGGAAATCGTCAGCAGGTGGCGTTCCGGCAAGATTTCGGCGGCTCATTTCTCTGACCTGTGCCGGGTGGAACTCCTCTATGAGCACGGCGGCCTCTGGCTCGATGCGACCGACTTCATCGCCCATCCTCTGCCGCAGTGGCTGTGGGACGAGGATTTCTTTGTCTATCTCGCCGGGGACATCAATCCCTACACTTTCATGCAAAACTGTTTCATCAGATCCCGCCGGGGAAACCTGCTTCTGGGTGCGTGGCGCGAGATGATGTTCGCCTATTGGGAGAAAAATTCCCGCCATCTCCACTATTTCCAGCATCAGATGATGTTCCATAAGGTCGTGGAGGTGAATCCCGTCGCTGCGGAACTTTTCGCGAAGATGCCGAAACTTTCTCAGAATCCGACGCACGCCCTGTGGTGGGACTGGGGCGACAAACCTTTCGACCCCGCGGTTTTCAAGGAAATCACCTCTTCTCCGATGTTCCAGAAGACCAGCTACAAGTCATCAGCCGCCAGCAACCCTCTTCCCGGCAGCTTCGCCGACGAGATGATAAACAGGATGTATCTGTGATTCCGGTGGGGCCCGCCTTGACTTTGGCTTTGGTTTTCGGCGCGGCCGTTCTGATATTCATCTCAAAACGGCTTCATATTCTGAAATAAAAGAGCCATCTTTGCAGGGGAATTCGCTCCCTGACAGGCAGGGGGATATAACTTGAAAATTATGGAAGCACAGGAAAGCACAAGGCAGCTGAAGGTTGCGAGGGAGATACAGCGTGAGATGGCGGAGATTCTCCGCAGCAAGGGGATGTCCGCGTTCGACGGGGCGCTTGTCAGCGTGAGCGGGGTGAAAATCAGCTCCGACCTGTCGGTGGCGAAGATTTATGTGAGCGTCTTTCCGTCGGAGAAGGCCGGGGGAGTGATGGGGAAGCTCAAGGAGAATGCCCGCGGGCTGCGCGGTGAACTCGGCCACGCGATGGGGCGGCAGCTGCGCATCGTCCCTGAAATAATCTTCTATCTCGACTCGTCCCTCGATTATGTCGAGCACATCGAAGAACTTCTGAAGAAATAGTCAGGAGCGCGGACATCGCCATGAAACCGGACTGGTACATAGCCTCCCGCTATCTGTTCGCCAAGAAGTCGCAGAACGTGATAAACATCATCTCTGCCATCAGCGCGGTCGGGATGGCTGTCGGCACTGCGGCTCTGATTATAGTCCTGTCGGTCTATAACGGATTCGACTCGCTCGTGAAGTCGATGATGGGTACGGTGGAACCGGAAATAATGGTGACACCGGCGGAGGGGAAATATTTCATCCCCGAGGGCGACGCCTACGACTGGCTCTACGACAATCCTCAGGTCGCGAGCATCTGCGGGACGCTTCAGGAAAATGTCTTCGTCCTGTATGAGAACAGGCAGGCCACCGCGCTGGTCAAGGGGGTTGACGGCATCTACGAAGAGGAGTCCAGGCTCGGCGGACACATCGTCAGGGGCGAATTCAGCCTCCACCGGGGCGACATCCCCCTTGCCTGCACAGGCTCCGTCCTCGCCCACAACCTTGGAATCAATCCTGCCTTTCTCGCCGGAATAGAAATCTACTACCCGTCCCGTACCCGCCGCATATCCGCCGCCAATCCGGCCGCCTCGCTCGAGAGCGTGACCGTCTGGCCGTCCGGAGTGTTCAGCGTCAACAGCGAGGTCGACGGGAGGCTGATGATTGTCCCGATTGAGACGATGCGGGAGCTTCTGGAACTTGAGGACGAGGTGTCGGCCGTGGAAATCAGGCTCACGGAAGAGGCCGCCTCATCGAAATCCGCCACATCGAAGATAATACGCGAACTTCAGGACAGGCTCGGCGACGGCTTTGTCGTGAAAGACCGCTTCCGTCAGAACGAGTCGCTATACAAGATGATGAAATATGAGAAGGCGGCAATCTACATGATTCTGGTGTTCATGCTCATCGTCATATCGTTCAACATCTTCGGCAGCCTTTCGATGCTCATCATCGAGAAAAAGGACGACATCGGCACCCTCCGCAGTCTCGGCGCCCCGGACGGTCTCATCCGCCGCATCTTCCGTCTCGAAGGCTGGCTGATCACCCTGAGCGGACTCTTCGGCGGAGCCGTCATCGGCATCGCGGTCGCCCTCGCCCAGCAGCGCTTCGGCATACTCAAGATGCCCGGCAGCTTCCTCATAGAAGCCTACCCGGTCATCCTCAACCCTGCGGACATCGTCCTTGTCTGCCTCACCGTCGCGGCGATAGGCTACCTCATAACCATCGTCCCGTCCCGCAAGTCAGTACGGGGTGAATAAAGTAATCCTTAAAAAGCGGTCTGCGTCAGCGAAACCAGGGACTAAAGCCAGTCTGAGGCGGTGTAGGTGGTCTTCGGGGCGTTCGGGACATTCGGGAAGTAGGTGAAGCCCGTCAGTTTTTCGAGGTCAGAGACGGACATCATGTCCTTGGCCTGCGGCTTGTGACCCTTCTCCATGTTGTGTCTGACGACGAATGCAACACATTGAAGTTCAGCGGAAGAGCATTGTGTGACCGCCTTTCCCGTATTCCCTTTCTTTGTGCGCAGCAGTACATAATAAAACATTGATGGCCACGATACATCGGAACGGTCGCCAAATTCGATTTTCTTTGACTCGCAGACTTTTCCATATGCATCGGTGAATTTATTGAAGTAGCAGCCGATAACTTCATACAATGTGTCGCTGCATACTTGACCATCCACGAATGCTTCGAGATTGTTCCATGCCCCGCCTCCTGTGTTGAATGTGGACATGTTCTGCGGGGCGATGTTCGTGTAATAGAAGACTTGTCGGTTCGCTCCGATTGAGCCGAGGCGTTCTGCCGAACCGAGCATATGTCCCTTGTTGCATCCGCCACCGATGTCTTTAGAGTGATATTGAATGTCGGATGGAACATCCGGGTCTTTGCCGTAGGCATTTGTCCGGTCGCAATTCTTCTGTTGATATACAGAATGTCTTGGCGCGGCCACCCAAACAGGGCAATGCTCCTCTGCGCTGTAGCAGACGGTGTAGTTTCTCATCAGCTTGCCGGACGAGTATCTGAGGTCAGGACAGATGTGGTGTGCGTAATAGAGCGATTTGTCTGTCTTGTCAATCAGATAGTTGCCTGATTCTTCGTAGTTCGTCACAGGCAACTCGAACCATCCGTATTTCGCGTTCGTCGGGGTGGGAGTCGGCTGCGGGTCGTCCTTGCCGTCGCCGTCGCCGTCGCCGTCTCCGTCGCCATCCCCATCACCGTCACCGTCACCGTCACCGTCACCGTCACCGTCACCATCGCCGTCACCGCCGTCTGGAGGGGTCGGGTGATTCTTGATTCCCGTGCTTTCGACGCGGCGGAAGAGCAGGGCCGGAGTGTCGGTGGAATTTATGACGAAAGAAGCTTTGTCCGCGTTCCAAGCCACTGAGACCGTTTCATCGGCGGTCTTGGGACAGAGACGGACATGGCCGCTGCCGCTTTCGGCGAGCAGAACATCCCAGAGATAGCTGTCTGCGGTGCTCTCTGTGTAGGACCGGACGAATCCGGAGTTTCCGTCGTAGCCGATGTAGCCGACTCCTGCGACGTGCATGGTGTAAGACCAGTCATCGGCCTTTTTCAGCACGGTTTTGACATCGTCGGCCGAACTTCCCCAGAGAATCCCTCCCATGCGTATCTTGAGAACCTTGCCGCTCTTGCCTTCGGAGCCTTCGAGCGCTGCGAACGGATTGACAGACTTCCCGTCAACGACATGTGCCACGACATAGTCTCCGCTCCAGTCATCAATTGTTTCCGTGACAGGGACATAGTCATCCTCAAGATATTCAGTGCCGTCATTTCCCGTCATCTTATCGCAGGATGTGATTGAGACTCCGCCGAATGCGGCGACCGCCGCGATGAGCAGAATCCTGCCCCGAAGATTGTATTTCATATTGTGTCCTGTTGTGTTTTATTGTACAAAACAAGGAATGAGCGAACGGTAATTTCACGCATCCCTTGCTTTGGGTGGCAAATTTACATCATAAATCCCGTTTCTCCAATATGTTCCGAAACTTCTGTCTGGATTTTGTCGGGACGGGGGACTGGAGATGGGAGACGGGGCAGGGCGCGTTTCAATCTCCACGTTCGTAGAGTTCGAGCAGTCGCGTCTCCGCGGCATCAGTGCGGGCGAGGATTTCCCCGATGCGCTCAGAGGCCTTCTGAATGTCTCCATACGCCATATCAGGCGAGGACAGTTTCGCTTCCAGAGCCGCCTTCTCGTCAGAGAGAGCCTGAAGTTCCGCTTCGAGTGCCTCCATCTCGCGCTGCTCCTTCCAGGTCAGCTTCCTTTTCGCCGGAGCGCCCGGGCCGTCCGCCGAATCGCCGTCGCCCGATGTCCGGTTTCCCGGATTGCCGGTGGAATCTCCGTCCGACCCGCTTCCCGCCGCTTTGCGCCGCTGCTCCTTCTCCCTGCGTTCCTGCTCCCGCTGCTCAGCTTTGCGGGCCGCCTCATAGTCCTTGATATATGCCCTGTAGGAGCTGAAATTGCCGATGAAGTCCTTCACCACGCCGTCGCCGCAGAAGACGAGCAGATGTTCCACGAGGCGGTCGAGGAAATGGCGGTCGTGCGAGACGATGATAAGGCTGCCCTGATACTCGGAGAGATACTCCTCGAGTATGTTCAGCGTCATGATGTCGAGGTCGTTGGTCGGCTCGTCGAGAATGAGCAGGTTCGGCTGCCGCATCAGGATTGTCAGCAGGTAGAGTCTGCGCCTCTCGCCGCCGCTGAGCTTCGAGACCTTGTTGTTCAGCATGTCGTGCGGGAAAAGGAAGCGGTTCAGCAGAGCCGTGTCGTTCACGGTCTCAAGCACGGTCTGGTCTTCGTCGAAGCTCATTCCGGACTGGCGGTAATAGCCGATTTTCAGGGACTCGCCGCGCTCTATCACTCCCGTATAGCCCTGCAGCCCGCCGGTGAGAAGGTCGATGAAGGTGCTCTTGCCGACTCCGTTGCGCCCCACGACGCCGATGCGGTCGCCGCGCTGGAACTTGTAGCTGAAGTGGTCGAGGTAGCAGTCAGCGCCGTAGTGGAAGCTCACATCCTTGCAGTCTATAACCTTGGTCCCCAGCCTGTTGGCAAGCTTGGCGTCGGCGGAGAAGCCCCTGCCGCTCATCCCGGCCGAGACCGCCGACAGATCCACAGACTTTGTCGTGCGCACCTCCGCCGCCCTTTCGCTCAGTTCGTGGAACGCGTCAATCCTGTACTTCGCCTTTCCGCTGCGTGCGCAGGGGGTGCTCCTCATCCATTCAAGCTCGCGGCGCAGGATGTTGCGCACCTTGTCGGTCTGCGCGTTCCAGTTCGAGATGCGCTCGTCCCGCTTTTCGAGGTAGTTCTGATAGTCCCCGCGATAGGTGTAGACCGCCCCGTGGTCCATCTCCATCACGATGTTGCAGACGCTGTCAAGGAAATAGCGGTCGTGCGTGACCATCAGCAGCGTGCAGCGTGAGCGTTTGAGAAAGGCTTCGAGGTATTCGATTGCGTCTATGTCGAGATGGTTCGTAGGCTCGTCCATTATGTAGAAGTCCGCCTCGCTCGCGAGCATCTGCGTGAGAGCGACCCTCTTCACTCCGCCTCCGGAGAGTTCGGACATCGGCTGCCCGAAATCCGTCAGTCCGAAATCCGTCAGCAGCCTTTTCACGCGGTGCTCATAGCCCGCCAGATGCTCCTCGTCGAGACTGCGGGTGAACTCGGCGCTGCCGTCCATAATCTGCTGAAAAATCCCTTTCTCCGGGTCGAAATCATATTCCTGCTCCAGGAATGCGATGCGTATGTCCTTGAGAAAGAGGATTTTCCCGCCGGAATCGCTTTTGTCTTTTCCGGCGAGAATCCTCATCAGCGACGTCTTTCCCGTCCCGTTCGGAGCAATCAGCGCAATCTTGTCCCCCTCGTTTATGTTGAATCCTATATGCTCGAAGAGCACTTTCGGACCGTATGATTTCGAAATATTCTCAATCTGAAGATAACTTGCCATATATTGACGATTGACTCCTCCGGACTTTCCGACTTCTATTCGCCAGTCTCAGGCGACATCACGATTTCTATGCAGTTGCCCTGCTCAAGCACGCTCTGGAGCACGGCCTTGATGTTCTCGGCGGAAATCTCGCCCACGGCCTCCTCGTACTCTTTGTCGTAGTCCGTCCCCCGGTATTCGTATGAAAGGATGTTGCCGAGCCAGTAGCTGTTGTTGAGCCTCTTTTCAGGGATGCCCTTGCGGAAATTCTCAAGCGTGCGCGTCATCTGCTCCTCGGTCGGTCCCTCGTACGCCAGCTTGTCGAGACCCTCTTTCGCGAGTCCGATGAGCTTCTCGCACTGCTCCGGATTGGTTTCGAAGACCACCTGGATGCGTGCCTGCGCCTCCGGCTGCGCTGCAAGGCTCATTGAAGTCTGAGCGCCGTATGTGCCGCCCTCCTCCTCGCGGAGCGTGTCGATGTAAATCATGTCGAGGATGTAGCTTGCGGCCTTGAGCATCGTCGAAGTCTTGACGGAATAAGGAATTGACGCCGTGTAGTACAGGATGACGGTGTTCTTCGGAGTCTCCATCGCGGTGCTGAAGCGGTCGACCACCTCTCCCTTCACGACTTTCGGGCTGTTGTCCTTCCAAGTCGTGGCCTTCTTCCCCTTCGGGATGGAGCCGAGATATTTCTCGCAGAGCGGCTTGAAGGTCTCAAGGTCGATATTGCCTACGAAAACTGCGGTGAGTCCTGCGGCATCTTTGAACAGGTTGCGATAGACCCTTTCAATCGTTGCGAGATCCGCCTTTTCGAGAGTCTCCTCGCTCAAATCGACCCTGCGGGTGCAGTCCGGTCCATAGACGGCCCTGCCGATTTCAGTCTGGAGCTTGAAGTTCGGCTGGTTGACGATGTTCGGAAGCACCGCCCGGATCTGCTCTATCCCCACTTCGTACTCCTGCTCGTCGAAACGCGGGTCACAGTAGGTCAGATAGGCAATCTGGAGAGCCGTCTCAAGGTCTTTCGGAGTGGTGCTGCCGCTGATTCCGTGGCGTATGCCCGAGATGTACGGGGAAACGCTGATGTTCTTGCCGGCCAGCATCTTGGAGGTCTCGTTGGAGCTGAACTTCGAGATTCCGCTGTTACGCTGGAACAGAGCGAAGATGTTGTCCTCGAAAGAAGGGAGGTCGGCGTCGTCGATGAGCGTCTCACCTCCGTCCTTGAACCAGGTGAACAGAATCTGGTCTTTCTTGTACTCTGTCGGGAGCACCACGACCTTCACCCCGTTCTTGAGAGTCCAGACTGTGGAGCCGTAGATTCCCGTCGAAGTCTTCTTCACCTTAGACCCCTTGAGTTTGGCCGGGTCGATGAACTCGGAGGCAATCTCCTCTTCCACCGGAGCCTCTATCTCGGATGCCGCCACCTCGTCGTAGATGGCCTGAAGCTGTTCCGGAGTCGGCTGTACGAGACCTTCCTTCGCCGGAGCCTTATAGACTATCGAAACGCTCTTTCCGTCGACAAGTGCGTTCGCGGCGAGGCCGAAGATGAAGTCCGGCACCTGGCCGAGCAGCTGTTTCGCCGTCTCATATCTGACTTCCGGAGTCATATAGGCTTCGTTGTCGAAGAAATGGTTGATGAGCGGGCGGACGAAATCTGCGTTCTTGCGGGTGTCCGCAGCCTCGACGGCTTTCTCGAACGAACTGAGAATGTTGTCCTTGCCCCTCTGAAGCTCCGGTGCGGAGAATCCGTAGCGTCTCATCCTCTCGATTTCGGTGAGGAAGGCCCTGAATGCTGTCTCCCACTCCCCGTCCTTGAACGAAACGTCGCCGAATGCGGCCTGGCAGGTCTCGCAGAGCTTGCCCGCGCCGAAGTCAGCCCCGAGGAACGGAGCGCCCGGCTTGCTGGTAATCGCGTCGAAACGCTCGGCCATTATGAGGGATATCAGAGTCTTGGTGGTCTCCGTGAGGAAACCGACGTCAGTGCTGTTGTAGGCTTCGTCGTCCGCATCGCCCCTCCACAGAATCTCGATTGAACTTCCGCTGCACTCCGGGTCGGTGAGAACTCCGATGAGCGGTTTCTCGTTCTGCGGAATCTTTATCACATCCTTCGGCTTCGGATTTTCGGCCGCCGGGATGTCCGCGAATGTAGTCTTGATTTTCTGCTCTATTGAATCCACGTCAATGTCCCCCACGACGATGATTGCCTGAAGGTCAGGACGATACCAGGTGTGATAGAAGTTGGTGAGGCTCTCCGGCTTGAAAGTCTCAAGGTTCTCCTGACTGCCGATGAGAGTGCAGGACGCATATTTGCTGTCGCCGTAATAGTAGGGGAGTGACTGTTCGTGAAGCCTCCACCCGGCGTTCCTGCGTGCGCGGCGCTCCTCGATGATCACCCCTCTCTCCTTGTCGATTTCGACAGGGTCGCAGGTCACGAAATGGGAGTAGTCGTGCATCACGAGAAGGCAGGTGTCGATTATGCCCTCGCGTGTCACCGGTATGTTGTTGAGCATGTAGGTGGTCTCTTCGACCCCCGTCGCGGCGTTGATGTTGCCGCCGAATTGCGCTCCGATTCTCTGGAGATATTCAAGAAGCGCCTTGCCCGGGAAATTCTTCGTCCCGTTGAAGCACATATGCTCGAGGAAATGGGCGAGACCGTCCTGGTCCGGGGTCTCCTGAATCGCCCCGACATTGGTCGCGAGGTAGAACTCGGCCCTCTGTGCGGGTTTGTCGTTGTGCCGGATGTAGTAGGTCAGCCCGTTGTCAAGCTTTCCCACCCGGACTTCAGGGTCATTCGGAAGCTGCTGGAAGTCCTGTCCGAACGCGGCCGTCGCGGCGAAAAGCAGCGCGAGGCCAATTAAAAACCGTTTCATAAGTGATTTGTTTGTTTTGTGTCTATATGTCTATGTCTATATGTCTGTATCCATATATTTTGATGTCTCATATTCTATATGTCCACATCATATATGTCCATGTCGTACCTGTGGAATGCCGTTTTGCGGACGGCCCGCAGTGTTGCGCCAAAATCGCGCCAAAGCGCCCCCGGGATTCCGTGCGCTCCGATATGCCGCTCAGTACGCCCCGAGGACTCTCTCCACCTCCCCGGCGAGTTCCGGGTTCATGCGGCGGAGCACAGGAAGCATGGCTCTGACCATATCCCCGGCAAGATGTTCCTTACTTTCGGACACCGCGCCCCCGTTTTCGGCGAATGCCGCCGCGTCACCGTAGGCACCCTCGATTCTGAGCGCATATTCCCGGAACTCACGGCCCTTCTCCGTCAGCGAAACAGAGCCCTTCTCACGGTTGAACAGTTTCATTCCGTAAATCCGCTCGAGTTCGGAGATGTTCTGGCTGACTCCCGGCTGGGTTATGCCCAGTCTGGCGGCCGTCCGCGTGAAATTGCCCTCCTCCGCGAGCGTGAGGAATATCCTCAGTCTGAAGTCTTCATTTGTCGTGCCCATGTCAATCGTTTTTGTCGCGCCTGTGTCGGCCTTATCCTGTCCTGCCGTTGTCAGCCGCATTAGGGAGTACGCGTTTTGCGGAGACAAAGGTAGACCAATTTCGTCAAATTCTTCAACATATATCTGATATCGGGTTTGATATCGGGCTTTTTTCCGTACTTTTGCACCGGAAAGTCAGGGAAACTTTCCCGTTTCACTTAAGTAATCCTCTGATGAACAGCAATCTTCAGATATCGGCTCGCGGGATGGAAATGCCGGAGTCTCCAATCCGGAAACTTGCTCCGCTGGCATACGCCGCAGCGGGCCGGGGCATAAAGATTTATCATCTCAACATCGGACAGCCCGACCTGCCGACACCGCAGAAGGCTCTGGACGCGTTGAGGTCAATAGACCGCAAGGTGTTGGAATACAGTCCTTCCCAAGGATGCCTGTCTCTGAGGCAGGCCTTGGTCGGCTATTATGAACGCTACCAGATCAAGCTGGACGCCGACGACATAATAATAACCTGCGGCGGTTCGGAAGCGGTTCTGTTCGCGTTCCTGAGCTGTCTCAATCCCGGGGACGAAATCATCATGCCCGAACCCGCCTATGCCAACTACATGAGTTTCGCCATTTCGGCCGGAGCGGTCATCCGGACAGTTTCTTCGACCATCGAGGAGGGCTTCTGCCTCCCGCCGGTGGAACGCTTTGAGGAACTGATAAACGACCGCACGAAGGCCATCCTGATATGCAATCCGAACAATCCCACCGGCTACCTGTACACCCAGCACGAGATGCTTCAGATTCGGGATATGGTCAGAAAGCACAATCTCTACCTCTTTTCGGACGAAGTCTATCGCGAGTTCATCTACACCGGCTCCCCGTACATCAGCGCGATGCATCTCGACGGGATTCAGGACAATGTGGTTCTGATTGATTCTTTTTCAAAGCGTTACTCCGAATGCGGGATACGCATAGGGGCACTCATAACAAAGAATCCGGATGTCAGGAACACTGTGATGAAACTCTGTCAGGCCCGGCTGAGTCCTCCGCTGATAGGCCAGATTGTGGCGGAGGCGTCCATCGAGGGGACCGAGCAGTATTCCCGTGAAATCTACGACGAATATGTCGAACGCCGCAAGTGTCTGATTGACGGAGTGAACCGGATTCCGGGGTGCTACACGCCGATGCCGATGGGCGCATTCTACACGGTCGCCAGACTGCCGGTCGATGACGCTGAGCGCTTCTGCGCGTGGTGTCTCTCCGATTTCTCCTACAGGGACGAGTTCACCCCGGCGGGCTATGAGGGCGAAACCGTCATGATGGCTCCGGCCGCCGGATTCTACACCGACCCAGCCCTCGGAAAGAATCAAGTCCGCCTCGCCTATGTCCTGAACAAGTCTGCCCTGACCCGCTCGCTGAGGATTCTGGAGAGGGCGCTGCAGGAGTACGCGAAACTTTGACTCAAAATGGAAAAAATGACATTTGATTTTGATTATCTGCGCCGTCTGCTCTATGGCGGCGGAAAAATAGACCTTGCGGAGCTTCCGATGCGCTCTGTCATGGAATGCCACGAATTTCTGAAGGAATTTTCATCCGACAAGGTGATATACGGAATAAACACGGGATTCGGCCCCATGGCCCAGTGGCGCGTCGATGACCGCCATCTGACAGAACTCCAGTACAACATCATCCGCAGCCACGCCACCGGGGCGGGAGACCCTCTCCCGGACATAATGGTGAAGTCCGCAATGATTGCAAGGCTCGGAACCTTTCTCCAGTGCCGCTCCGGAGTGCATCCCGAGGTGGTGGAACTCCTCGCCGAGTTCATAAACCGTGACATATTCCCTTTCATTCCGAGGCACGGAAGCGTCGGAGCCAGCGGAGACCTCGTTCAGCTCGCGCACATCGCGCTCACCCTCATCGGCGAGGGTGAGGTCCACTGGAAAGGGGAGTGGCGGCCGTCAGGGGAAGTGATGAAAGAGAACGGCTTGAAACCTTTCACCATGCGCATACGCGAGGGGCTCTCGCTCACCAACGGGACCTCGGTGATGACCGGCATCGGACTCGTGAACCAGATTGCGGCGGAGCAGCTGCTCGACTGGGCGACGCTCGCCTCCGTGATGATGAACGAGATAGCCTCCTCTTTCGACGACCTCATGTCCGAGGAGCTCAACGGCTGCCGCCGTCATGAGGGTCAGCAGATTATAGCCGGAAGGATGCGCCGCCTCGCGGAGGGCAGCCGCTGCCTCAGACAGCGCGAACACGACCTCTACGACAGCGGTCACAGCACTGACAAGGTCTTCGACCACAAGGTTCAGGCCTACTATTCCCTCCGCTGCACCCCTCAGATTCTCGGCCCGGTCCTTGAGACTCTCATGAACTCCCGCCGCGTGCTTGTGGAGGAGCTTAACTCCGCCTGTGACAACCCGATTGTCGATCCTGTTTCCCGTAATGTCTATCACGGCGGCAATTTCCACGGCGACTATGTCTCGCTTGAGGAGGACAAGGTGAAGATTGCCATGGTCAGGGTCGCGATGACCGCCGAGCGCCAGCTGAACTACCTCTTCCACGACCGCATCAACGGCATACTCCCTCCCTTCCTGAATCTCGGCACCCTGGGGCTCAACTACGGGATGCAGGCCTGTCAGTTCACGGCGACATCCACGACCGCCGAATGTCAGACTCTCGCCATGCCGAACTATGTCCACAGCATTCCGAACAACAACGACAATCAGGACATCGTCAGCATGGGCACGAACACCGCCCTTCTCTGCGCACAGGTCATCGAGAATGTCAGACAGGTCATGTCAATACTCTACATCGCTCTGGTACAGGCCGTCGACTGTCTGGAAATCGTGGATTCCCTCGCCCCGTCGAGCCGTCGCATATATGACGAAATCCGCCGTATCGTGCCCGTTTTCGTCGAGGATACGCCGTTTTACCGTGACATCGCGAATGTCAAGGAATGGATGGCAAACAATCCTCTGAATCTCGAGAATATGTAAACGGACATAGACATATAAATACATACCATATTTCATCATATTGCAATGGCACAGAAACCTTCAATCCCGAAGGGGACAAGAGACTTCGGACCGGCGGAGATGGCCGGACGTAACTATATTTTCGACACAATCCGCTCTGTTTTCAAGACTTACGGATATGCCCCGATTGAAACCCCGTCGATGGAGAACCTCTCCACACTGATGGGGAAATACGGCGAGGAGGGGGACAAACTCCTTTTCCGCATACTGAACTCGGGGGAGGCGTTCAACGGAATCGATTTCAAGGAATATGAAACCGGGCCTTCGGAGGGCGACAATCCGGAAAAAGGGCCTTTCTACAACTGCCGGGCGCTGACCAACCGCGTGTGTGAGAAGGGATTGCGCTACGACCTCACAGTCCCGTTCGCGCGTTTTGTCGTGCAGCATCAGAATGAGATTTCATTCCCGTTCAAGCGTTTTCAGATTCAGCCGGTATGGCGTGCGGACCGTCCGCAGAAAGGGCGTTACCGCGAGTTCTACCAGTGTGACGCGGATGTCATCGGCTCCGCATCGCAGCTCAATGAGTTGGAACTCGTGCAGATTGTCGACAGGGTTTTCGGACTTTTCGGCGTGCGTGTGTGCATAAAAATCAACAACCGCAAGGTGCTGACCGGGCTTGCTGAAATCTGCGGTTTCCCGGACAAGGTGGTTGACATCACCGTGGCGATTGACAAGATTGACAAAATCGGGCTTGAGGCGGTCGAGTCCGAGATGCTCGAGAAGGGGCTGACGGAGACGGCCGTGAAGGTGATTGAGCCGGTGCTTCAGATGGGCGGCACGACGGACGGGAAGATTGCGCTCATGCGGGGTCTGTTCAACGGCGGCTCGGCTTCCGGACTTGTTTCGGAGACGGGTCTGAAGGGCATCGACGAGCTTGAGGAGCTTTTCGACTACATCGGAGCTGCGGGAATCTCGCAGCAGGTGGAGATTGACCTCTCGCTCGCCCGGGGGCTGAACTACTATACGGGGGCCATCTTCGAGGTGAAGGCGCTCGACTTCGCCATCGGAAGCATCTGCGGGGGCGGCCGCTACGACAACCTCACGGGGATATTCGGCCTTCCTGGCATGTCCGGCGTGGGAATATCCTTCGGCGCGGACCGTATCTATGATGTGCTCAAGGGGCTCGGCAAATTCCCTGATGACGTGACTTTCGGCGCGAAAGTTCTTTTCGCGAATATGGGCGCGGACGAGCTGAAGTATCTCATCCCGCTTGTCCGGCAGCTGCGCGAGTCCGGTGTCTCCTGCGAGATTTACCCTGAGTCAGGCAAGCTGAAGAAGCAGTTCGACTACGCGGATCGCAAGAGCATCCCGTTCATCTCCATATGCGGAGCCGACGAGGCGGCCGCCGGCAAGGTGAATTTCAAGAATCTTGCAACGGGGGAGCAGCAGGCATTTGACAAGGCGGATTTTGCCGGGATGCGGGCGTTCCTCGGATTGTAGGGATGCCGCTTGACTCGCACGGGGCAGGGCATCCTTTTGCTTTGTGTTGAGATTTGCGTGACCGCTGCCCGTCCGCCCGCTTTGGGAAATTATTGCAAAAAGTTCTACAAAAGTTTGCAGCATCAAAAAAATGTTGTACCTTTGCAATCCCATTCGGAAAAACGGTCGTTCGGCGGCTTTTCCGGGCGGCGGACAACAAAATTCCTGAATAGCTCAGTTGGTTAGAGCATCTGACTGTTAATCAGAGGGTCGCAGGTTCAAGTCCTGCTTCAGGAGCACACATCGCGGGGTAGAGCAGTTGGTAGCTCGTCGGGCTCATAACCCGGAGGCCGGAGGTTCGAGTCCTTCCCCCGCTACTGATTATCAAGCACTTGCAGACGGTCTCCGCCGCCACGATGCTTCCAGATGAATCTCCGTTTTTCAGTCGCGGCACGAAAAACGGAGATTTTTTCGTGTCCCCGCAGCCCCTCCGATGCGCGTTTTTGTGACCGCTTTTGCAGAATTTTGCAGAAATTTGCGGAACTTTGACGAGTTTGTTGTGCAAATCCTGTGCAAATTTTTGTGCAAATGAATTATGATTAAAACAAGCTTTTACCTTGACCGGAGGTCTACCAAAGAGGATTCTCCCGCGCCCTTGAAAGTCAGAATGACGTTCAAGAAGAAGACATTGATGGTGAACATCGGGCTGAAACTCCTGCCCGTCCAGTGGGACTCCGCATCCTCGCGCATCGTGAACCACCCGCAGAAGAAGCGTCTGAACGACTACATAACGGTGCGGCTCACGCAGATTAACTCTGAACTGATGCGCCTCGAGACGGAGGGCAGACTCAAGACCTGCGAACCCGCCGACCTCCGCGCGCTGCTGGAGGGCAGGGAGGACGATTCCGGCAAGAGCAACAGGGGGAACTTTCTGAAGAAGTACCTCGCTTTCGCCGCGAGCCGGAACTCCGAGGGGACGAGAATCACGTACAACACCACCCTGTCGCGGCTCAAGGCTTTCGACAAGGATTTGGACAAGCGGTCGTTCGAGGACATAGACAAGGACTATCTCATCCGGTTCGACGCGTTCCTCGCGCTGACGAACTGTCGTAACGCCCGCAACGTGCACTACCGTAACATCCGCGCCGTGTTCAACGATGCCATAGACGACGAAATCACCACGGCGTATCCGTTCCGCAAGTTCAAGCTCAAGACCGAGCCGACAAGGAAGCGGTCGCTGACGGTTCAGCAGCTGCGCACTCTCCGGGACTATCCCGTGGAGGAATGGCAGCGCAAGTATCGCGACATCTTTATGCTGATGTTCTATCTCATCGGGGTGAACGCCGTCGATTTGCTCAACGCCCCGAAAGACGCGGCGATGAACGGGCGTTTCGAATATGTGCGCTCGAAGACCCACAAGAGCTATTCGATAAAGATAGAACCCGAAGCGCAGGAGATAATCGACCGTTATGCGGGTCGTGACCACCTACTCGACATTATGGACGAGCGCAGGAACTACAAGGACTGGTTGCACCGGATGGGGAAAGCCCTCAAGGCGATGGGGACGAGCACCCGTTCCGGGAGAGGTGGGAAGAAAACCGTCACGCCACTGTTCCCGGACATCTCTCAGTACTGGTGCCGCCACACTTGGGCGACTCTCGCCGCGGAGCTTGACATTCCGAAAGAGACTATCGCCGCAGGACTCGGGCACGGCGGAAATTCCGTGACCGACATATACATCCGCTACGACTACAAGAAAGTCGATGTCGCGAACAGGCGCGTCATCGACTACTTGAACGGAACGGGCGTGTAAGAGGACTCCCCAAAGCGGAGGTGTCACCACCGTATGAGATTATAGCTCAAACCCACACCGAGGTATGGCGACAATACCACCTGCTTGCCGTGCAAGGCCGCTCCATAGCCCACCTGCACGCCTATTCCCCACCGCGTCTTTTTCGGCACGGCAATGGTCTGCGTCTCCGTAATCCTCTCCGTTGTAGGATAGACCTCTATCCAGTCAAGTTCCGGACGATAGCCGGATATTTGCAGCTTGTACAGGCTGTCCGAGTACTCCCGCCGCTCCACGGGAAGCCGCAGGAATACCGTGTCCCTCACCCTCACCGTGTCAGTCACGCATACGAGCATCGTGTCAATAGTCCGGACATACTTCGCCACAGGCTTCTCTATCCTCACCGTGTCCCGGACTATGAGGGTGTCCCTCACTACTGACGGAGTCGGTTCAATATTGCGGTGCGTGCACTTCGTTATCCCGAACATAGACAGGAAAGCGAGCACCGCCCCGAGCAGGGCTGCGAGCAGGTATTTCTGAAGATTTGGCATACACTTTTAACAATTGTGGGGATAACGCATTGATAATCAGATACGCCCAAAATTAGGGCGTATATTTCCCAAAATTAGGGCGTATATTTCCCGGCTCACCGTACAACCCCGCCGAGTTCGTCAGCCCATTTTTCGGTATAGAAGTCGTAATAAGACCACTTTTCCCGAACGGACTTGACATAAGTGTGCAATGTCGCCCAGACTATGGACGGCAAGCCGATGACGATGAGGTAGAGCCACCCGAGGTACTGCGACTGAAGGCAGTGCCCGAGTTCGTGATTTACGGTGTTCTCGCCTGCCCAGTCCGAGATGATGACATACTGCCCGAGGGATATGCCCCCGTGCATTCCTTTCGCCTTACGGACGGTGATTTCACACGCCCCCTCTACAAATATCCCGTCATATCCCGGATAGAAAAGACGGAGGATAACCCCGAGGATATTCTGCGGCAACTGCCACAGGTAAAGAATAAATTCTATGAACTTTTCCATATCGTTTGATTTTAAGGATTTCAAAGAAAGGGCATTCGCATCTCACAACGGGAATGCCCGGATAACCACATAATGAATAACACTAAAAACTGATGACCGTTCCGCGATTAGACGGCTCGCGGTAACCGTTTATATCTTCTTTCCCTTGTATGTCTTCGCATAGAGTATCTGCCCCCGCTGCTTGCCATTGAACTTGTGGCTGAAATGTACGAACGAGGGATAGAGTATCATCTGGTCGAAAGGGAGCTTCAAGTCCCTTGCGGTGATTGCAAGCTGCCTCACGACTTCGATATCCCCGTGCCCGTTGCGCCCGAAAGGGCACACGTCAGCTGCTTCGCCTTTCGCGTGCTGCGAGGTAGGCACTCCGCCCACTCTCGCATTCACCTCCGGACATCTGTATCCGGAATTGATTGCAAGGGGCTTCCCCCAAGCATCCCGCAGTGGCTGAAGGACGGTCTCCACAAGTGCCTTGACGCTGTCCCTCAC
>CAVDEO010000033.1:0-17717 GCA_963607915.1 bacterium
AGTTACGGCTATGCCTCGGCCGGAGTTTCCTCTGACTTCGGTTCCTCCGCAGGGGTCTCGGTTGCAGGTGCTTCTGCTACAGGTGCCTCTGCTGCAGGTGCTTCTGCTGCCGGAGCGGCCTCGGTCGCCTCCGCCTTCTTGGCGCGGCTGCGGCGGGTGGTCTTCTTGGCCTCTTTCTTCGGAGTTGAAGCGAGAGCGGCCTCGTTGAAATCTACGAGTTCGATGATTGCGAGGTCGGCGCCGTCACCCTGACGGAAACCGGTCTTGAGAACCCTCGTGTATCCGCCCGGACGCTCGGCAATCTTAGGAGCTACGGTGCGGAAAAGCTCAGTGACCGCCTCCTTGTTCTTGAGATAGCTGAAAACGGTACGGCGTGATGCGGTGGTGTCGTCCTTTGACTTTGTGATGAGCGGTTCAACGTACATCTGCAAAGCCTTTGCCTTGGCTACAGTGGTCTCGATTCTCTTGTGGAGAACGAGAGAAGTGGCCATATTCGCGAGGAGAGCCTTGCGGTGACCGCTCTTGCGACCAAGGTGGTTGAAAGCCTTATTGTGTCTCATACTTTATTCTTTATACGTTCTTTTTCTTCTGTTCAATATTGTACTTGGTGACATCCATTCCGAATGAAAGCTTCATCTTGTCCACCAGAAGGTCGATTTCGTTGAGCGACTTCCGTCCGAAGTTCCTGAACTTCATGAGTTCCGCCCTCGAGTAGGAGACGAGGTCGGCGAAAGTGTCGATGTCGGCGGCCTTCAGGCAGTTGTACGCCCTCACTGAAAGTCCCATGTCGGAGAGCTTGGTCAGAAGGAGATGCCTCATATGGAGGGACTCCTCGTCAAGTTCCTTGGTGTCCGATTCGATGGTGCTCTCAAGAGTGAGTTTCTTGTCGTCAGTGAACAGCTTGAAGTGGTAGATGAGGATGTTCGCAGCCTCCTGAAGAGCCGAGTTAGGAGAGATGGAACCGTCGGTCACAATCTCCAGATTCAACTTTTCGTAGTCGGTCTTCTGTTCCACACGCCAGTTCTCGACGGTCCAGTTCACATTGCGGATAGGGGTGTAAATCGCATCCACCGGAATGGTTCCGATTGGAGTGTTCTCGTCCCTGTTCTCGTCAGCCGGAACAAAACCGCGTCCCTTCGCAACCGTGAGAGAAATCTCGAGTTTCACGGACGGTTCAAGAGAGCAGATGTGGAGGTCAGGGTTCAACACCGTGAAAGAAGACAATCCTTTTGAGATTTCCTCAGCGGTAAACTCCTGCTTCCCGCTGATTACGATGTTTGCCACCTCTGAATCAACCGTGTCCACCATTCTCTTGAAGCGCACCTGTTTGAGATTCAGGATGATGTCCTGCATCCCCTCGACGACGCCGGGTATGGTGGCGAATTCCTGGTCAACCCCGGAAATCCTGATTGAGTTGATAGCAAACCCCTCTAATGATGACAGGAGAATACGGCGGAGGGCATTGCCGATGGTCTGTCCGTAGCCAGGCTCAAGCGGCCTGAACTCGAAACGGCCCACGGTGTCGGTGCCTTCAAGCATAATCACCTTGTCCGGTTTCTGAAATGCTAAGATTGCCATAATTGCTTTTTGGGTGTTTAATTGTTACTTGGAGTAAAGCTCGACAATAAGCTGCTCGTTGATGTTCTCCGGAATCTCCTCGCGTACAGGTACGTTGAGATATTTCCCGGTAAGAGCCTTGGCATCAAGTTCAAGCCATGAATATCTGGCTGCGGAAGCGACGCTGTTCGTAATCACCTCAAGGCTCTTTGACCTCTCGCGCACGGCTACGACGCTGCCCGGCTTCACTGTCGCTGAAGGAATGTTGCAGACCTCGCCGTTGAGCGTGATGTGGCAGTGGAGCACGAGCTGTCTTGCAGCCGCCCTCGTCGGAGCGAAACCGAGACGATACACGATGTTGTCGAGACGTGACTCAAGGAGGAAAATGAGGTTCTCACCCTTCTGACCCTTCATGCGGGAAGCCTTCTCGTAAGTGTTGCGGAACTGCCTCTCAAGGACTCCGTAGGTGTATTTTACCTTCTGCTTCTCCTTGAGCTGAGTGCCGTACTCTGATTTCTTCTTGCGCTTGCTTGCGAGACCGTGCTGTCCCGGAGGATAATTTCTCTTTTCAAAGTCCTTATCCGTCCCGAAGATCGGCTCGCCGAACTTACGCGCGATTTTGGTACTTGGTCCAGTATATCTTGCCATAGTATTTCTTGCTTTAGATTGTTACACATTAAACCTTACGACGACCCTTCGGACGGCAGCCGTTGTGCGGCATAGGAGTGACGTCGATAATCTCGGTAACTTCGATACCTGCACCGTGGATGGTCCTGATTGCGGACTCGCGTCCTGCTCCCGGGCCCTTCACATAAGCCTTAACCTTACGGAGACCAAGGTCGTAAGCTGTCTTTGCGCAATCCTCGGCAGCGACCTGGGCCGCATACGGAGTGTTCTTCTTGGAACCCCTGAAACCGCTCTTTCCTGCGGATGACCAGCTGATCACCTGCCCGATGCTGTTGGTCAGGGAAATGATTACGTTGTTGAAGGTTGATGAAATATGAGCCTCGCCGCAAGCGTCAACCTTTACAACTCTCTTTTTTGCTGTTGTTGTTTTCTTTGCCATAATTCATCGACTATTTGGTTGCCTTCTTCTTGTTGGCAACGGTTTTCTTCTTACCCTTTCTCGTACGGGCGTTGTTCTTGGTGCTCTGACCGCGGACAGGGAGTCCGAGACGGTGACGGATGCCGCGGTAGCAGCCGATATCCATCAGGCGCTTGATGTTCATCTGGATGCTTGAACGGAGCTCTCCCTCAATCTTGTACTCGTTGGAGATGACGCTGCGGATGCCCGCAATCTGCTCGTCGTTCCAGTCACCGCACTTGATGTCATAATCGATGCCAAGCTCAGAAAGAATCTTCCTCGCTGTGCTGCGGCCGATTCCGAAGATATAGGTCAGACCTATCTCTCCCCTCTTGTTGTTAGGTAAATCAACACCGGCTATTCTTGCCATAATTATTCTTAATGCTTAAATTGTTAACAAATAATTGATTATCCCTGGCGCATCTTGAACTTCGGGTTCTTCTTGCAGATGACGTAAAGACGGCCTTTGCGCTTCACGATCTTGCAGTCTTCGCTGCGCTTCTTTATGGATGTTTTAACTTTCATAACTAAAGATTTTATTTATATCTGAAAGAAATTCTTCCTTTTGATAAATCATAAGGTGACATTTCGACTTTCACCTTGTCGCCGGGGAGAATCTTGATGTAGTTCATCCTCATCTTTCCGGAGATGTGGGCGATGATGACGTGACCGTTCTCAAGCTCGACCTTGAACATCGCGTTCGGCAGAGTCTCGATGATGACGCCTTCCTGTTCGATTGCTGACTGTTTCGGCATAAAATATCACTTTAGAATTTAACATTGTTCTCGATGTATTCAAAGGTCGAAAGCTGCTCTGCGTGGCCTTTCCTGACAACAACCGTAAGCTCGTAATGAGCCGAATTGCGGTGATCCGACGTGTGGACTGCCCAACCGTTTTTGTCCAGATACACGTTTTTTGAACCTGCCGTAATCATGGGCTCGATACAGATGGTCATCCCGTTTCTGAGTTTCGGCCCGTGTCCCGGTCTTCCGTAGTTCGGAATGCCCGGAGACTCGTGCATCTTCGTGCCGATGCCGTGGCCTTCAAGCTCACGGACGACACCGAAACCGAATGACTCCGCATACGACTGCACCGCGTGTCCTATGTCACCCACGCGCGCCCCGTCAACCGCTGCCGCAATGCCCCTGTAGAGGGATTCCTTCGTCACTTTCAGAAGCTCGGCGGTTTCGGCGTCCACCTCCCCGACCGGGAAAGTGTAGGCCGAATCACCGTTGTAGCCCCTGTAGTAAGTTCCGCAATCCACGGAAACGATGTCCCCTTCCCTGAGGACGGTGTCGGACGGAAAACCGTGCACGACGACATCGTTTACGGACATGCAGAGCGCAGCCGGGAAACCGTCAAAACCGAGGAAGCTCGGTATAGCTCCGTTGTCACGGATGAAAGTCTCGGCCACCCTATTCAACTCGAGAGTTGTCACACCAGGAGCGACCATCTTGCCGACTTCCGCCAATGTTTTGGATACGAGAATCGCGTTCTCGCGCATCAGCTCTATTTCTTCCTCTGTTTTCGGCGCAACCATTTTTCCAATGAACTTTATCGAATTACATACCTGAACGTCCTTTCAGACGACCGGTCTTCATCAGTCCGTCATAGTGACGCATCAGAAGATAGCTTTCAATCTGCTGGAGAGTGTCAAGAACGACTCCGACGAGAATCAGGAGGGAAGTGCCTCCGTAGAAGCTCGCGAACTTGTTGTTGACTCCGAGCATCATGGCGAACGCCGGAAGAATTGCGATTGCAGCAAGGAAGATTGAACCCGGGAGAGTCACCCTCGACATGATTGAGTCAAGGTACTCCACGGTCTTCTTGCCCGGTTTCACACCCGGGATGAACCCGCCGTTCTTCCTCATCTCCTCGGCCATCATCGTCGGGTTGACTGTCACGGCCGTGTAGAAATAGGTGAAGAGAATGACGAGAATCGCGAACACGAAGTTGTACCAGAATCCGGTGTAGTTGCTGAACACCGCAGCAAGTCCCCTCGTTGCGTCAAAGCGGGAGAAGATGAGCGGGAAGAGCATCAGAGCCTGCGCGAAGATGATAGGCATCACGCCGGCTGCGTTGATCTTCATCGGGATGTACTGGCGTACCCCGCCGTACTGCTTGTTGCCGACCACCCTCTTGGCATACTGCACAGGAACCTTCCTCACGGCCTGAACCAGCGCGATGGCTGCGACAAACACGAAGAAGAGGATTACAAGCTCAATGATGAGAAGGAGCGCGCCTCCGAGAGAAGTGCTGAACTTCGCTGAAATCTCGGCGCCGAGCGCGAACGGAAGGCGTGCGATGATTCCGACCATGATGATGAGGGATATGCCGTTGCCGATTCCCCGGTCAGTGATTCTCTCGCCGAGCCACATCACGAACATCGTACCTCCGATGAGGATTATCGTCGAAACGAGGTTGAACCAGAAGTTTGACCAGCCGAGCTGATTGACAGCCACGAACGCGCTGGCCGGAACCTGCTGGTGAAGAGCGGCCATATAGGCAGGACCCTGGATGCAGAGAATCAGTATGGTCAGATACCTTGTGTACTGGTTCATCTTTCTCCGTCCGCTTTCGCCCTCCATCTGCATCTTGCGGAAGTAAGGGACGAAAACACCAAGAAGCTGGATGACGATGGAAGCCGAGATGTACGGCATCACACCCAGCGCGAAGATTGAAGCGTTTCCGAACGCGCCGCCGGAGAACATGTCGAGGAGGCCGACGAGACCTTCCTGAGCGAAGTCCTGCATCTTGGCGAGCTGGGAAGCGTCTATGCCCGGAAGCACGATGAAGCTTCCGAGGCGATAGATGAGGATGAGAAGCAGCGTGTAGCCGATTCTCTTCCTGAGTTCCTCAATCTTGAAGATGTTCTTGATTGTCTGAATAAACTTCTTCATTATTGCTGTTCAATTGTGTTAGCTTTTCCTCCGGCGGCCTCAATCTTCGCGACAGCGCTCTTAGAGAAAGCGTGTGCCGTGACCTCGACCTTGACGCTGATTTCTCCGTTGCCGAGAATCTTCACGAGGTCGTTCTTTCCGGCATATCCGGCTTCCCTGAGAGTGTCAAGTGTTATGACATCAATCTTGTTCTCCTCGGCGATGGCCTGAAGGACAGCGACATTGATGGCCTTGTACTCGACACGGGTGGGATTGGTGAATCCGAATTTAGGAAGACGGCGCTGGATAGGCATCTGACCGCCCTCGAAGCCGTTCTTGCGAGAGTAGCCGGAACGAGCCTGGGCGCCCTTGTGACCACGGGTTGAAGTTCCGCCGTGTCCCGAGCCCTCGCCGCGTCCGATTCTCTTCTCTCTTCCCCTGGAACCTTTTGCAGGTGTCAATTCATTCAATTTCATATTCTGTCCCTCCAATTATTTTACTTCTTCAACCGTAACAAGATGAAGAACCTTCTCAAGCATTCCCTTGGTTACAGGGGTGAGCTCGACCTCTACGGTCTGGTGAAGCCTGTGGATTCCGAGGGACGCGAGGTTCGCAATCTGCCTCTTTGTGGCACCGCTCCTGCTCTTTATCTGAGTTATCTTTACTTTTGCCATAGTTCAGTCCTCCTTAACCTTTAAACACTCTGCTCATAGGAATGCCGCGGAGTCCTGCGACAGTGTAGGCGTCGCGCATTTCAGTAAGAGCTGCGACAGTGGCCTTCACGAGGTTGTGAGGGTTTGAAGAACCCTTCGACTTCGCAAGGACATTGTGGATTCCCACTGACTCGAACACGACACGCATCGCACCGCCGGCCTTCACTCCGGTACCGGGAGCGGCAGGCTTCATAAACACGCGCGCACCTCCGAACTTCGCCTCCTGCTCGTGAGGAATCGTGTGGTTGAGAACAGGAACCTTCACGAGGTTCTTCTTCGCATCCTCGACACCCTTCGAGATTGCCGTGGTGACCTCATTGGCCTTACCGAGACCATAACCGACAACGCCGTTCTCGTCACCCACAACAACAATGGCTGCAAAACTGAAGTGACGACCACCCTTAGTGACCTTGGTCACTCTCTGGATGGCAACAAGTCTGTCCTTGAGTTCAAGGTCAGATGTCTTTACTTTCTTAACATTTGTATTTGCCATAGTCTCAATTTTTTAGAAAATCAGGCCACCTTCACGGGCAGCATCAGCCAAACTTTTAACACGTCCGTGATAGAGGTAGCCTCCACGGTCGAAGGAAATCGTGGTGATTCCCTTTGCGAGGGCGCGCTCGGCAATCTTCTTTCCGACGATTGCGGCAGCCTCGATTCCGGTCTTGCCCTTGCAGTCAGCCGCAAGTTCCTTGTCGTTTGAAGCTGCGGCCGCGAGGGTGACGCCCTTCAAGTCATCGACAACCTGAACATAAATCTGCTTGTTGCTTCTGAACACGACCATTCTCGGTCTCTCAGCAGTGCCATTTACGACTTTGCGGATACGGTAGTGAATCCTTTTTCTTCTTTCAATCTTATTCAATGCCATAACTTAGTCCTCCTATTATTTAGCGCCTGCTGATTTACCGGCCTTGCGGCGGAGCGTCTCACCGACGAACTTGATACCCTTGCCCTTGTATGGTTCAGGCTTGCGGAATGAGCGGATTTTTGCGGCGACCTGTCCGATAAGCTGCTTGTCGCAGCTCTTGAGGACGAGCACCGGGTTCTGACCTTTCTTCACAGGCTCGGCCTCCGCCTTGACTTCGGCAGGAAGACGGAAGTGAATCTCATGAGAGAAACCGAGGGCGAAGACAGCCATCTGACCGGCGACCTCGACACGGTAACCCACACCGACAAGTTCCTGACGGACAGTATAGCCCTCCGAAACACCGACAACCATGTTGTGGATGAGTGCGCGGTAGAGACCGTGCATCGAGCGGTGGCGCGGAAGATCTGTCGGACGTGTCAATTTTACTTCATTTCCCTCCACGGTGACGGTGATGTCCGGATCAACCTTCTGGCTGAGCTGTCCGAGAGGTCCTTTAACCTTGACCACATTTCCGGCTGCGACCTCGACAGTCACGCCGGCAGGAAGGTGTACAGGCAATTTACCAATTCTTGACATTATTCTTCAGTTTTTAGATTAATAAACATAACAGAGAACCTCACCGCCGACATTCAGCTCCTTGGCTTCCTTGTCGGTGATGACACCCTTCGAGGTCGAGATGACCGCGATTCCGAGTCCGTTCAGGACACGCGGCATATTCTCCACATCGACATACTTCCGGAGACCCGGTCTTGAAACTCGCTCGATGTGCTTGATAGCCGCAGCCTTCGTCTGAGGATGGTACTTCAGAGCGATTTTGATTGTGTTGAAAGGAGTTCCCTCAACGACCTTGTAGCTGAGGATGTAGCCTTTCTCGCAGAGAATCTTCGTGATTGCGACCTTCATCTTTGAAGACGGAATCTCGACGACTTTCTTGCCTACCGCGTAGGCATTGCGAACCCTTGTAAGGTAATCTGCAATTGGATCAGTCATTTTTAAATCCTTTTAGCGGATTTCACGACGCCTGTTCCGGCGCCCGATATCCTAATTGTTAATAAAATATGTAATAAGAGTATTCTCCGTTACCAGCTTGCCTTCTTGACACCCGGGATGAGACCGTTGCTTGCCATCTCGCGGAACTGGATGCGGCTGATGCCGAACATCCGCATGTAACCCTTCGGTCTTCCCGTAAGAGAGCAGCGGTTGTGCATACGGCATGGGCTGGAGTTCTTCGGAAGCTTGTCGAGAGCTGCCCAGTCACCGGCCTCCTTGAGAGCTTTCCTCTTCTCGGCGTATTTAGCAACCAGTTTCGCGCGCTTTACCTCGCGGGCCTTCATTGATTCTTTTGCCATCTTATGAGTCTTTATTTGTTATTTTTCTTGAAAGGCAGACCGAATGCGGAAAGAAGCGCATAAGCCTCTTCGTCAGTCTTGGCTGTCGTCACGAAAGTGATTTCCATTCCGAGAATCTTCGTAATCTTGTCGATGTCGATTTCCGGGAATATGATCTGCTCCTTGATTCCGAGCGTGTAGTTGCCCTTGCCGTCCATTTTCTCGGAGATTCCGTTGAAGTCACGGATACGCGGAAGGGAGATGCGGATGAGCCTCTCGAGGAACTCGTACATCTTCACGTTGCGGAGAGTGACCTTCGTTCCGATAGGCATTCCCTTACGGAGTTTGAAGTTCGAGATGTCCTTCCTTGAAGCCGTGACAACCGCCTTCTGTCCGGTGATTGCCGTAAGCTCCTGCTGAGCGACCTCGACGAGCTTCTTGTCTCCGGTGGCGTCGCCGACACCCTCGTTGATGGTAATCTTCACGAGCTCCGGAACCTGCATGACTGAAGAGTAGCCGAACTGCTTCATGAGTTTCGCCACAATCTCCTCCTTATAGAGTTTCTTAAGTGCAGGGACATATCCTGCAGGTACTGTCTGTGCTGCCGGAGCAGCTGCTGCCTGTTTCTTTGCCATTACTTAATCTCCTCTCCTGATTTTTTTGAAACGCGGACTTTCTTCCCGTCTTCCTTGATCTTGAAGCCCACCCTTGTCGGGCCGCCCTTTGCAGGGTCAATGAGCTGGAGATTGGAAATGTGGATTCCGGCCTCCTGTTTGATGATTCCTCCCTGAGGATTCTTTGCGTTTGGTTTGGTGTGCTTTGACACGATGTTGATGCCCTCCACAATCGCGCGGTTCTTGTCCGTGATGATCTGGAGCACCTTGCCGGTCTTTCCCTTGTCGTTGCCGGCATTTACATATACGGTGTCGCCTTTTTTAATTCTGTTCATAATGCTAAATCAATTAGAGGACCTCCGGTGCCAGTGAAACGATTTTCATGTAGTTCTCGCGAAGCTCCCTTGCGACAGGCCCGAAGATACGTGTTCCGCGAACCTCGCCCTGATTGTTGAGAAGGACGCAAGCATTGTCGTCGAAACGGATGTATGAACCGTCCTGACGGCGAATCTCTTTCTTTGTGCGGACAACGACAGCCTTTGAGACAGAGCCCTTCTTCGCGTCACCGCCAGGGATAGCGCTCTTGACTGCAACGACGATTTTGTCGCCCACTCTTGCATAACGGTGACGGGTACCACCCAGAACACGGATGCAAAGGACTTCCTTAGCACCGCTGTTGTCAGCCACCTGTAAACGTGATTCCTGCTGTATCATTGCTACTTAACTTTTTCTACGATTTCAACTAATCTCCAGTTCTTCGTCTTGCTGAGAGGACGGGTTTCCATGATGCGCACGGTGTCTCCTATGCTGCACTCGTTCTTCTCGTCATGAGCGACGAACTTGGTGGTCTTCTTTACGAACTTGCCGTACATCGGGTGCATTTCCTTGGTCTTGACGGCAACGACGATGGACTTGTCCATCCTGTTGCTGACCACTACACCTATTCTTTCCTTGCGAAGATTTCTTTCCATGAGAATTCAAATTTAGTTCTGTTTCTACCGGTTCTGCTTCTCCTTTTCCGCAAGGACGAACATCATGCGGGCGATGTCGGTCTTTGCCTTCTTGATTTTGGACGTGTCCTCCAACGGGGAGATGGCATGGTTCATCTTCAAAGCGGAAAGGTTCGCTTTCTCAACCGCAATGCGGTCGCGGAGATCCGCAATCGACATTTCACGTACTTCTGTGATTTTCATAACTTTCTGCTCTCCGTTAAATTATTCGACATAGTCCCTGCGAACCACGAACTTCGTGGTCACCGGAAGTTTCTGCGCACCGAGACGGAGCGCCTCCTTTGCGATTTCCATCGGAACGCCCTCGGCCTCGATGAGGATGCGGCCCGGGGTCACAGGGCATACGAATCCCTCCGGATTACCCTTACCTTTACCCATACGCACCTCGGCAGGCTTCCTCGTGTAAGGCTTGTCAGGGAATATCCTGATCCAGATTTTACCCTCACGCTTCATGTAACGCGACACCGCCTGACGGGCAGCCTCAATCTGACGACCTGTAAGCCAACAATTTTCCAAGGTCTTGATTCCAAAGGAGCCGAACGCAAGCTGGTTGCCTCTCTGGGCAAGACCTTTCATGCGGCCCTTCTGCTGCCTTCTGAATTTGGTTTTCTTTGGTTGTAACATTGTTTATTGCTTTTTGAATTTAAATTATTCAACTTTTCGCCCAAAACATTGAGAGACAGATAGTTGGGCACACCGACCCTCATTTTTGGGACTGCAAAGATACGAAAAATTCCCGTAATGCAAAGATTTTTCCGAGAAATTTCTAACTTTTTTGACCGCATTTTTCATCTATCAACATATCCATTCTCAACGGATTACACGGATTGAAGAAAAATATATCCGTTCATTTTCGACTATGACATATCCCCACATCAATTTTGGGACTGCAAAGATACGAAAAATTCCCGGAATGCAAAGATTTTTTCAGAAAAATTCAAACTTTTTTGACCGCATTTTCAGCATATCAACATTTCCATTTTCAATGGATTACACGGATTGATAAAAAATATATCCGTTCATTTTCGACGTACCGGGACGATGTCAGATTTTATTCCTATTTTTGCGACGGAAAATACGAAAACATCATGGAAGAAAAAGAAATCCCGGTCAGGGAAACACACAAAATTCCGGTCTATCCGCTCATCGACATGTCGGAGCTGAACAGATGTCTGCTCTGCGACAACGCCCCGTGCACCGGCAGCTGCAGCAGGGGGTTGCCGGTGTCGGACATCCTGCGCTCCATCTATTTCCACAACGGGATGGGGGCTCTCGAAAAGACGGGAGGGGAACGCTGCACGGACTGCGACGCCCCGTGCGAAAGCGCCTGCGTGCTGGGAAAGAAGAGTTTCCCGGTGAGGATAAAGAGCATCATCTCGTCCCTCTACGAGGGCGCGAAAAATGTCGTGGACTCGGGAATCGTGAACGAAGGGCAGCTCAAAGGGGCTTTTTCACAGTCCAGTGAGCCTGACATCAGCGCCGACATCTGCGGAGTGAAGCTCGAGAACCCGTTCCTGCTGTCGTCGTCCGTGGTGGCGAGCAATTATGAGATGTGCGCCAAGGCTTTCAGGGCGGGATGGGCCGGAGCGGCGTTCAAGACCATCTGCACCTTCCCGCAGCACGAGGCCTCGCCGCGCTTCTCGGCGATAACGAACCATTCGAACTCATTCTGCGGTTTCAAGAACATAGAACAGCTTTCCGACCACAGCGTGTCCGAGAATATGGAGGTGTTCCGCAGACTCAAGGCGGAGTTCCCGACGAAAGTGATAATCGCTTCCATAATGGGCAAGAACGAGAAGGAGTGGACGCAGCTCGCGCAGGAATGCGAACGGGCCGGGGCTGATGTCATCGAATGCAATTTCTCCTGTCCGAACATGGAGTCTGATTCGCTCGGAATCACCATAGGGCAGGATGCGGCGCTGATTGAGAAATTCACGGCAGCGGCCCGCAGGGGGACGAAGCTTCCGGTGCTCGCCAAAATGACCCCGAACATCACTGACATGGTTCCGATGGCGGCGGCCGCAAAACGGGGCGGCGCGGACGGAATCGCGGCGATAAACACAATCAACAGCATCACGGGGGTGAACATTGACACCATGACCGCCGAGCCTGACGTGCACGGGCATTCCATCGTCGGGGGATATTCCGGACAGGCGGTGAAGCCCATCGCCCTCCGCTTCATTTCCGACCTCGCCAAAAGCGGGGAGCTCAAGGGAATGCACCTCAGCGGAATGGGAGGAATCGAGAATTGGGAAGATGCCGTGGAATTCATATCTCTCGGCGCGGGGAGCGTCCAGATTACTACGGCGGTGATGCAGTACGGCTACCGCATCATCGAAGACCTCACCGGGGGACTGAGGTACTATCTCAAGGTCAAGGGATTTGACAGCCTCGGGGCGGTGAAGGGCGCGGCCGTGCAGTCCATAGTCCCTCACAATCAGCTGGAAAGAGGGACGGTGCTGTTCCCCAAGTTTGACTATGCGAAATGCGTGGGCTGCGGAAGATGCTATATATCCTGCTACGACGGAGGACATCAGGCCATTAGTTTCGACCTGTCTCTGAGGCAGCCGAGACTCGACGGAAAGAAATGCGTGGGCTGCCACCTGTGCCGTCTGGTGTGCCCTTCAAAGGCTATTGGCGTGGCGGTCAGAAGAATCGAACGGGATTAGGAGGACGGCGGACGGCCGCAGTTCGAGAGCCATTCCGAGCCAAGTACGCAAGTATTTCCGAGTCAAGTCCGCAAGCATTTCCGAGCAAGTTCGCAAGCCATTCCGAAAGATGGGAAAATCATGCACAATTCCGGTTATCGCACTCGTCTTCGCCATGCTGGCGGGGGCGGGTGAACTTTCCGCGCAGGAGACACCGGCAGGGAAACCGCAGAAGACACCGGCAGGGAAACCGCAGGAGAAAACGGCAAGGAAACCGCAGGAGAAAACGGCAAGGAAACCGGGAGGCTGGCTTGAATATTCCGTCGAACAGGGCGACACCGTATATTACGACAGCATCAGGCCGGCCCGCATATTCCAGCGGATGCCCCGGCAGAAGGGCAGAGAGTGGCGCAAGTACTACCGGCTCGTGCACAACTTCAGCAAGGCCTATCCCTACGCCCTGATTGCCAAGAGGATGGTGGAGGAGACGGACAGCGTGATTGCCGCGGACCATCTGACGGGGCTGCGGAAGGAGCGCTACATCAACCACCTCCAGAAGGAGCTGTTCGGAGTGTTCGAAAAACAGATGAGGAATCTCACGGTAACGCAGGGGATGCTGATAATGAAACTGATAGACCGCGAGACCGGGCAAACATCGTACGACCTCATACGAGGCTACAAGGGAGGTGTCACCGCCGGTTTCTGGCAGGGCGTGGCGAAGATGTTCGACGAGGACATGAAGAAGCCGTATGACCCGGAGGGCGAGGACGCGCAGGTGGAGGAACTTGTGCAGCTGTGGAAGGACGGCGACTTTCCGTCTCTCTACTGGGCGCTGTTCTGGAAGGACCCTCCGACGGTCGAAATCCCGGAAAAGTACCGTCACTGGCAGCCCGCCGAGGAATGACGGCGTTTTTGCGATTTAATATTTTTTTTCTACCTTTGCCGAGATTATTCGGAGGAATGCTGACTCGGAATGCCCTCCGGGATGACTGAAGAGTGTTTTCGAAAGAATAGAAAACAAATAATAATTTAAAAGATTCAATTATGTCCACAATTGCAGAAGAAGTAAAGGCAATCATCGTTGAAAAGCTCGGCAGGGAACCGTCAGAAGTTACCGAGAGCGCTAACTTCACAAATGATCTTGGCGCCGACTCACTTGACAGCGTTGATCTTATCATGGCTCTTGAGAGCAAATTCGATCTTGAACCGGATGACGAGGCGGAAGGCAAGATAGCCACAGTTGCCGATGCAATCGCCTATGTTGAGAAGAAGGTGGCTGAGAAAGCCGAAAAATAAGCTTCGAAACACAGCCATAAAGAAGAGGATGACCCCGAAAGTCATCCTCTTCTTGTTTCAAGGGATATGAGGGTGACCAAAAAGGGTCATCCTCTTTTTATCCGGCTCCGCCAGCCGCCTATTCGGTCGGGAAAGAGTAGGTGATGGTCATCGTCGGCTTCTTCTCCGCAGACTTCGGCCCGTAAAGACGGCAGCTGTAGTAGCGGTCCTTGTCAAGTTCCGTGGACGTGCTGGTGCTTGTGGTGCTGGACTGGGAGGCGTAGGCGGCCATCATCATGTAATTGTAGTAGTTGTTGTAGTAGCTGCTGTAGCCGTAGCTTCCGTAGCCGTACCCGTATCCGCCGTATCCGTAGCCGTTGTAGAGGCTGTTGTAGTAGGAGCTGTAGGCGAGGGCGCTGAGATAGTCGTTGTAGGAGGAACTTGAGGATGAGGAGGTTTCGTTCGTCTCGCTGTGCATTATCAGCATCCAGATGTCATACTGGGAAACCTTCTTCGCGTAGTCCCCGTCGCTTTCGCTGTCCTTTTTCGACAGGCGGAGAAGTTCCTGAATGTGATGGCTCACATCAGGCTGATAGCGGTCGAGGGAACGGTTGATGTCTCCCTGATTCTCGCTCGAAACGCTCGCGTCCGTGAGTCCGGCGAATGAAATCACCTCCTGTTCGATGCTCCCCTCATCGGTCGTCACTGTTCTCGTACCGACGAGACGGCAGGTCGGACTGAGAATCTTCGGCCAGCATCCCGAACCGCTGTAGTCGGCATCTGTCTCGTAAGGAAGACTGACCGTGGCCTTGTTTATGACAATCTTGCCGTCGCTTATCGTCTTTTCCGCAATGGCTTTCTTCTCGGCCTCGCTCATCCTTGCAAAAGACTCATCCTTGTCCAGATTCTCAAGCAGCGACTTCCGTATGGCATCCGTGACCGCCTGCTTCAAGCCTTCCGCCCTGATGACCGGCTTCATCCCGCAGCCTCCGCCGATGTATATGGTCTCTCCGTCAGTCACGGACGGCGTGAGGTTCTCGTTCCGGCAGATGTTGAAGGAGTATTGTGCAGGCAGGGTCGTGCTGCTTGCCCCGAGCATCGATGACGCACCGACCATGAACACGATTGACGTGTCAATCGGCCCGCGGTCGTCGAAAGTCGAGCGTATGCTCAGTTCGGCGTAATTTCCGGTGATGTAGTTGTAGTCGTTGGTGCTGACCGCGACCTTGAACATGTTGATTCTTCCGCTGCCTGAGGCTGACCTGTCGGCGCGTATGCATATCCCCGGAAGTTCCTTGATGTATTTGCTCACCGAGTCAAGCTTCATCCCGGAGAGTTTCTTGATGTATTTTTCTCCGAATTCGCGGGAGAAGTCGAACGAGAGGGAATCTCCGCCGCTGTAGGTCGGGACACCCTCCGTGACTGTGCCGAGAGATGTGTCGTACAGCCCGTCGGTCCCCTTCCCTGCATAGATGACGGTCTCGTCGAGAGGTTTCTGGAGCTCATAGACCCTGATGTTCTGGATTATGTGCTCCTGATTCGCGTCCTTGACGGAGAGGGTGTCAAGTCCCACCGCGAAATGGAAACGCACGAACTCCGGATTCTCTCCGAGGGAGAAATCAGCCGTGTCCGCAATCGGAATCAGGGAGAACGCCGCCTCGCGCTCGTCCCAGCCGAATTCGCTGTCATTGATTCCGCCGACGCAGATTCTTCTTGAGCTGTACCCTCCGAGTTCATCGGACAGGGCCATCTCTATGCTTTCTATGTCAAGGCTCGTGTTGATAACCTGCCACTTGTGCGATGCGGGGATGTAATCCTGTCCGAGAGTGTCATCGACACTGATGCAGGAGACCCCGCAGAGCGACACCGCCGCAGTGCAGACTGCCGTCAATATTCTTGCAAATTTCATTACAGACTGTCGTAAAAACTGTTATACGCGTCAATGTAGGAGCCGTCCGCGAGCGCGTCCGCGTCGAATGGCAGAGTTCTGACCCCTTCACCGGCACAGAAATCCCGGATTTCAGACGACACGCCGGCACTGCCGAAAATCACCCCGTCTGACCAGTGCACCGCGAGTTTAGCAAGGTCTGTGCCGCCTGCGCCTTCGAGCAGTTCAGTGTCCGCGTCGCTTATGTTCCCGAACTTCACAAGTTTTCTGAATCCCGGGGCGAAAGTCGCCGCCGGCGTATCGTCATAGAGGGAGAGCACCACCTTGCTCCCGGAAAAAATCGGGTCGTCGATATAGGCCTTCTTCAGGTAGAGCGGAAGGATGTGGGAAATCCATCCGTGGCAGTGGATTATGTCCGGCGCCCAGCGCAATTTCTTCACGGTTTCGAGCACGCCCCTGGCAAAAAAGACAGCCCTTTCGTCGTTGTCTCCGAAAAATTCCCCGCTTTCGCTCTCAAAAGTCTGTTTTCTGTGGAAATAGTCCTCATTGTCAATAAAATAGACCTGCATCCTCGCCGGAGAAATCGATGCGACCTTGATTACGAGCGGCCTGTCGACCTCGTTGATTATGATGTTCATTCCCGAGAGCCGGATGACTTCATGGAGCTGGTTTTTCCTCTCGTTGATGCAGCCGTATCGAGGCATGAACGAACGGATTTCCTTTTTCCGCTCCTGGATTCCCTGAGGCAGGTATCTTCCGATGTTCGCGATTTCCGATTCCGGAAGATACGGATATATCTCGGAATTGACGAACAGGACTCGCTTGGTGGAATTTCCCATGGTGAATTTTATTTTACATAAATCTCTACAAAGATAATAATAATTTTTATAAAATCGCTAACTTTGACGGCTGTGCGCTTCTCCGTCCCGTCGGAAACGTGCTGTTCTGTGGAATGTTATGAGTTTGAACGACAATAAGATAGTAAGAAGACGGTACATCCGTGCCATGCTTTCGTCCGTAGTCAGCATCTCCCTCGTGCTGCTCCTTGTGGGCATTTCCGGACTGCTGCTCGTGTCCGAACGCGGAGTGTCGGACTATCTGCGCGAAAATATGCAGGTCAGCGTTATGATGAAGCGCAGCGTGGGCGAGTCGGCGACCCTCAGGTACAAGAAGTCCGTCGATGCGGAACCGTTCGTGAAAAGTTCCTCCTATGTCTCCAAAGAACAGGGGGCCAAGGAGATGGCCCAGCTGCTCGGGGATGATTTCCTCGGGGTGTTCGAGACCGCTCCGATTCCGGCTTCGATAAATCTGACGCTCAAGGCGGATTATGTGTCGCCTGACTCCCTCGCCATGGTGAAAGCCGTTCTGGAAAAGTCTCCGGAAGTGGAGGAGGTGGTCTATCAGCAATCGCTGGTGGAGGCTCTCAACTCGAACCTGAGCAAGATTTCGCTCTTTCTCGCGGTGTTCATCGTCCTGCTGCTCTTCATCTCGTTCGTCCTGATTAACAACACTGTACGGCTCAGCATCTACTCAAGACGCTTTTCGATACACACGATGAAGATGGTCGGCGCCACCGGGGCGTTCATCCGCAGGCCGTTCCTCCTTCAGAGCGCGTTTCAGGGGCTTCTCGCGGCTTTCATCGCGATACTGATGATAATCGCCGGGCTGTTCCTCCTCAAAGGGCAGTTCGAGCAGATGTTCGCGGTGTTCAATGCGGGTATGCTGCTGGAGGTCATCGCTATTGTGGTGGCGGGCGGGCTGCTCATCTGCCTCGCGAGCACATGGTTCACCGTAAACCGCCTCCTGACGCTGAACAAGGCTGAGCTGTATTACTGACGGATTGCTGACGGATT
>CAVDEO010000033.1:17724-21774 GCA_963607915.1 bacterium
GATTGCTGACAGATTGCTGACAGATTAGTGGAAAACGAAGAATACGGAAATATATGGACAAGAATAGGAAAAACTCGAAAAATGCGGTGCCATCGTCAAGTTCCGGGAATATGGCCATGACGCCGAAGGGGCTGAGGCTTCTGCTCGCAGGACTGGTCGTGATGGCCGCCGGATATATACTGATGTGCGGAGGCGCGAGTGACGACCCTGCGGTGTTCAGTTACGAAATCTTTGACGTACAGAGGCTTGTCGCCGCTCCGCTGGTGATACTCGCAGGCATCGTCGTGGAAATCGCCGCCATAATGGGAGTGCGCAAGAACAAGTGAACCGGTCTCTTAAGAACAGATAAACTGCAATCATGGAATGGTTTGAAGCCATATTGCTGGGGCTGCTGCAGGGGTTGACCGAGTTTCTGCCGGTGAGCAGCAGCGGACACCTGCAGATAGGCAAGGAACTGCTCGGGATCGAAGCGGACGGCGGACTCGTGTTCGAGGTCGTTGTCCACGCGGCCACAGTGCTGAGCACAATCATCGTGTTCAGAAAACAGATTTGGGAGCTGCTCAGGTCGTTGTTTGTCAGAGACGGACTTTTCCGCAGCATCGCCCACCCGTCGAAATTCAATGACGGGACGGACTATGTTCTGAAAATCTGCGTGTCCATGATTCCCGTGTTCATAGTGGGGATGTTCTTCAAGGATGCCGTGGAGACTCTGTTCAATTCAATCTATGTGGTCGCCGCGGCTCTGCTTGTCACGGCTCTGCTGCTCCTGCTGTCGGACAATGTGTCTCGGCTCAAGGCCTGCGGCTGCCGGAATTGCCGCCGGCTCAAGGTCTCCCGGGCGGCGGACGGGAGCGCAGAGGAGAACGGGAACGGAGAGACTGCCGCAGACGGAAACATGACCCGGGAGACTGCCGGGGACGCAGACGGGGCTGCCCGCAACGGAATATCCTGGTGGCAGGCGTTCGTCGTCGGACTGGGTCAGGCGGTGGCCGTCGTTCCGGGACTCTCCCGCTCCGGCACCACCATCGCCACGGGGCTGCTCTGCGGAGTGAAACGCGACGTGATGGCCCAGTTCTCATTCCTGATGGTTCTCGTTCCGATTCTCGGCGAGACATTCCTTGAAATCATCGGTGGCGAGATGGCGTCCTCGACAGTCGGGGCGCTTCCGCTCGCGCTCGGATTCGTTTCGGCCTTCATCTCGGGGCTTTTCGCCTGCAAGGTGATGATTGCCCTCGTGAAGAAGACGAAGCTCGGATGGTTCGCACTCTACTGCACCGTCGTGGCTGCTCTCATATTCATATTCGCGTAATCCGGATGGAGAAGAAACTGACATATTTCGTCGCCGACGTACACCTCGGCTGTGACGTGCTGAACCCGCAGGACAGGGAGGCGCGTTTCGTCGGTTTTCTCAAGTCGCTGCCGGAAGAGACGGAAAGCCTCTATCTGCTCGGGGACATCTGGGACTTCTGGTATGAATACCGCGATGTCGTTCCGAAAGGCTATGTGCGCACGTTCGCGGCAATCCTCGACCTCATCGACCGGGGCGTGAATGTCTGTTTTTTCTGCGGCAACCACGACCTGTGGTGCTATTCCTACTTCGAGTCTCTCGGCATGAAGAAACTCAGCCAGCCCTGTGTCACGACCATTTCCGGCAAGGTGTTCTGCCTCGGCCACGGCGACGGTCTCGGGCCTGTCCCGCCCGGTTACCGCATACTCTCGGGAATTTTCCACTGCCGCCCGCTGCAGAAAATCTTCAGCACCCTGCACCCGTGGTTCGCCTTCCGTCTCGGGAACACATGGTCTAAACACAACCGCCTCAGGCACAAGACCGAATATGTATTCAGAAATGAGAATGAACCGCTCTGGAAGTTTGCGGAGGAGTTCGGGGAAAGACAGCATGTGGACTATTTCATCTTCGGCCATTTCCACTCCTCCGTCAACCTCACGCTCCCGTGCGGCGCGAATTTCCGCATGGTCAAGGATTGGTTCCGCTCTTCTCCCTATCTCGTCTGGGACGGAGAAACGCTGAAATCCGAAATTTTTGAAAAAAACTGAAAAATTTGAAAATATATTTGAGGATTATATATGTTTGGCACAGTAGTTGCAAAATGTTTTTCTCGGTTATTAGTTTTAGTGTTATTAATTATGTGGTTAGTATGAGGTGTCCTCGCGGGAGCGACGACAGCTCATTTTTTATATATATGCCCCTGATTCTTGCTGAAGGGGCAGCAGGACAAAGGAGGATGAAGCCATGGAAAATCTGACGGTTCGGGAAAAGATTGCGCTGTTTCCGCATCAGCCGGGGGTATATCGCTACTACGACGCTGACGGAACCGTAATCTATGTCGGAAAGGCGAAGGACCTGCACAAGCGGGTGGCGCAGTATTTCGTCCCGGCCGAGAGGCTCACGCGCAAGACGGCCCTGATGGTCTCGAAGATTGCCGACGCCCAATATTCCGTGGTGGATACGGAAGCGGACGCGCTGCTGCTGGAAAACAATCTCATAAAACAGTATAAACCGAAATACAACATACTCCTCAAGGATTCGAAGACCTATCCGTGGATATGCGTGAGCAACGACGAGTTCCCGAAGGTCTTTCTCACGCGGAGGCTCGTCAAGGACGGTTCACGCTATTTCGGACCTTATTCGAGCGTAATGCACGCGAGGACTCTTGTGGATTTGTTCCACGACATCTACCCGATACGCAACTGCAACAACCGGATTAGCTCGGAGTCCATCCTCCGGGGCAGGACGCGCCCGTGTCTGAACTTCCACATCGGGCGATGCCGTGGATGCTGCTGCGGGGGGATTTCACAGAAGGAATACGCCGACAACATCGAAGAGGTCGTGCGGCTGCTGAAAGGAGGCGGGCGGGAGATGATTGCGCACTACCGGAAGTTGATGGAAGAGGCGGCGGAAAGGATGGATTTCGAGGCGGCGCAGGAGTACAAACTGAAGATGCAGGCTCTGGACAAGCACTATAGCAAATCACTAATACAGAGCACGATGCAGGGAAGTTACGACGTGTTTTCGCTCATGATTGACCCGGGAGAAGCCTTCGGCAATTTCATGCGGGTGGTGGACGGAGCCGTCGTGCAGTCGCTGAACCTCGGATTCAAGATGAACATCGAGGAGGAGCAGGAGACCGTGCTCGGAACATTCATAGGGGAGATTGAGTCGAAGTTCGGGCAGCTGTCGAGTGAAGTCATCGTGCCGTTCCTGCCGGATGTGGAGATTGAGGGGGTGGAGTTCCGGATTCCGGTACGCGGAGACAAGCTGGCGCTGCTGGAACTGAGCGCGAAGAACGCCAAGGAGATGAGGTTCAACGCGATGAAGCAGCGCGAGCACACCGACCCCGACAATTTCCGGATGAAGGTCATGGAGGAACTCCGCGATGCGCTCGGGATGAAGGAACTGCCACGACATATCGAGTGTTTCGACAACTCGAACATCCAGGGAACGAATCCTGTGGCCTCCTGCACGGTGTTCAGGGACGCGGCACCGTCAAAGAAGGACTACAGGCACTTCAAAATCAAGACTGTGGTGGGGGCGAACGACTTCGCGTCCATGAAAGAGGTGGTGAACCGCAGATATTCAAGGATGCTCGCCGAAGCTCCGGACGACCTCCCGCAGCTGATTGTGATTGACGGCGGCAAGGGGCAGCTCTCCTCCGCCTACGAAGCCCTTTATGAACTGGGGCTCACGGACAGACTCACGGTCATCGGACTGGCGAAGCGTCTTGAAGAGGTCATCCGTGTCGGAGACCCCTACCCCCTTTTCCTCGACATGAACTCGCAGGCATCCAAGGTTCTGCGTCAGATTCGCGACGAGGCGCACCGCTTCGGCATCACTTTCCACCGCAAGCTCCGCAGCAAGGCCCAGGTCGAGTCCGCCCTCAGCAAAATCCCCGGCATCGGCCCGAAGACCGAACAGCGGCTCATCCTGCACTTCGGCTCGGTAGCCCGCATCGCCGCCGCCCCCGAAAGCGACATCGCCGCCCTCATCGGCCCGGCTCTCGCCGCCAAGGTCAAGTCCGCCCTCGGCTGAGG
>CAVDEO010000034.1:0-11058 GCA_963607915.1 bacterium
CCACCTAAGCCGCGGACAGAGACTTCTTAGTACAAAAGGTTGCAAAACTCGGAATATACATAACAGCAGGGCTTGGAGAATTTGACTCATTGGAAAATTTATCGAGTGTAGGAGGCTCCATTTTAATACAATCCGACTTTTCAGATATTGATGGTTTCAATAAATTAAACTCTGTTAATGGAGACATTGTTATAGGCGGAGAAAACACTGCCACCTTGAACGGCTTCAATAACCTCGAAACCATAAGTGGCAACATGAGGATTTCTGGCTTCAAAACATTTGGGGCATTTTCATCCTTGCAGACTATTGGGGGAAATTGCTCCTTGTCTTCGATGCCGTCACTACAAGAAATCAAAAGCACGGCAAGATTAACAACAATTGGCGGGAATTTATCTATCAATGGATTATCTTCGCTTTCTGACATTTCCGGGCTAAGTAATGTAGAGCACGGAGTTGCCAATATATCAGTTAAAGAGTGTCCCCAATTATTCAATTTTGAGCCACTGGTTAAGGCAGCACAAAATATGACCGGCACTTGGTACGTCACTGGCTGTGGATATAATCCGACAAAATATCAAATGCTCAACGGCAAAGCCCAACCGCAAGAATAATATGATATGGCACAATTTAATGTCCAATACTAAGGTTCACATAAATATGCAAGACAAATACACATACGAAGAAATCACTGCAGCGACAAAGCTGATGCTGGCATCGGAGAACCGCCGCACGATTGCCAGACTTGCTGAAGAATCCGGAATAAAGGAGTTCAGGATAAGGAGCTGGCGAAAGCGATGGAGACAAATTGAGGGGAATGAAACATTCCGGCAGAATCACATTGTCACTCTGAAATACATCAGCAATCTCACATACGGGGTGAGCGAATCTGTATGGAATGACTGGCTAATCGCGATAGACGACGCCCTTCCAAGGATTGAAGGGCTGACTCTCACGAATGACATCCTCACCATCCTGCAAGAAATTGCCCAGCGCATAAATGCCAACTACCCTGCCGGAAAAGGCGTTACCACAGAAATGATTGACCGCGCCTTGGCTCATTTCGTCGATGCCACGAGAGCACGGTAAACATTTCGATGCCACGAGAACACGGTAGCCATTTACCCCATTCATCATCAGGACTAAAACAGAGTATAGCCGCCCGAAACTACTATACTCTGTTTTGTCAGTTTAGACCCTACACATATCTGTCTTTCACCCACTTGAAGATTGTGAACGCACGCGCTCACAATTCGACACAGGTTCCAAGCCAGCAAGCAGATACTCCCCAAGTGACTCCACATTTTTTGTGTATTATCAGAAATATTCTATACCTTTGTAGTCTGATAAGGATTTGAAACAATGGAAATCCATCGACTTGTTGGAATCCTTGTCGGCTGTGGAAGACTTATACAGATACCATTCGCTGAACTACGAGAAACTTGTCGGAGACAAATCCGGCATAGAATCAGTCAGGGTTAATGACCAATACCGCATTGAGTTTCAGACGAAACGGGTAGAAGCGGAGATTGTTGTGACAGTATGCAACATATTGGAATTGTCGAACCACTATAAATGATTATGCTTATGACGACGAAAATGTACGGATTTAGGGCGACTCATCCCGGTGAGGTTCTGAAAGACGAGATTGAATACAGGGGAATTTCACAAAAGGAGTTGGCAGTTCAGATGGGTATGTCATATAACATTCTCAATGACATACTGAACGGGCGGCGCAGCGTCACTGAATCGACGGCAATGCTCTTCGAGGCGGCGCTTGACATTCCCGCCGACTCGCTCATGGCTCTGCAGCACAAGTTCAATATGCAGAAGATACGGAACGACAAGTCATTCATGTCCCGGCTCGACAGCATTCGCCATCTTGTCGCTGCACTCTGACAAGTTTCAGGAACAGACCCTACGATATGTTTCTTTCCGAAAAACATATCGATAACCCGTGGAAATGTGTCGATTTTCGATAGATTTCCACGGGTTATCATATATTTTTAATATTGCAATACGAAACAATTTCCATAAATTTTACGCCTATAGAAGTGTCAAACTTCCGAAATCGGATGAAATTTTTGAATGATTTTTCCACAAAAATTTTGCAGGAATATAAATTATGTCTATCTTCGCAGTCCCAATTCAAAGGCGGATGTGGCGAAATGGTAGACGCGCTACTTTGAGGGGGTAGTGGGAGTTTTTCCTGTGCGAGTTCGAGTCTCGCCATCCGCACAAAAAAAAAGACGACCGATTCTTCAGTCGTCTTTTTTGTGTCCTATTCTCCTACTGCTCCGCGGGAATCGGTTTCCATTTGACGGTCTTGCCTATGCCGAGGACGGAGCCGCGCACGGCAATCATGTCGCCCTCGAAGCGTACGGTGGCGTCGGCGCGGATGCCGCTGGTCGGGTCGTAGATTCTGCCCTTCCAGTTCTTTTTCTCCGGGTTATACTTGAGATCCCACATGATTATCATCTCGTTGCAGGGCTTGTTGCGGAGAGCCTTGTCGGGATTCTTCGTGTCGAGGCAGATGTTCCCGTTCTTGTCGTACATGTTCTTTGACCAGTAGTTGAGGAACGAGTAGGTGCCGTCGGCCTCCTTGTAGCAGCGGACCTTGGACTGTTCGCCCTCGTAGTCGATGAAATAGTTGCCGATGATGCCGTCGGCGGTGTTGTTGCGCGACTCCTGTGCGGAGAGCGCTGTCGTGCCCGCAAGCAGGGCGAAGAATGCGCCGAGGGCGAGGCTGATGATTCTTTTCATTGATTTTGAATATTTTAATATGTTGATATCTCCGGATTGTCCGTCCCCTCCCGTATTCTCCGGGAAATGAGGAGGGAATATCCCGTATATGTGCGGGCGGTGATGCGCTCAATAAATGTGCCGTTTGCAGATTAGAAATAAAATGTCTATTTTTGCAGGCTTTTCCTCGGGAAGGAAAGCATAAGGTATTTCATTAACATTTTAAAACAGATTCACAATGGCTGTTAAAATTCGTCTTCAGCGCCACGGTAAGAAGAATTTCGCATTCTTCCACATTGTTGTGGCTGACACCCGCGCACCTCGCGACGGTCGTTTCATCGAGCAGATCGGTTCCTACAACCCGAACACGAACCCTGCGACAATCGTCCTCGATTTCGACAAGGCTCTCAACTGGGTGAAAGTCGGTGCGGAACTCACTCTCGTCACCCGCAGAATCCTCTCTTACGAGGGAGTGCTTCTCCGCAAGCATCTTGACGGCGGCGTGGCAAAGGGCGCGCTCACTCAGGAGCAGGCAGACGCCAAGTTTGAAGCTTGGAAAGCCGCCAAGGAAGCGAAAGTGAACACAAAGAAGGAAGGTCTCGCAAAGGCTGCCGACGCAAAGGCTAAGGCTGCCGCAGAGGCTGAGGCAAAGGTCAATCAGGAAAGGGCCGCCGCTCTTGCGAAGAAAGCACAGGAAGCCGCCGAGGCTGCGAAAGCGGCTGAAGAGGCGAAGGCTGCCGAGGCTGCCGCTGAAGCTGCCGCTGAGACTGAGGCAGGCGAGGCTCCTGCCGAGGCTTAGAGATTCCAACGCCACGCTGATTTTCTGCAAGTTGGAAAACCTGCTTAAAATAGCCAAGGTTAGCAAGTCGGACGGGACTGACGGAGCTGTGGTTTTCAGCTTTCTGTCGTTCGACCCAGATGATTTGGAGATTTCGGAACCGGTGTTCGTCCATTTCGACGGACTGCCGGTTCCCTTTTTTATTGAAGACTTCACCCGGAGGGGTGCGGGCAAGGCCGTCGTGCGTCTGAACGACATCCTCAGTTCCGAAGACGCGGAAGAACTTGTCGGGAAAGAGGTCTATGTCGAGGACGACGGGGAAAGTGAAATGGACTTTGACCTTGCAGGCTGGACTGTGGAGACCGTCGCCACCGATGATGGTGCGGTTCATAATGCCGGCTGCCGCCCCAAGGGGGGCTCAACTGCGACTTCGGTTCTGGGGGAAGTGACCGACTTTCTCGACATCCCCGGCAATCCCTGCATCGAGGTTATGCCCGCCGGTGACTGCAGGGGAGCAAAAAATCCGGGCGACAAAAAATCGGGGGCACAGGTCTCGGGCGACAAAAAGTCGGGGGCGCAGGCCTCGGGCGACAAAAAAGGAGCGGTGATTATTCCGCTCCATGAAGATTTCATCGTTTCCGCCGACCCGGAGACGCGCACGCTCGTGATGTCGCTGCCCGAGGGGCTGCTGTGACATCGTTCACTGAATGAAACCGGTTCAGAAGTTGTTCCGGAGGTTCTGGTAGAACACCGCCTGGGAAGTCTGATAATAGGGGGCGAGCCAGAGGAAACCTATTCCGCCGGTCAGACAGGCGAGGAAGAACCAGCCTATGAAACTCAGCTGCAGCCAGAAAAGGTTGAACTTCTGCCCGACCATCATCTGCTGACTGCGCCTGATTGCCTCGCGGACGGAAAGTTCCGGATTGTCGACGAGGATGTAAGGAGTCATCGCATAGGAATATGCCTTTATTATCCCCGGAATGACCAGCAGCAGCGCCCAGAGGAAAGTGAAAATCTGAACCAGAAGCATTCCGCCGATTGCACGCCAATAAATCTTGAATCCGTAGCCGAAACTGTTGGAGAGTATATCCGCGCTCGAATATACATAGAGGGCGTTGAAGGCATACGCAAATCCGACTGCGAGCGGGAGCAATACGAATATGGCAAGCAGGGCGGTCCCTCCGTTCATGCCCATAAGTCCCGCCCATTCGTCAGGATTGTAAAGCTGATAGAGAGATGTGGCGCCTGTCGCCACACATGAAATGACCGAAACGACGAGAGTCGCAAGCACCGCCGACGCCCAGTTGCCTCTTAATGCGGCGAGAGCCGCATTCTTGAATTCCTGATTAGTTGTCATCATAATGATTTGAGATTACAAAAATAATGTTTTTGAGGGACATATTCTACATTGTGTCGATTTTTGCGACGAGTGTCGCGGGTCCGGTGAGCCAGATGTCCGTGAAAAGCGGCATTCCGGAAGTTGGGGCGGGCGCGTCTGCATCCGGGAAGGGTACGGAAGAACCGCAGGCGGGAGATTGCCTGGCGAAACCGTATGCGCCGGGCAAGTCTTCAGGACGGCATCGGGGGAGGAAATCGACGGAGAGACGGTCGTTCAGCGCGTCAACTTCATAATGGACCATGCCGGCGGGGGCGACTGCTGGCAGATCTGCGGGACAAACGTCAGAGCCGGTGTGTGAGTCAGCGGGGCGCAGGGAAGACCCGACAGGTGAACCCTCGGCGGAGTCCCGGAAGGCCGGCTCGACTCCCTCAAGCCAGGCGGCCGCCGCTGCAGCGGTGATTCCCGTTCCGCAGGCGCAGGTCTCCGCTTCGACCCCTTTCTCGAATGTCCTTACTTTCAGCGGATTACCGCCAAACACGAAATTCACATTCACGCCTTCGGGAGCAAACTCAGGAGTCCGTCTGAGATTCCGTCCCTGCCGGTCTACATACCTTTCATCAACCGGAGAGTCAATCATGCGGACGAAATGTCTCGTGCCCGTGTCGATGAACCAGCCGGACGCCGCTTGGTCAGCTTCAAGGGAACCATAATGTTCCGCGACAGTAATGTCACACATCTTCAGGCGAACCGTCAGCCGGCCGATTTTGTCTCCACCTTTCTCTCCGGCTCCGGAACACCCCCCGCCGTCCGCGTCGTCTTTGTTCCCGATTATATATGCCCGATGAATCCCGTCCGGCCCGAGAAACTTCCAGCAGCCGTCCCCGGCGGCGGGTCTGAGTCCGAGAAAATCGGCGAACGCCACGATGCAGCGCCCCCCGTTCCCGCACATCATCCCGCCTGAACCGTCCGAATTGTAATAGTCCATCGTAAAGTCAACTCCGTCGCGTCCCGCTCCGAGCAGCATCACCCCGTCAGCGCCCACGCCATAGTGACGGTCGCATATTTCCGAAATATATTTTCCGCTCAGACGGATATCCCCCTCACGGTTGTCGGCGACAAGAAAATCGTTTCCCGCCCCGTTATATTTATAAAATGTCATCCCCATCAGTTTTATTCAGCGCATCCGGGCAGACGGCCCGTCCATATGGCGGAGCATATACTTCAATGAATCAAACAGTTACCTCAACAGCTCCTCAAGTTGTATTGAGCCGGAGGTCTTCTCGTCACGGTATTTCACGATTACGGGGCAATAGAGATGGATCCCCTCATCCGCACCCGGTCCGTGAATCACAGGCCTCGACCCGGCGACCACCACCGCGCCCTCGGGAATCACAATCTGCCCGGCATCGTTCCGACGGATCCACTCTCCGACTGTTGCGTCATAGACGGAAGTCGAGGAGTTGATTATCACTCCGGTGCCTATCACGGCGCGGGACTTCACGACAGTCCCCTCATAGATTCCGCAGTTGCCGCCGATGAACACATCGTCCTCAACGATGACCGGCAGCGCTCCGACAGGTTCAAGCACACCGCCGAGCTGTGAGGAAGCCGAAAGATGCACCCTCTTCCCGACCTGGGCGCAGGAGCCGACAAGCGCGTGGGAGTCAATCATAGTCCCCTCATCGACATAAGCACCGATGTTCACATACGCCGGCGGCATCACGACGACGCTCCGCGCCAGAAAAGCCCCCCGGCGCACGCTGCTTCCGCCCGGCACCAGACGCACCCCGTCCGAGGGCACGAAATGCCGCGCGGGCACCGTGTCCTTATCAACGGAATCCCCCATCTGCACGAGCGTCCCGATTCTGAACCCCTCCAGAATCCGCTCCTTCACCTCGACATTCACGACCCACTCCCCCGCGATTTTTTCCGCCACGCGGATTTCCCCCCGCTCGAGTCCGTCACAAAAACCTGAAAATTCCTCCTTTGTCATAATACATCTGAAACAATCTTTCTCATCAGTTCAACAGTCGATTCCTGAGCCGGAACAAGCGGAAGCCGCAACTCATTGGCAATCAGACCCATCTCCGAGAGGGCCGCCTTGACCGGAATCGGGTTGCTCTCCACGAAGCAGGCAGAGAAGAACGGCCGGAGACGGTAATACAGACGCCCGGCGGCAATCATGTCAAGCCCGCCGGCTCCGAGTTCATCGCCGCAGACCGACGGAGCGCCGAGAGCCTCGACGAAGTTCACCATCATCTCCGGAAAGGCGTTGGAAGCCACGCTTATCACGCCCTTCGCCCCCGCCGTCATGAACGCCATGGTCAGGTCGTCGTCTCCGCTGAGCACAGAAAAACCCTCCGGAGCACCGGCGAGTATGTCCGCGACCTGTGAGTACTTTCCCGAAGCCTCCTTCACAGCCACTATGTTGGGAACTTCACAGGCCAGTTTCAGGCAGGTTTCCGCCTCCATATTCGCCCCGGTGCGCCCCGGGACGTTGTAGATTACTATCGGCTTGTCCGTGGAGGAGGCGACCGCCCTGAAATACTCGTACTGCCCCCGCTGTGTAGGTTTGTTGTAGAAAGGGACGACGATGAGGAAAGCGTCCGCCCCGTGAGGCGAGAAGAACTCGATGTTTCTCACGGTCTGGCGCAGAGAATTGGTGCCCGCACCGACAAGGAGAGGGGTCTTCTTCCCTCCTGCAAGTTCGTGTGCCTCAACAATCTCACGGCAGCGCACAAGCAACTGGAGTTTCTCGTCGTTTTCAAGGCACGGAGCCTCGCCAGTCGTGCCGAGCGGCACAAGAAAATGAATCCCGGCCTTAAGCTGCCTGTTCACGAGCTTCTCGAATGCGCAGAAATCGACTTCTCCGTCCCTGAACGGAGTAATCAGAGCTGTTCCGCAACCGGTAAAGAGCATTTTTTCTTTCATAATCAAAAAATTTTATCGAGACGACCCTTATCTTTCAGACTGTGCTTTCAGACTATGCTTTCAGACTGCGCTTTCAGACTGCGCTTTCAGACTGCGCTTTCAGACTATTTTCAGGTGACAAAATCCGCCGTTCACGCCGTAATCAAATCCTGAAAACGGTGCACGCCGGACAGGTTTTCCGTGAGCGTGGCCGCATAAACCGCACCCTGGGCGAATCCGGCGCGGGAAAAGGCCTCGTGGGTTATGGTTATGCGGTCGTTCAGCCCCTCGAAGCCGACAGTGTGTATGCCCGGTATCTCGCCGCAGCGCACGGACTGGACCGACACCTCGCCTCCCATCCCTGCATTCACGATTCCCGCAAGGGACTTCGCCGTGCCGCTCGGAGCATCGAGTTTGTGGATGTGGTGTTTCTCAATTATATAGGGCATATATCCTCCCGCCGCGCCAAGTTTCTCCGAAAGAAGCCCGACCGCCGCATAGAGGACATTCACGCCAATCGAGAAATTCGACGCGTAAATCATTGCAGTCCCGCATTTTTCGAAATATTCCGCGACTTCATCCACAATGTCGTCCCATCCCGTCGTGCCCACGACCGCCGCCTTGAAATTCTCCGCTATGAAACGCCAGTTCGCCCTGAACGCCTCCGGGGTGCTGAAATCTATGCACACGCACTCAGAAGCCGTCTCCTTCGGTACGGAACAGATGTCATCTGTTGCGAGAACAAGTTCTATCCCTTTGGATTTCAATTCATTCTCAACGATGTGACCCATTTTTCCGTAACCGCTGATTATCGCCTTAATCATATCACTCACTCAATAATATCACTCACTTAATATTGTCATTCAAACAGATATTTATGCACCTCGCGCACGAGACCGTCGAGACGGTCAGCTGCGACCACATAAGTTATATTACTGTCATTCAACATTTTTCCGAAATTCTTCCGCAACTGCGGGACAGCCCGTTCAAGCTCCGGGGCAAGGGGTTCCAGAGCGCGGCCTACGACCGTCAGCTGACTGTAGCCGGTGCGGAGCAGGATGTCCGCCCTCGGAGCGACAATCCTTATGAAGCGTCCGATGTCGTGCGAGAAATCCAGAGTGACCATCATCTGCCTCCCGGTCGAGTTCAGCATGTCAGGCTCGATGCGGCATTCCTTCAGACTGCGCATGAAATCATCCGAAGCTCCGGGACTGAAGCGGACGAGACAGACATTCCGCTTGAAGGCAATCCCGCACGGCCCGTCTGAAGCCTCTCCGGGGACAACCGCAGTCCCCTCTCCGGAAGGAGCCGAAGAGTTAAGCACATAGACCGGAATGCCCCGCGCAACAGCAGGAGCTATCGTCTTGGGATGCAGCACCTTGGCTCCGAATCTCGCCATCATGGCAGCCTCCTCTCCGCAGATGCGCGGAATCCGGCGGGTGTTCGGGCAGACGCGAGGGTCGGTGGTACGGATGCCATCGACATCGGTCCAGATTTCGACGCGCGAGGCCCCGAGCGCAGAGGCGATTATTGAGGCCGACCAGTCGGAGCCGCCGCGCCCCAGGACCGTGCCTGCACCGAGCCTGTTCGCCGCGATGAAGCCCTGAGTTATCACCACATCGTTCGGCCGGCCGTCAGCCGCCTTCCCGTCAGAGGCAAACGCAGTCCCCCGGGCGAAGCCCTCGCCGACCACCTCGGGGACAAGTTTGTCAATCATGTCATACTGCGGTTCAGCGCACATATATTCCGAATCCGTCACAATCATTGTCCTCGCGTCGGCGAAACCGGTGCGTATACCCTTCGAGTTGAGGGCGTGGCAGATGATTGTGGAAGAAAGAATCTCGCCATGGGATATGATTACCGCCTTCACCCTGTCCGGAACATCCCCGAGCGCGGAGACGCTGCTCACCACCGCCGCAAGGGTGTCGCAGATTCCGTCCACCCGTGCCGCCGCCCTCGCGCAGCCTTCCGGGTCGGCCGAAAGCAGCGAGCAGACAAGTCTCTGGTGGCGCGAACGCAGTTCATACATCAGAGCATCCAAAACGTCACCGTCCCCGCGCGCCGCCGCATCCGCAATCCCGTAAAGCAGGTCGGTCACTTTCGAGAGAGCGGAAACGCACACCACCGGGTGCTCCCGCAGTCTCGACGCGATGATGTCCATCGTGCGCGAAACCGCGTCAAACGTCCCGACCGACGTCCCCCCGAATTTCAGAACAACCGCCATAGCCTACCGCCCCTCAACAATTTCATACATCCTGACATACTGCTCCGTCGCCCTCACAAGTTCGCTCACGCGGACATATTCATCCATCGTGTGCGCGACCAGAATAGAACCCGGCCCGCAGAGACAACGGTGAGCGAATCCGTCCAGCTGGGGGGCGTCGCTTCCGAAAGCCGCCGGAGTGGTCTCGAATCCGTCGAACACGGTGTAGTTCATCGGGGTGTCCCCTCCGAAAGCCTTGACACCCACGCCCTCCCGTTCTCCGAACTCCGACATCACGCGGCAGACCTGCGCATCGGAGGCGAAGGTCGTGCGGAAATATATCCTGAAGCTCAGTTTAGGGCTGAGTATGTTCTGCGGATTCGCGCTTGAAAGCCGCCCGATGTTCCACGTCGTCTCCCCGAGCACCGCATCCTCCGGAAATTCCATCCCGCGCAGTTCATTCATCATCTCCACGAACAGGTCGACCGCCGACACTCCGTACTCCGGGTAGCCGGAATGGCAGCTTTTCCCCGTAAGCGTCACCTCAAAGGATTTGGTGCCCTTGCAGGCGGAAACCATCCTGTTGTCCGTAGGCTCGCCCACAACCACATAATCCGCCTTTATCCCCGTCCCCCGGAACGATTTCGCCCCGAAAGAACCGGACTCCTCGCCGGCGAGCAGCAGAAGTCCGAAGCCGGAGCAGCCGCGCCTTTCAAGTTCGAGGCAGGCATTGTACATGGCTATAATCTGCCCCTTCGCATCACATGCCCCCCGGCTCTTCACGATGACATCCTCCACGGCGCTGTCCGCCGCTGCCGGCGAAGCCACGTCAACGACCGGAGGAAAATAGGGCGGAACCGTGTCCAGATGGGTGCAGAAGACAATCTTCGGAATCCCCCAAGAAAAAAGCAGGTTCTCGGTCCCGTCCCCCTCGGGATTCTCTTCCGTCACGCCGACAGGAAAACGGTCAAGCCTGTTCTTCCCGGTCATGAAACGCTCCGCCAGAAAATTCGACAGCCCCCGCTCCCTCGAAGAAGACGAGTCCATCGACAATATCTCCAGAAACAAGTCAAGATTTTCCATATTCCC
>CAVDEO010000034.1:11081-21692 GCA_963607915.1 bacterium
TATATATACGCGCATACGCATATTCGTGCGAAGTTAATAAAAATCGGGGAAAGAGCGTGTGAAAAGGAATATGCCGTTGCGTAAATTCTTTATTTTGTATAAATTCGCGGTTTCGTAAAAACAGAAACATATATGGCAAAGGTTATTTTGACAGGCGACCGTCCTACCGGAAAACTTCACATCGGACACTATGTCGGGTCACTGCGCAGAAGAGTGGAACTCCAGAACAAGGGGGGATATGACGACATGTTCGTGTTCATCGCGGACGCGCAGGCGCTTACGGACAATGCCGACAATCCGGAAAAAGTGCGCCAGAACATCATAGAGGTGGCTCTGGACTATCTTTCCGTCGGTCTCGACCCGTCAAAGGTGACCATTTTCATCCAGTCGCTCATCCCGGAACTGTGCGAACTGACGTTCTACTACATGAACCTCGTCACCATAGCCCGTCTCCAGCGCAACCCGACGGTGAAGAGCGAAATCGAGATGAGGAAGTTCGAAGGCGAGAGCATCCCGGCCGGCTTCTTCACCTATCCGGTGAGCCAGACCGCCGACATCACGGCGTTCAAGGCTACGATTGTCCCGGCCGGAGAGGATCAGGAGCCGATGATTGAACAGGCCCGGGAGATTGTCCGCAAGTTCAACGGGACCTACGGCTGCGATGTGCTCGTGGAGCCTGAAATCCTGCTCCCGGACAACGCCGCCTGCCTGCGCCTTCCGGGCACCGACGGACGCGCCAAGATGAGCAAGTCTCTCGGCAACTGCATCTATCTGTCGGATTCCGCCGATGAGGTCTGGAAGAAGGTGAAGGGGATGTTCACCGACCCGAACCACCTCAAGGTCACCGACCCGGGCAAGGTGGAGGGCAACCCGGTGTTCACCTATCTCGACGCATTCTGCCGTCCGGAGCATTTCGGACGCCACCTTCCGGAATACGAAAACCTCGACGCGCTCAAGGACCACTACCGCCGCGGAGGTCTCGGCGACATGAAGGTCAAGAAGTTCCTCGGAGCGGTTCTCGAAGAGGAGCTTGCCCCGATCCGCGCCCGCCGCTCTGAACTGGAGAAAGACATCCCTGCCATTTACGAGATTCTGCGCAAGGGCACGGAGAAAGCCCGCGCAGTCGCCGCGCAGACTCTTTACGAGGTGCGCGAGGCGATGAAAATCAACTACTTCGAGGATTCATCCCTCATTGAAGAACAGGCCTGCCGCTTTGCAGAAAAAGCCGAATGACCGGCATAGTGTTTTTAGGACTATACCGCGCAGACAGCTGCAGTCCTTTATTCACTCCGCTTTGGAAGTCTTGGCTGGGATGGTGAATGCGTCTGCCGGAAGCGTGGCTGACTGGTTGAAGCCTGTCATCTTGTACTCGCTGACATTGCCGTTGAACTCGGTGAGTTTCATGGACTGGAGCAGCCCGTCGGACTTGCGGTAGCTCAGCTGGATGCGTGAATAGCCTCGGGCGGACTTCTTGCGGGCGGTGATGGTTACGTCGGTCGAGCGGGCGAATTTCTGAACCTGGATGTCGGCATCGTTCTCGTCGGCGACTTTCTGCGTGTCACCCTTTACACAGTTTATGAGAGTCTCGCTCATGCTTCGCATCGGAGCGTTCTTCGTGGTGTCGAAACGGCGTTCCCTACCGTCCTGGCGGGTGAAGACCGCCGTGCCGTCGATGATGACGAGATTGGTCGACGGGGCGGCGTAATGGAGAGCCAGACTGCCCGGAGCGGCATAGTAAATCTTGCCGGAACTCTTCTCGGGAGTACTGTGGGCATGGGTGGTCTTCGTCAGCGTGAAGTTCGCCTCAAGTCCCCTGACCTGAGCCGAAACGGAAAGCACACAGGAAAGAGCGGCGAAAATGGATATTATCTTTTTCATATTGAGCAATTTACTCACAAAGGTATTCTGGTTGTCCTGATACATGTCCCGAATCATCTGTTCTCCGTCAGCTTCTTCCGATAGAACGGGATTCGCAGAATCTGCCGGAAGAGGAACGGCTCAATCGAGTAGGACAGGAGGATTGAGGCCGACATTCCTATGATGGAGCTGATGCCGATGGACTTGATTGCCGGATGGACGGCGAAGAGGAGAGAACCCGTCACGACGATGAGAATCATAGCGGAAAGACCGATTGCCGTCTTGTGGTAGTTCAGCATCTCCTTGTCCCTGCCCGAAGCGGCGGCGAGAAGTCCCTGCATCACGAAGATGCTGTAATCCACGCCGATGCCGAAGATGAAGGAAGAAATGATGATGTTTATGAGATTGAACTTCATCCCGAACAGCCACATTATCCCCTGAACGACATACCAGCTGAGAGTCATCGGCAGAAAGGCTATGAGACTGACGGCCACGTTGCGGAACGACAGGAGAAGGACTATGAATACGAAGGCCATCGAAATCCACAGAATCGTGTTGAAGTCATTGTGGATGATTTCCACCATATTGCCCGTATAGAAGAACGGGTCGACTACCAGCGAGCCGTCAACTGCGTCCACCGCTTTGTTCACGTTCATTTTCTCCTGCTCCGGCATGAGTGCGGACGCGAAAACCATGTAGGTTCCGTCCTTTCCGCGCTCGATGAAGTTCGAAGTGACGGACTCCGGGAGAACTCCTGCGTCATACAGCGATTCCGGCGCATAGTCGGCCTCGCACAATGCCGTGAACGGAGTGAAGAACTCCGGATTCAGACCCTGTTCGCGGGCAGCCCTTTCGATGCGGGATTGGGTGACCTGAAGCCTCGTCCTGCCGCCTCCGACAGGGTAGTTCCAGTAGGTTGACCAGTCATAGATACGCTCCTGCTGCTCGTCTTCCGGGACGAGGAAGGCACTGAAGTCGCTGTGGCTCTTTACCATACCGCTGCGTTGAAGCGAATCGAGAGCGGAAGAGAGCCTGCGGCTGCAGAGTATTGCCGAATCGAGGGTGGAGCCGGTTGCGGCATAGTACTGGGAGGACCAGCCGCCGTTGTTTTCCGTGTTGTATATGTTCTGGGACTCACGTACCTTCGGACTCATGTAGTTGATGTCGCGGAGGTTGCTGTCAAATTCCGGAGAAGGAAGGAAGAGACAGACCACGGTAATCACCCCTATCGTCCCGAGAATCCACCGGTTGCTGTCAAGAGGGAACGCATTGATACGGTCGAACAGCGCGAAGGCTTTCTCCGACTTGCGGTTACGCTCCGGACGGAAGAACTGGGGAAGGAAGACCAGCGCGAAGAAAGTCGTGCCCAACATCGCGAAAGAGGCGAACATTCCGAAATCCCGCAGAAGTTCGCTGCTGGTGAACAGCAGTCCCGCGAACGCGCCCACGGTGGTGAGGCAGCCGAGCAACACAGGCTTGGACTCGTCGCGGAGCACCCTTTCAGGGTCATCGACATATTTGTAATGCGTCAGCACGTGCAGGCAGTAGCTCAATGCCACCCCGAGTACGACCGCGCCTATCCCTATGGCCATCAGCGACATGCTCCCCTTTATCCAGTACATCAGCGCCAACGCGGAAAGCGTCCCGTATGCGACCGGCGCGAGAAGCAGAAGCAGCGACGACTTGTTCTTGAAGAAGAGAGAAATCAGAAGGACAATGAGGAGAAGGGATATGCCTACGGTCATCACGAGATCGGCCTTGATTCGACGAGAATTGTTCGCGCTCATCGCCGGCGCGCCGTGCATGAACACCTCGGCCTCCGGATGCCGTGCCTCGAAAGCGTCGATTTCCTTCTCTATCATATCCACGAACTCCGCCGACGCCTGCGAATCCATATAGTCGAATCCCGGAGCGACAAACGCCAGCACGACATTCCCGTCCTTCGTGAAGAGGTGACGGCTCTTCATTGTCATCCCCGTGGCATGCCTCTCCAGGCCGTCCTCCTCCGGCACGATGCCTTCGGACCCGGCGACAGCCGTCCCTCCCATAGCCTCATTGAGCGACGGGAGCATCGCGTAACGCAGTCCCAACGGGTCATATCCCACAAGCATGGACATGTTCCCGTCCTCATCATTCTCCAGCATTTCGGCGTTCTCGGCCATTCTGGCGCGTATGCACGGCCAAGTCACCAGGCTGTCGAAAGCCTCATAGCACTCGGGAGCGACGAAAGTCGGAAATTCGGCGACGACGTAATCCACCGCGCTCATCATCATGTCGTCGTCGAAAGCGGAAAGGATGCCCGCTATGTATTTCCCGCCGTCACGGACAGCAAGCGAATCTATGAACTCGTCGCAGAGTCCGGCGAGGACTTCCGCGTCAAGCACGGGTTCGGAACCGACTTTCTTCTCGGAAAACCCTTTCGGGGCAATCTGGATGAAAACCTTGTCCTTGACCTTCAGATTAGTGAACACGAGATCGTAAGATGCGGAATTGTCGGTTTTGGGAAGAAGCTTGATTATGTTCTCCTCATAACGCAACTGAAGCCCGAACACGGCGAAGACTATCGCCGTGCCGAGCATCAGAGTCCACATTAGCCATCTGTGTCCCTTGAAAAAACGGTAGATGGGGATGACTATTTTTTCCACTGTTACTTCCGGATTGCGGCTATGCCCGGAAGTTCAATGCCTTCGAGGTACTCGAGCATGGCACCGCCGCCGGTGGAAACATAACTTACCTTGTCAGCGAAGCCCATCTGCGTCACGGCGGCCACTGAATCTCCGCCGCCTACGAGAGTGAACGCGCCGTTCTCGGTGGCCTTTGCGAGCATTTCGGCGACCTTGTTGGTTCCCTTCGCGAATGCAGGAATCTCGAAAACTCCGACAGGGCCGTTCCAGAGGATGGTCTTCGACTTCATGATGACATCCTCCCAGGTTGCGAGAGTGCTCGGAGCCGCGTCAACTCCCTCCCAGCCGTCAGGAATCTCGGTGTTGCGGCAAACCTTCGTGTTCGCGTCAGCGGAGAATGCGTCGGCGATGACCACCTCGTCGGAAAGATAAAGCTTCACGCCCTTCTCCTCGGCTTTCTTGAGAATGTTGAGGGCGAGTTCCATCTGGTCGTCCTCGCAGAGGGAGTTGCCGATGTGGCCGCCCTGAGCCTTCTTGAAGGTGTAGACCATTCCGCCGCCGATGATCATGTTGTCAACGGTGTCGAAGAGGTGCTCGATGATGCCGATTTTAGAGGAGACCTTCGCACCGCCGATGATTGCGGTCACGGGGTGCTCCGGAGTCTTGAGGACACGGTCGATTGCCTTGATTTCGCCTTCCATCACATAGCCGAACATCTTGTCGTTCGGGAAGTAGTCGGCGATGAGGGCTGTCGAAGCGTGTGCACGGTGAGCCGTTCCGAAAGCGTCGTTGATGTAACAGTCGGCGTATGAGGCGAGCTTCGCGACGAACTTCTTCTGGCTTTCCTTCACGGCAGCCTTCGCAGCCTTTTTCTCGTCGTCTGTGGCATCCTCCGCGAGTCCCCTCGGCTTGCCTTCCTCTTCGGCATAGAAACGGAGGTTCTCAAGAAGGAGAACTTCGCCCGGCTTGAGAGCCGCAGCCTGCCCGTCGGCCTTCTGGCAGTCGTCGGCGAACTTGACATGAGTCCCGAGGAGTTCCTCAAGGTGCGGAAGTATGTGCTTGAGGGAGAATTTCTCCGTCACGCCCTTCGGACGGCCGAGATGGGACATGATGATGAGTGAACCGCCTTTCTCAAGCACTTTCTTGAGTGTCGGGACGGCGGCACGCATACGTGTGTCGTCGGTGATTTCGAATTTCTCGTTGAGCGGAACATTGAAGTCCACGCGAACGATGGCTTTCTTGCCCGCGAAATCGTAAGTTGAAATGTTCTGTTGCATAATCTTGTATATATAAATATCTTACTTTCTTACTTACACGGATTGTACTTTTCCGGAAAGACGCATTCCCTCTTCCGAAAAGACATATTTCCCCGGCGAATCCCGTCCGGACGCACACACGCCGGAACCTGCGCCAGAAGCGGACTGCAAAGATAGCAATTTTTATGCTAACTTTGTGCAAATTTGAGGATATGACAATTGAAAGCCCAAGCCCGCTCTGGAAGGACTACCAACTCATTGATTGCGGGAATTTTGAGAAGCTCGAAAGATTCGGGAACATTGTGATGTCGCGGCCGGAGCCGAAGGCCCTGTGGGACAAGTCGCTTTCGGAAGACGAGTGGAACAGTCTGATGTACACCAAGTTCGCCCCGGGAGCCGGGTTCGGCAAGGCCGGGAAGGAGGACAGCGGGACATGGAAGCGTCTGAAAAGAATGGACGACCAGTGGTTCATCGGCTACAAAGGCTACGGAGCGGAGAACTGCTCCGGCATCAGCGCGGCCGGCGGGGAAAAACCGGGGCTGTCGGCCGGCGGAGAAGAACCGGGGCTGTCGGCCGGCGGCCCGTCGTTCAGGCTGAGGCTCGGACTGACCTCCTTCAAGCATGTGGGGGTTTTTCCGGAACAGGCCCCTAACTGGGAGTACATCTACTCGCACACCCGCCTTCTCGCCGAAAAGGCGAAGGCGGAAGGCCGTCCGGCTCCGAAAGTGCTGAACCTTTTCGCCTACACGGGGGCTGCGTCGCTTGCGGCAAAGGCGGCCGGGGCTGACGTGACTCACCTCGACTCGGTGCGTCAGGTCGTGACCTGGGCGAAGGGGAATATGGAGAACAGCGGTCTGGACAACATCCGCTGGGTGGTGGAGGACGCGCTCAAATTCGCCCGGAGAGAGGCGAAGCGCGGCAATGTCTATCAAGGGATAATACTCGACCCTCCGGCCTACGGCCACGGTCCCGACGGGGAGAAATGGAAACTAGACGAATGTCTGAACGACATGCTCAAATGCGTCAGCGCGATTCTCGCCCCGCAGGACAGCTTCATGGTGCTGAATCTCTACTCCAACGGATTCAGCGCGGTGCTCGGAGAGACGATTGTCCGCCGGAACTTCTGCCTCAAGACCGCATTCAGGGATTTGCAGTCCGGTGAACTCGTTCTTGAGGACGGCTACGGCAAGAAACTCCCGCTGAGCGTCGTGGTGCGGCTGGAAAGATGATTTTACAAACCAAATAATAACACAATTTTATGAAATTCAAAAATTTACTTACGGTTGCGATGCTCGCCGCCGCATTCTCGACACCGTCCCTCGCCAATGACGGGACTGTCAATGTTACATCTCCGGACGGTCACATTACAGCCACGGTTGTTCCGGGGACGGACATCAGGTACATGGTTTCACGCGACGGGCAGCAGCTCATAGCCCCGTCAGTCATCTCCATGCATCTGTCCGACGGCATCGTCTTCGGACAGAACGACAGACTGCGCAAGGTGACCAGGACCTCCGTCGACCAGACATTGCCTGCGGTCGCCTACAAAAAGTCGGAGGTGAGAGACAATTACAATCAGATAACCCTTACATACAAGGAGTTCAATCTCATTTTCCGGGCATATGATGAAGGCGTGGCCTACCGCTTCGTCAGCCGTCTCGACAAGAAAAAGGAATATGAAGTCATCTCCGAGCAGGCAGAATTCAATTTTGAACATGACGGAACATCATTCATTCCATATACCAGACTTACGGAAGGCGACCCGGGCATCAACGCCCAGTTCTCCACTTCGTTTGAACGCCAGTACACCGTCTCGAACCTTTCGGAATGGGAAAACGGACGAATCACTTTCCTCCCGATGGTGGTTTCGGCCGGAGACGGGGTCAGGGTTCTCGTGACTGAAGCCGACCTCACGGACTATCCGGGAATGTACCTTCAGGGCGCACAGGGAAGCACCAATCTGAAGGCGGTGTTCGCTCCGTACCCGAAGACAATCGAGCAGGGAGGACACAATATGCTTCAGGGAATCGTCAAAGAGCGCGAGAACTACATCGCGAAAGTCAGGGGCGGTGAAACTTTCCCGTGGAGAGTGATTATGGTCAGCTCGGACGATGCGCAGCTTGCGGTGAACGACATTGTCTGGAAACTGTCCCCCGCCGCGGACAAGGACGCGGACTTCAGCTGGGTGAAACCGGGCAAGGTGGCCTGGGAATGGTGGAACGACTGGAATCTCTACGGGGTTGATTTCAAGGCCGGAATCAACAACGAAACCTATAAGTACTACATCGACTTCGCCTCAGAGAACGGCATCGGCTATGTCATCCTCGACGAGGGCTGGGCGGTGAACCTTCAGGCTGACCTGCTTCAGGTCGTGCCGGAGATCAACCTTCAGGAACTGGTGGACTACGGAAAGGAGCGCAATGTCGGAATCATACTCTGGGCCGGCTACTGGGCTTTGAACCGCGACATCGAGGGGCTCTGCAAACATTTTTCAGAAATGGGCGTAAAGGGTTTCAAGGTGGATTTCATGGACAGGGACGACCAGATGATGGTGAATTTCCACGCCCGTACGGCCGAAATCGCAGCGAAGTACAATCTTCTGATAGACTTCCACGGCACCTACAAGCCGACAGGACTCAGCCGCCGCTGGCCGAACGTAATAAATTACGAGGGAGTGTACGGACTTGAGCAGATGAAATGGGGAGGAAAGGAGCTCGCCCAGGTGACCTACGATGTGACCGTTCCGTTCATCCGTATGGCCGCAGGTCCTATGGACTACACTCAGGGGGCGATGCGCAATGCCGCCAAGAAAAATTTCCGTTCGGTCAACTCCGAGGCGATGAGTCAGGGGACGCGCTGCCACCAGCTGGCCGAGTATGTCGTATTCGAGTCTCCGCTCAACATGCTCTGCGACTCCCCGTCAAATTATATGAACGAGCCGGAGTGCACCGCGTTCATCGCCGCGTGTCCGACGGTCTGGGACGACAGCCGCGCAGTGAACGGTGAAATCGGCAAGTATATCACTCTCGCCCGCCGCAGCGGGGACGACTGGTATGTCGGAGCGCTCACCGACTGGGACGCACGCGACCTGACGCTCGACCTGAGTTTCCTCGGCGAAGGCGACTGGACGCTTGACATATTCCAGGACGGAGTCAACGCGGACCGTGCCGCACGCGACTACAAGCACACCTCCGCAGCAGTCCCTGCTGACCGTCAGCTGACAGTCCACCTCGCTCCGGGCGGCGGCTGGGTCGCGAAGATTACACGCAAATAAAAGAGAAAATCTCTAGGCATAAATTACATTATAGCGGGCGAAATGCATGGAAAATGTGCACTGTTTCGCCCGTTATTCGAACAAGTCAGCCATTGTGACCTGACTGTTGGCGATGTCAGAGTAGCCGTTTTTATCCAGCCCGTATGTGGTGATGAGGGTGATGAACAGTCCCTTTGTCGTACCGGTCTCCCTGCGAAATGCTTCGCTGCGGTTGTTCAGTTTGAGAAATTCGTCTTTGGAAATGGCATAGATGCCGTTGGAATACTTGACTTCACAGAGGTTGATGTTTCCATCGGCTCTGTCAATGGCCAAATCAATCTGAGCCCCCTGAGGCGATACGGTACTGCGCCACGAGTAATACTGCGTAAGGATGCGGTCGACTCCGATAGCTTTCAGAATCTGCGGGATGTGAGCCATAGCCACCCGCTCGAAGGCGAGACCATACCAGGTGTTCTGAACAGGGGTGTTCAGAGTATTGCTCCAGTAGTGCGCGTCAGTTATCCTCTTCGTGAGAAAAGTCTGGTGAAAAATAGAGTAGAAATCCACCAGCTGATACAGACCTCCGGTCACCTTGATGTTTTTCCCCCTCAAGTTGTAGTAACGGATAAAGTCGCAATTAATCAGATCTTCCAGAATGTCGCCCAAGTGACCGTTGTCGTTGATTTTCAATTTCTCCGCAATTTCTCTACGGGTCAAACCCTTCCGGCTTCCGGAAAGCGTCTTTATGACGGCCTTGTACTTGTCGGGACTGCTGAACAAAGATTTGTACAGCCTGTCAAATTCTCTGGACAGCGGAGCCTCCTGACCGAAGAAAAGTTTGTCGACATTCTCGGAAAGACTCCTGTTCTTGTCCAGGAGATTAAGATAGTATGGCACGCCGCCCAGAATCATATATGTCTGCAGGATGCCGATATCGGCCCACACGAATCCGTTCATGCGGAGGTATTCGCGAGTCTCGCCCAAAGTGAAAGGGGAAAGATGCTTCTCGTGAGTTATCCGGTCGTGCAATCCGCCTTTGTTGTCGATGATGTTTCGGATAATCCAGGAAGTGGCGCTGCCACAAACAATCAGGAATACTTCAGGACATTTACTTCCCCAAGTATTCCAGAAACGATCCACGGCTTTGACGAGACCGCTCTTCGGGGTGGACAGGCAGGGCAGCTCATCAATGAACACGACAAGTCGTTTCCCGGGAACAAGTTTCTCCTCCAGAAGCGTACGAAGCGCTTCAAAAGCCTGCATCCAGGAACGGGGCTTGCGCCCTTTGTAACCGCATCTGCGAAGATCTGCTGTGAAGGCCTCAAGTTCTTCTTGCTGAGTCCCGCCTATTATCCCTGATGTAGAGAATGCGTATTCACTCCCGAACAGGCAGTCCACAAGGAAAGTCTTCCCCACACGTCTGCGGCCATAGACTGCGATGAATTCCGGTTTTCCGGATTCGTAGTATCTTCTGAACTCAGTGATTTCTTCCTGTCTTCCGAATATCTGGTTCATATCTCATTTTTTGAGGCAAATATAATCAAAATTACATTATAGCGGGCGAAATGCATGGAAAATGTGCCCTGTTTCGCCCGTTATAGCGTCATTCCACACCTCGGCA
>CAVDEO010000035.1:0-21687 GCA_963607915.1 bacterium
AGTCTAGATAATTCAACAATTCCTCGATTCGCTGTTTGTCATTCGTTTCCATAAAATTCACATTTCGATTAAAAATTTTGAATAATTCTTGTTTGATTAAAGAATAATTCTTTACTTTGCCCTTGAAATGTTAGTTTATTTATTTATTTATTTATAAACTGACAAAAGTAAGTAAAAAACTCTAAAAGTCAAACGGTTATGTTCGTGGATTTAGACAAAAGAGACTTAATGACAATCTCGGACATTACGCCGGCGGAAGCCCGGACACTGATGAACGCGCTGATGAACGCGATAGACGACACCGAGCAGATTCTGTTCGAGGACGGGGATGAACCGGACGTGTATTCGCGCTTTACCGGGGAGCTCAGACGGCTCAAGAGGATGGCGGTGAAAATCGGAGTCCTCGCCCCGGGGCCGACCGGCAAGAGACCCGAGACCGTGGGCGAAGCGAGATTCCGCTGATCACAGGGCGGCATCGGGCCACGACAGAGGGGCTTCGTTCTCTCTCCCCGCCCCTCTCCCCGCCGCCCTTTTTCATATCTATCCGACGACATCTTAAAAACACAATAACATCTTAAAAACAAACGCATTATGAAAACTGAAGACATCTTGAGAATCTTGGAAGATTGGGCAGACGAATGTGGCGGCGGTTTCGCCATAGCTTTCGGCCAGATGGGCGAAGACGAAAGAGTCAGAGGCAATATGCAGGCATACGGAGACGATAAAATCCAACTCGCCTGCCTCGATGTCCTGGCGAAAGGAACGATGGGGCGACACAGGCGGATGCTGCTGAACAAGTATCCGGCGGAGAAAGGATGCCGCTACAATGAGAGCATAAGACCATAATTGAATCTTTTATGTGGTTGCTTATGGCCGCAGTGATGCGCCCGACGGCATAAGATTCCGGTGAAGCAGCGCCGGATGACGCTCCGGAAAGACGGGGAACCGGGGATGTAGGTTGCACGGGCAACAGAAGAAGTCGAGATATCTGCACAGGGGTTCGACTCCCCTCATCCCCACTCCACTCAAGCACTTGGCTATGGTAAAGCTCCTACAACCTAGGATGACACCCCGGAAAGACGGGGATTTTTGACAATATCATTTCAATCAATATGAAAGTTTCAGAATTTCTTCAAAGGGCGACCCGTTCCTCCGGAAAGAGCGGACGGGCGCGGATGGCGGCTCTCAAGGTCGGGGAGTCGGTTGTGCTGCGCGGGGTGAAACTCACCACCGTCAGAGTTACGGCCACGACCCTCGGGCGCGACCTCGACAGGGTTTATTCGGTGTCAGCTCCGAAAGGCAGGGACATCACGGTTTCACGGATAAAGTAGGCGGCCATGAGACTCAGATTTACGGCTGAAGGTGCGCTCCGGCTGACGACATGGATTATTTCGGTCTCGGCGATGGCCGCCCTGCTCGCCCTCATCTTCGAGAAGATTCTGCTGTGCGTCATCTTGGCGCTTGTGGCGGTACTCGGATGCCTCGCGGCGATACTAATCGTCAGGAATGAATACAATCAAACATTATAGATATGGATAATTTTTCAATCAGACTCGATTTGATGAAGTTCCGGGGCGCGAGGCTCGTGACCGCACAGGGGCATAAGGGCGTGTTCATCCCCGTCGAGGAGAATCCCGCGCTCTATGTCGGGAGCAAGTGCGTCTATCTCAACCTTTCGGCTCTGCGGCTCGCGCAGGAGGGGCGCTATGGTGACACCCATCTCGTGAAGGGGAATGTCGGCAAGGAGATTTTCGACGCGATGACGGAGGAACAGCGCCGCTCACAGCCGATTCTCGGCAATATGCGTCCGCTCCGATCCCCGGAGATGGCCGCCCAGCCGGTAAGCTTTGACGATGATTTGCCGGAATGACGATGGGAAAGAAAAGACATGAAGAAGAATTCCGGCTCGCGGATGAGCGTTATCGCGGTGAAATGGATACCGCTCTGCGTTTTGTTACTTTCGCGTATAAGGGGCTTATAGAAATCAAAGACGCGGAGAATTGGGAAGTATATTTCGCTATGGTAGATATGCTGGATACTACTGCAAGGCTTCTCTGGGAGGTCGCTGATAATGGAATACTTCCCCAAAATAAAACCCGTAGGATTCGCGAGATACAGGAACTTATATTAAAATAAAGCCGCCCGGACGGACGGCTTGGGAACAAAAAGGTTTCAACTATTATGTATTTCTGTACTCTATACCCGAATTTCGGGGTTGGATACACCGTTAACGCGAAAATGCTTGACGAAGACGGCTGCGTAAGGTTTCACCCACTGCGCAGCTTCGCGGAAAGGCAGGGAGATGCGCTATGCTTCCAGATTCACGATTGCCCCAAGATGTCGGAGACGGAAATCAGGAGTCTTATCCGCAGTTATGACGGACGGCCTTACAAGCGGATTGAGAACCCTGATACGGGGACGGTGCGTTTCGAGCACCTGAAAGAGAACGAATGCCTGTACTACGGAAAGGGGGCGGAGAAATTCCGCAACGACCTGCGGGACGGCAAAACTATTTTTTGAGACTGATTTTCAGCAATATAATGATACGCAAGGAACAGATTTTCGAGGCGACGGAAGGCGGGAAGGCGGTCATCGCCGGATACTATCCTCAGAGTGCATCGTGCTTTTCGGGGCGCGGGCGCAATTTCAGAATCCGGGAGGACGACAAAAGCCCGTCCTGCACCGTGTTCAGCAAGGGCGGCGTATGGTTCATTCAGGACAAGGGCGGAAGCGACACCAAGGCCTACACCGCAATACAGCTCGTGATGAAGAACGAGGGTCTGGACTATCCGGCCGCGATAAACTGGATTGCGAAGAAGTATGCGCCGCAGCTGCTTGAGGACGGCGGGGCTGCGGATGTTAAGCCGATGCCGGAGATGCGCAAGGTCAGGGGGCAGGAGAAGATGAGCGTGAACCTGCGCAAGGGCGGGAAGTTCACCGACCGGGAACTGTATTTCCTCGGTTACAAGATTACTCTGGAGGTCTGCGCCGACCTTTCCCTCAAGCCGGTGGATTCCTACATTACGGCGAAGAACTCCAAGGGCGAAAGCTGGGAGATTACGGCCACGGAGAACTATCCCATCTATTACTACGATTACGGTTCCTGGGGCAAGCTCTACCAGCCGCTCGGGGACATCCGCTTCATGTATGTGGGCGAGAAGCCGGAGAACTTCTTTTTCGGAGAGCGGGACTTCATCAAGCTGTATGCGAACGCGAAGAACGGCATATACCCGGGGATGGTGGCCGCGGACTGGGTCGAGGGCGAGGAAGCGGGATCGGAGGTGGATATGACGTGGAAGGAACTCATCATCTGCTCCGGCCCGTCTGACGCGCTGAACGTGCATTCCGCCGGATTTCACGTGTGCTGGCTCAATTCGGAGACCGCCGACCTGACGGAGTACGAGTTCTCCCTGCTTCAGAAGATTGCGAAGAAGATATATATCCTCTATGACATCGATGACACGGGGATAGCCAATATGTACCGGATTGCGCTGCGTTATCTCGACATCAACATCATCCGGCTTCCGGAGGAACTCAAGAGGTTCAAGGACCGCAAGGGCAAGCCCTGCAAGGATGCGAAGGACTTTTTCGTGCATTTCCGCCGTCCGGAGAACCAGAATCCCGTGTCCCTGTTCAAGGAACTTGTGAAACTCTCCGGAGGTCTGAAGTTCTGGCAGGAGAAGCACACGAAGTCCGGCGGATTCGGGGGATATGACATCAACAACGAGCAGCTGTATTCGTTCTTGCAGGCTTCGGGATATTTCCGCATAGCCACGAATCCGGACTGCACGGATTTCGCGTTCTGTCAGGTGAAGGACAATGTCGTGACCCTCATCGACGACGACAGCATCAGCGCCCATTGCTCGGCGTATCTTCTGGAGTATCTCCGCACCCACGCGAACTATTACAACCAGACGCTCGCCAACACAATCCACCGCTCGCCCCAGATAAGCAGGAACTCTCTGGAGAAGCTCGCGGTGATTGTCCCGGATTTCAACGCGTTCGACAAACATTCTGACACTTTCTTTTTCAGCAACGGCCCGGTGAAGGTGTCGGCCACGGGGGCGAAGCAGCTGAAGCCGTCCGAATGCCCGCACAATGTCTACCGGAGCAAGATTATCGAGCACGACTTCCGTCTGGAGCAGCCGTTCTTCGACGTGGAGTATTCCGAGGAATATGCGACCCTGCTGAACCGGCTTTCCGTCCTCACCCCCGACACCCCCGATTACATTTCAACGCGGAAGCAAATTGACGCTGTAGATGAGCTTAGGCGATACAGGCTCAAAATCTTCCGGAACGACTGCACATTCATGCAGTTCGTGTACAATACGGGGCGCAACTACTGGAGGAAGGAGGAACTCGGGATGCAGTTGTCGCCGGATGAGGTGGCGGAGACGAACCTGCATTTCATCTCGAAGGCGATGGCTCTGGGCTACATCATGAGCAAGTACAAGGTCGCCGGTCAGCCTTACGCGATTTATGCTATGGAGACGGAGCAGTCCGAGGAGGGCACGCACCTCGGAGGAACGGGAAAGTCGCTCTTTATGACCAGCACCGAGCAGCTCCGCAGGCAGCTGTTCATCAACGGTCAGGAAATCAACCCGTCCAAGACGGACTTCATGCTCGCGGGTGTGCGTCCGGGAATCACGGACACGGTCTATTTCGACGACCTGAACGACGGCATCGACCTTCACAGGTTTATGCCTATGATCACGGGCAAGATGGTGGTGAACCCGAAGAACAGGGACGCGTTCATTCTGGAGTTCAAGGACAGTCCGAAGGTGGCGTTCACCTCCAACCACGCAATCAAGCGGTTCGATGCGTCTCTGCGCAGGCGCACCTGGTTCACCGCCTTCACGGACTACTACCATTCGGACGACCCGATGCGCGGGCTGAAGGAGCGGTCTCCATACACCGAGTTCAAGAAGAACCTCATCCAGGACTACACTCCGGATGAGATGAATGCATTCTACAATTTCATGTTCAACTGCATCGCGGTCTGGCACAAGCTCCACATCCGCATCCAGCCGCCGATGAGGCAGATCGAGCAGCGCAACCTTCAGAGGGCGATTACGGACGAGTTCATCTGGTGGGCAGAGGACTGGCTGCCGAACGGCCACCTTGATGTGATTGTCGACATCGACGAGGCTTTTGCTGCTTACCGCTCGACTCTGAACAAGAAGATTCAGGACAGCATCAAGAAGGCGACTTTCAAGAAGAAGCTGATTATGTTCTGTTCTTATAAGGGTTGGATGTACAATCCGACTGAGCTGCTCCGCTCGGAGACGGAGAGGCAGCGCAACGACATCCGCCGCAAGGTGAACGGGAACAATCTTTACTGCTTCTACATCGACACGCGTCCTGACCGGGAGACGGAGCTTGATCCGGTGTCAATCATAGGCACGCCGCCCGAGCCGGATGAACCGGGGGCAGGGGGAATCGGCACCTCGGCCGAGTCGTTCAGCGAGTCTTCACAGCCTCCGTTCTGACGGTCGCCCTGTACCGGAAAACGCAGGGGTCGGGCATAGGAGCGGGAGCTGTGATGAGGGGTTCGTTCACGCGAATCCCTTTTTTGTGGAGAGTTTGAAATTTCGGGGGCGGTTCTAAGGTGAAAAATCTTTGACCCTTTTGACCCCGATATAGTAAAAGTATAGATAAGTAAATGAAAGATAAAGAGTTACGCGGGGTCAAAATGCGGGGTCAAAATGGGTCAATTTGGTTTTGGCTTGACACCGATTTTGGGGCATTTCCGGAGGTATGGCTCGGGATGGAAAAATTTTTGACCCTCCTATGTATCAGAGAGTTAGGGCGAAAATCGGCAAATCGGGGTCAAATGGCTCTGAAAAAATTTGACCCCGCAAAGCATATTGAATATCAATTAGTTACAAAGGTTTTGGGTCAAGGGGTCAAAGGGTCAGAAAATTTTGCAACTGCAAACCGCTGAAAATTTCCCGTGTGAAAATCCGGGGTCAAAAACGCATATTATGGAAGAGGAAATCATCACCGTTCAGGAGCATCCCGACGCTCCGGAGAGACTTGAGTTCAATGCCGACGTTTACGGCCGGTCGATGCCGCTCTGGCATTACCGGAAGCTGCCGGGCGGACTTCGCAGCGCGAAGATTGAAGACCTGACGCGCGGCCGGCTTGTGCTCTACAGGGTGGAACTCGGACCGGATGAGGGCGACTGGTACACGGATTATGTCCGGGAAAGCACTTACAGGGCGCTTTGCCGGATGATCCGCGAGGGGAAGGACGTTCTGGTGAAGTGATTTTCCGTATAATGCCGCCGGTTGCGGGGCTTTTCCGTTGGATGTTTTGAAACATTTTTGTAACTTTGTGAGCAATAGCCGCTTATAACCGTTCCGTATGCTTATTAAACTCAAATTCGATTCAGAGCTGAGACTTGACTACTTCGGTTTCCTCTTTCCGAGGATTCCGGGTGAGGAAGCATACAGGGTGAGCACGCGGGAACCGGTGGGAGAACTGCTCTGCGCGAGGGTGAGGGAATCGGCGCGTCCGGTGGCTGAGCCGGAGGGAAAACTCGTGGCCACTCTCGACCTTCCGCTGAATCCGGCGACGCGGAACATCGAGAACAAGTTCATCTATTACTCTCAGGCGGACACGGCGGCTCTGATGATGGCGGTCTCGGCGACTTTTGACCTCGATTTCGCGGGCTACTACCGCAAGGGCGAAGGTCTGGGATACGGGCGCAAGGACATTGTCGAGGCTTTTATCATCTCCCGGAAGCTTGTGAGCGTGGACTATACGGACACTCTCTACAAGCGGGTGTACCGTTCAAGCCAGAGGAAGATGAAGGAGCTGACGCGGCGGCTGCTCAGACGCAGTTACTATCTGGACGAAAGCATAAACCTCAAAGGACTGAAAGATGATAAGGATTATCAAGGAGATGTTCGTCAGCCAGGCGGCGGACAGCACAAGCACGCTGGCAATGGAAAGGCTTCCGATGATTCCGGCAAGCGGGACACTGGAGACCAAGGAGACGATGGACGACAACGGACGCTGTCTGACCCACAAGATTGAGCTGCGCTGTACGGTCATTCCGACCTCGACGCTGCGGATAATCCGCTACGGCTGCATCTCCCGCGTGGTCTTCAACGACGGGACATCCGCCTATCTCGGCACAGCCGACCTGCCCCTGCACTTCGAGACGGAAGACAATCTCGACGTGCTCCGCCTCTCCGCCCAATGGAAGACCGTCCCTGCGGTGTAGGACATCTCCGCTCCGGCCGGGCCGTCGTTCCCCGATAGGCCGTAATTCCGTGTCTGCAAAGATTTTCGCGGGCGTATGTTAGTTTATTTATTTATTAGTATCTTTGCGTCGGAAGATTCAATGTTACGGACTTATGTGGGATATAATAAAAACGATATTGGCTTCTCCGGCGGGTTCTTTCGCGTTCGTATTCAGCATTCTTGCACTCTGTTTCTGGGGAGTCCATAAGCTTACGAAATATGTCACCAAGTGGGAGTGCCGGCTTGAGAAGGTGAATAATCTGGAAAGCAGCATCAAGGAGGCCAGTTTGGCTATTCAGCAAATCAACGCCCGTTTGTCGATAATGGAGTCACAGCGCGGGTCGCTGACCCAAAGCCACAGCCCGGTCGGATTGTCCAGATTGGGGGAGGAAGTCGCGGAAAAGATAAAGGCCAATGACATCATATCGAGGAACTGGGACAGAATCCAGAATCTGATAGAACAACAGCAGCTGACTAATCCTTACGACATCCAGCAGTTCTGCATCGATAAAGCGACAATCGCTCAGGATGAACTGTTCTCGAAGGAGGATGTCGATTCCATAAAGAAATTCGCTTTCAGCGAGGGACTGCCGACCGCATATTACGGAGGAATGTTCGGAGTGCTCATCAGAAACCAGTATTTCAAAGTCAAGGGCATAGATGTCAGCGATGTCGACAGACACGACCCGAATCAGAACAAATAGCGAAATGGAAAGAAAAGGTATAGCAAGCGGGACTGTCCGGACATCCGGGAAAAAGGTCAATGTGCGGCTCGACATCATAAGATTTGAAGACTCCGGGTGTCAGATTGTCTATTGTCCGGCTCTGGATCTTTCCGGATATGGAAAGACCGACAGTGAGGCGGAGGATTCATTCAAAATCACCCTTGAGGAATTCTTCCGGTACACGATAAACAAGAACACTCTGAGGAAAGAACTTACCCGTCTCGGGTGGGTTATGAAAGATAATCCGCGAAAAAGGATGACCCCGCCCGATATGTCCGTCCTGCTTTCAAGCAACAGACAGTTCCGAAGCATATTCAACAAACGGGCATTTGTAAAATCGGCTGAAACATTCTCTCTTCCTGCCTGCTGATGGGAATCTTCCAGAACATATCTCCGGAGATTTTCCGCAAATTTCTTGAACACAAGGGGCTGAAATACCTGCGAACAAAAGGCGACCACGAAATGTGGTCAAAGTCTGAAATGTTGCGGCCGGTCGTATTCCAGACGGCGGTCGATCCCATCCCGGAATTTATTCTGAAGAACAATCTGAGGATTATGGGTAGCACCAGAAAAGAACTTACAGAGTTCGTCTCCCGATCCTAAACAATAACAAAATCCGCCGCAGAGTGGCGTGGGAGTGCCGTCCTTTTCCGGGACGGTACTTTTGTTTTCCTTTGTCGAAAAGTTCAAAGGATGGGGAAGCGGGCATATACGCGCGAGGCTACACGGGACGGCCGTATGGAGGAGCTGTTCCGGCAGCGGAGACTGCTGAATATGCACCTCTGCGGGGAAGTCCGATGCTCCGGGGCATACGGGCTTCCTGTTCTCGAAGCTTATGTCGACTCTGTCCCTGAACGGTTCATCGGATTCAACAGAGCCTTGACATCCACCGATTATGATTGCGGAATCCATTTCTTCATAGATGACTATCAGTTCGAGAGGGTGTGGAACACTCCGGAGAAGTATGTGCCATTGCTCAAGCGATTCCGTTGCGTCATCGCGCCTGATTTCAGCCTGTATGTCGATTTGCCGCCGGCCGTCAATTTCTGGAACATCTACAGAAACCGGCTTTTGGCGGCTTGGTGGCAAAGTCAGGGCATCCGCGTGATTCCGAGTGTCAGCTGGGGGAATGCGGATTCTTTCCGTTTCTGCTTCGAGGGACTTCCTCACGGCTCGCTCATAGCCGTCGGACATACGGCGATTGGAAGGAACAGAGCCGTGAAAAATGCTGTGATTCTTGGAATGAGCGAATGTCTCAGAGTGCTGTGCCCCAGTAAAGTATTGGTCTACGGTAAACCTTTTGACTTGAATTTCAATAATTTCGTATATTTGGAGGACAATATTCAAAGATTAAGGTATGGCAAAACGAAAATATGGTGTCATTGACGGAATCTGGCAGATTTCAGATGACGACAAGATTCTGTTTGAACATATTGCGGAAGAATCAGTGTCTGAGAACGAGAAGCATTTTTTCAGAATTGTCGAATATAGGGAAAAGCATAATCAGTCAACATCCGGAGATATGCTTCTGAATTGTTCAAAAAATCCAGACGGGATAGGAATGATGCGCTACGATTATGATATATATATGTTTTTGATAAAAAAAGACGATGGCATCATTGAAGAGCCTTGGACTGCCGAATCATTGTCGGTTTTTCTCGATATCGATTTGAGTGAGCACATATTTGACAGAACAGGATGCCGGACAATGTTCGATTATCTGCGTGCGATAGATTATAAAGGCATTGATTACGAAGCTGACGAGGGTTGATATGGGAAGTGCAAAATCATTCAATCCGTCCGGAGGATTTTCAAAATATGAATATCACCAGATAGGCGAAACACTCAATATCGATGGATTCAGGGGCAAGGTCATAACAAAAATGGATGCCGACGGGAATGACGACTTCCATTCCGGATTGCCCAGTCATTCCGACACATCTGATTTCTATGCGAATCCGGGCGGCAAGTCGGGAGAAATAGTCCAAGTCAAATTTTTCAGCAATCGTTCACAGATTGTGGATTTCGACTGGGGGCACGATCATATCGAGGGGAAGGGGGCCGGTAAATCAATTTTCCCGAAAGGAGTCGTTCACGTGCAGACATATTCAAAGGACGGGAGCAGAACAGGCGTTACCCGCTATATGAATAACACGGAGATAAAGAAATACGGGCACCTGTTGAAGGTATTGAATCCCGATATCAAGTTCCGCCCATAACCTATTGTCTGCAAAGATTTTCGCGGGCGTGTGTTAGTTTATTTATTTATTAGTATCTTTGCATCGGAAGTGAACATCTATATGAGTATTGAAGCCATCATATCCCTCGTCATCTCCATCATTTTCGGAGGTGGAATCTTATTCAAGATGTTTGAAATGGGCAAGACCATCGGGGCATTCAGCAGCGAGTTGAAGAACCTCAATAAAAAGATTGACCGCGTGGAAGATTCCCTGAACAGGAAGATTGGCCGCGTGGAAGATTCCTTGAACAGAAAGATTGACCGCGTGGAAGATTCCTTGAACAAAAAGATGGATAATCTGGAAAAGAAGATTGATCTTAAGTTTTCCGGATTGCCTTGCGAGGTTCATTCCGAAAAGATTTCTGAAGTGGATAAGAGTGTCGCCTATGTGAAAGGGCAGACTGAGTTCATCCTTTCCGCAAAACAGAGTCCCCGAGCTCTCAATCAGTATGGCTTGGAACTGTTCCGTGACATTGACGGCAATAAATTTCTTGAACAGAATAAACATAGACTTTTTGCCTTCATAGATGCGGAATCTCCGAAGACTGCGTATGATGTGGAAGAGGATGCGAAGCGGGCCGTGTTCTCTTTGAGAGACGATGATTCATTCAATGAGATAAAGGTATGGCTGTATAATAGTCCGGCGAAGAAAATCAAAATCGGAGGCAAGGAAACTGACTATTGCTTCGCTCTGGAAGATGCCTGCTTCGTCATCAGTTTGCCTCTGCGGGATATGTATCTTGAAGAGCATCCGGAAATTCTGAAATAACAAAATCCGCCGCAGAGTGGCGTGAGGGGCGCTGTCCTTTTTTGGGCGGCGCTTTTGTTTTTCCTTTGTGCAAAATTCATTACGATGGAAAAACAGATAAGCAACTCTACTTTCGCGGCGGAAATCATACGCGGGAAATGGCTTCTCGCCGATGCGGCGGCCTACCTCCCGACGGTGTTCGCGCTGCTCTCCCGTGTCCCGATCGGGGCTTCCGGTGAAGCGGCCGCGCCTTCATATATGCTTTCCGACGGTTCGGCATCCGACGGCGGGGGCGAAGCTTCGGTGGACAGGAAGGTGGCGGTTCTCCCGCTGCACGGCACGATGACCAAATACAAGACATGCGGATCGGACGGAACGGCGAAGCTTGCCGCCCTCATCTCCGAATGCGCATCCCGGGAGGACATTGCCGCAGTCGTCCTCGACATCGACAGCGGCGGCGGAGCGGGCAATGCCGTACCTCCGCTTCTGGAAGCGATTGCCGCCGTGAAGAAAGCCGGCAAACCGGTTCTTGCGCACTGCGACCTCTGTTGCAGCGCGGCCTTCTGGGTCGCGTCCCAGTGCGACCTCGTATATCTCGACAACGATATGTCCGAAATCGGCTCCGTCGGCGCGGTCTGCACCCTTTCCATTCCGCCGGAGACCGACCCTCAGACCGGAGTGCGCATCATCCCGGTGTATGCCCGGGAATCCGGTGACAAAAACGGAAGCTACCGCAAGGCGGTCGAGGGCGACTACGGACTCATTCAGGACGAACTCTCGCCGATTGTGACCCGCTTCCAGGAAGCCGTGAAGAGCGGCCGCCCGATGCTGAAGGCGGAAGAGGACGGCGTGCTCACCGGCAAGGTCTTCATCTGCGCCGACGCTCTGAGACTCGGATTCGCCGATGCGAAGAAAACCCTCGCAGAAACGGTTGAAGCCGCGTTCGCCCTCTCTGAAATGTAAATTCAAAACCTCTTAATTCAAAGTGTCATATGAACAAAAACTCTCTCTCAAACTCGAAGATGGGCAAGCTCGTTGCCCGTCTTCTCGGCAGGGAATCGCTTGAGGTGAAGGACGGAAAGGTCGAACTTTCCGACACTGACCGCAGCAAGATTCTCGACAACTACGGACAGGCCTTCCTTGAGAAGCTGGAGTCCGTCACTCTCGATGAGAACGACGACGCAGTCGAACTCTTCGACGCGGCCGTCGCTTCCAAGACGGCTGAAGCCACCGCAGCACTCACCGCACAGGTGAAGAAACTCCAGGGCGACGTGCTCGAACTCTCCCGCGAACCGGAACCGGCTCCGAAGGCTCAGGTACATTCCGCAGGCGAACAGACCCGTCAGTTCGCGCTCAACATGCACGCTGTGCACAACAAGCTCGTCGCTCAGGCGCTCGCCTCCAGCAACCCGATGGCTTTCGCCGCTCTCGACAACGGGAACATCGACGTGGCCGACCTGAATGCGGAGTTCTCGATGGTGATGCCTCCGAAAGTGAAGCTCGAACTTCTCGCGAAGAGGCTCTACCTCGGATTCAACGACTCCAAGCACATGACGCGCATCCAGTCCAACACGGACTACATCGCATCAGCAGCCATCTTCACCGAAGTTTCACAGCAGTTCACTCCGAAGTGGACTCCGAAGGGCACGGCGAAGTTCACCCCGATCCGCATCCCTTACCGCCGGCACAAGATCAATGTCCTGATCCGGCCGACCGACATCATCAAGAGCTGGCTGCTCTATCTCTACGAGCAGGGCAAGACCCAGTCGGAGATGCCTATCACCCGCTACATCATCGAGGAGCACATCCTTCCGAAGACTCTCGATGACATCACCCTCTCTATGATTGGAAAGGGAGAATACAAGGAAGTTGCGTGGAGCAGTGTTTCCGACGGCACCGCAGGTTCTGCTGCCAAGGACTCCATGGACGGCTACGAGACCATCCTTGTGAAGGGTCTGACAGATGAGAACTGCAAAATCAACTACCTCCGCAACGCGAAGGACTACACGACCCTCACAGACGAGGAGCTTCTGAAGTATGTGGACAGTTTCGTCGACAACATATCCGGGCTCTTCGCGAAGACCGCCATCGTCTTCTGCTCAGAGCAGTTCCGCACGCGCTACAAGAGGGCTGACTTCGCGGTGAACGGCAAGTACACCGGCATCGAGGCGGGCGACACCATCCGTTTCACCAATTTCCACCTCGTGGCTCTGGAGTCGATGTACAACTCCCCTATCCTCTTCGCCACTCCGAAGGAGAATTTCGTGGAGCTTGTGGACTACTCCAAGGCGGAGAGCTGCATCAACCGCATCGAGGAGGCCAACTACGACGTGAAAGTTTTCGGAGAATACTCCCTGTCAGTTGGCTTCAAGATTGCCGAGGCCGTGTTCGCGGCCGTTCCGGCCGGATACACTCCGTCAAACAGCATCCTTTCTGACGGCATCGACCTCTCCGAGGACGGCCCGTGGATGAACGGAAGCGCGACAGCGGCTGACTCCACTAAAGGTGAAGGTGAAGGTGCATAACAATTAAATTTCCAAGATTATGAGCTACACTAAAGTAAGCATTCCAAAGAACGGAGACGGGGCGGGCTGCCCCGCTCCGAAATCGTCCGATGTCTATCTCATAGATGTGGATGACATCGCTTCCGAGCCGACCCGCGAAGTCGGAAACACGGTCGTGGACGGAGACCTCACCCTCGTCGAGGGCGCGAAGGCGGTCTGCATCTACGGCACGCCGAAGACAATCAATGTCACCGAGGAGTATTCCGGCGAAGCAGACGCACGCGGCGTGAAACAGGGCATCGAGTTCGAGCATCCGGGCAACTCTGTGGCCATCAAGAACCACACTGAGGCATTCCTGAACAAGGGCGTGGTCGCCCTCGTTAAAGAGTGCGACGGTTCATCCGCCGGCCGCGTCCAGATTTTCGGCTCGAAGTGCAACCCGCTATTCCTCACCGTGGAGACGACCAACACCTCCGAGGCGAACAAGCGCAAGTTCACCTGGAAACAGGAGATTGTCGACAAATTCCTCCCGGGGGATTATCAGGGTGCGATGCCGGCTGCGGCCACTGCGGCGACATCCGCTTCTGAATCGGCTTAACCCACCGGGATATGGCTACAAAGAAGACAGCTAAAGCTGCGGTAACAGAGGAGACCGCGTCACGACAGGAAGCCGTGGCGCAGTCTTCCGTTGCTGCCGCGTCCGTTCAGGAGACTGCGGCCCGGTCTTCAGTTTCCGTTGTCATCTGCGCCTATGAGGGCACGGAGAAACTGGTGAAACGACTTTGGGACAAATTCCATAAGGGCGTTCACAAGGTGGTTGCAGTCAAAGCGGACGCAGGCACGCGGTACATTCTCACCGAGTGCCTCGCAGACGAGGAGGTAGCCGACGAGTTCGTGCTCGTTCCGGCGAACATCGTTCCGTGCACGGAGATTTCCGACGAACTTCTCAAAGGGAGGTTCGTCTATGTCACCCGCAGCGGGGAAAAGCAGTACGATAGCCGTGTGCCCCTCTATGTCAGCAAGAGCGAACTCGTGGAGTGTCTTGCCGCCGAAGATTCACAGACCGTCACTCCGGAGATCTTCGTCAGAAGGCTGTACGGGAACAGGAGGCTGAACGAGGTTTCATTCGCTTTCGGAAACTTCATCACTCCGGTCCTGAGGGCGAACCCCTGCGAGAATGTCGTGATAGAGGCTTTCGTCAGGAAATTCTTCGTATCGGCATCGCCGGAGGGCTTCAACGCCATCGGCGGGCTGCTTGAACAATATCTGTTGAAAGGATGAACGAAATAGACAGATGGATGGATTCGGGAGCCGAGGTTCAGGAAGGACTTCGGCTTTTGAATATATATGCACCGAACCCGCATCTCGACGCTCTGGTGCGCAAGGCTCCGCAGCGTTTCGCCGGTCTTCTGGAACGGAAGCTCGCTGGATTCTCGGACAGCCGCAGGACGGTCTCCGCACAGGCGGGCACTGCGGCCGCAGTCTCGGCCATCCCATGGGTGAAGTTCAGGGAGAACTGGCCGTTCCTCTCCGAACCCGACTGTCCGCCTGAACTGAAGATACTCGCGGCCGACAAAATCACGGCTTGGGAGGAATCGGTGCGCGGGCACGAGGAACTGTTCCAGTGCACGACTCCCGAACAATGTTTTGAAACTGCAAAAAAAGTTGTCGAAAATAATTCCAATAATCGGAAAATTTTCTCCGAATTCGTGTATTACCGGGAACACCGTTCCGTGCTCGGAGAACACCCGATTTTCAAAGAGTCACGGCGGATGGCGGAACTCCGTTCGCTTCCGGTCCTCGAACTCGTGCGGAGGAAGGAGAATCTGGAGGAAGCCATCTGGAGAGCCGGCAACGAAATCTCCAAGGGCACGAAACCCCATCTGAGGGCGGAGCGCGAAGCGAGAATCCGGGAGAAGCAGCGGCTGCTTTCCGAGGTGGACCGGATGCTGAAGGATTACGAAAACCAGAAATATGGAACAGAAAAAACAGGAAGACGCTCTTGACAGGGTCTCCTACCTTGCCGCCCTCGGATGGGAGGACAGGGACATATTCGCAAGCGAGGGCATAGACGCAAGCGCCGTCACCCAGGAAGTCAGGGATGCGATCGAGTGCGGCCGTCTGCGCAAGAGAGCCGACATCGAGATTGCCATAGCGAAGGCGGCGGCCACCGGTCAGCCCGAAGCCGTCAAGCAGTATAATGAAACCGTGCGTGACCGGAGTTTCAGCTTTTCAAAGCTCGACCTCTTCGGCGGGGCGGAAGATGAGGGCGCGTTCGAGCGCATCCAGAACTACATCTCCGGAGGAAGCCGGGGCGACCTCTCGCAAAAGGAACAGGTGTACATCGACCTGCTCACGATGATCTACTCCCTTGACGGCCAGTGGGGCAAGCGGCGGACAATCAAGTTCCTCACCTCCAAGCCGTTCTCGTTCTCCTACGAACAGGCGGCGAATATGTATGCCGAGGCGGTGGAGATGTTCTTCGCCAACCGTAAGGTCTCCAAGGATGCGATGAGGGCGAAGATGGCCGACCAGTACGACACGCTCTACGCCCTCGCGATGCAGAACGCCCGCACGACGAAAGACTTCGAGATTGCCGCCGGCATTCTCAACGGCAAGGCGAAAGTCCTCCAGCTCGACAAAGACGATCCGGAGCAGCTGCCTGCCGAGAACTATCAGAAGCAGTACCGGCTTCTGTCCCTCTCCCCTGAAGTCATCGGGCTTCCGCGTGCCAACAGGGACGAACTCGCAAGACAGATTGAGGGCATAGTCGCTCCGGAGGTGGTGAAGAAACGCCTGCGGGTGGATGCGGGGATAGACGATATGGATATAGTTCAGTTCATCGACAATGTCACACAGGAAGAAAGTTAACGCCGGGAACACCGGGAGCGCGTCCGTCCAGTACCAGAACCGGCTCGCGCAGATTGTCGCGCTCGTGGGCGCACGCAAGACCTACTGCGAACTGGGGCGCGGCTCGGCCAAGACGACGGACATACAGGTGGAGAGGCTCATCGACATAATGTACGATATGCCGGGCGCGCCCTGCTGCTGGGTGGCCGACACATTCAGCAACCTGACGGCGAATGTCCTGCCCTCCGTCCTGGAGGGGCTTGAGCGCAAGGGATTCAGAGAGGGCGAACACTATGTCATCGAGAAAGAGCCGCCGCAGTTCACCGATGCGGAGACGAAAGGTCTGCCCGACTGGCTCAAGCCGCATTTCTGGAAACCCTTCAACCGTCTCGTATCCTACAAGCGCACAATCATATTCTTCACAGGGCTGAACATCCGCTTCGGTTCGCTCGACCGCCCGTCCACGCTTGCGGGCGCGTCCTATGTCTTCGTGTTCGGGGACGAGGCGAAATATTTCCGGGAAGACAAAATCGCCAACCTGCTCAAGGCGGTGCGCGGATACAGGCAGGAATACGGGCACAGCGTCTTCTATCGCGGCGTGTGTTTCACCTCCGATATGGCCGACACCTCGCACATCGGGGAATATGACTGGATGCAGAAGGAGGCGGTGAATGTCGATAAGACCGCCATTCTCACGGTGATGAAGGCGGGGCTGGTCTATAATGAAGCCCTGCACGAATATGTTGCGGCCAAGGACAAATGGATGAAGACCAAGTCCCCAGCCGACCTTGCCGACTGCCGCAACAAGATGAGGACGGCCGAACTGTGGAAAGCCCGGTGGATTGAACTGCGCTGCCGTCCGGAAGCATCGACATTCTATGTCAGGGCATCGAGCTATGTGAACGCGGACATACTCACGGAGGAATGGTTCTCCGATGCCATCGCCGCCCAGCTGCCCGACCTGAACACCGCCATCCTCTCGCTCAAGCCGAGGCTCGGAAGCGGCGACAGGTTCTACACCGCGCTCGCCCCGCGTCACTTCTATTACGACGGCATCGATGAACAGGCATACGAGAGTCTGGATATGCGCGACACCGAGGACTGCCGTGTGCTGCGCCGCCTGAACCGGAACAAGCCTTTGCAGGCGGGCGTGGACTTCGGGAATATGTGTTCGATGACGGTGGGGCAGGACGACACCGAGTCCGGCCACGACGTGGTGCGCGTGGTCAAGTTCCTCTACACCCTCGCCCCCGAATACACGGAAGACCTCGGGGTGAAGTTCCGGACCTACTTTTCACAGATGCAGAACAAGGTTCTGTTCCTGTACTATGACCGATCCGGCAACGCCTACAAGTCCGTGGGCGAAGACCAGGTCTCCAAGTTCAAGCGGGCGGTGGAGTTCGACGGGGAGCGGCGCACCGGATGGACGGTGCACCTGATGTCAATCAAGCAGGGGAACATCGGACAGCCGGAGGAGTATTCGTTCATGCAGGAGATTATGACAGAACGCAACCCGCGTCTGCCGTGGGTGAGGATAGACGCGTATGCCGCGAAGAACCTGAAGATGTCTCTGGAACTCGCACGCACAAAGGTGAAGTCCGGAGTCGTGTTCAAGGACAAATCCAGCGAACGCCTGCCTGTGGCGGAGCTTCCCGTCAAGTCAACCAACCCGTCGGACTCGTTCAAGTATCTGCTGATGACAAAGGAGAGGCGCAAGCTCGCGAAGATGCAGTCTTCGGGCACGGCCGCAAGCCTCGACCCGCGTTTCCAGTGAGCCGGGCGGGGTTCTGCGGGTCATATTTCACCTTTCGGAACGGTTGCGACCGCAACCGGAGTTGAGCGCGGCCGGGCTTTTCTCCGCGTGAAAAACGATGTTTCCGGCGACTCCGGACGGCAAATCTCTGGAGGATATGGGATTGGCCGGAAAACATTCCCGAATCCCCTGCGGATTCCGTGATTCGCGGATGCGGCTTCAGCCGTTCCGGGGTGTGCGTCCGGGCAACCGGACCCAGGACGGCGGCCGTGCCGGACCTGTCCTTTGCGGGGCGGGGGCGATGCTGTAGTTTTGCACTATGGAAGTCTATGAAGCAATCAGGGAAATGCGCCGGCTCTCGGCCGAGGGAACGCCGTTCAGCTTCTCGTTCATGTCCTGCAACCTTTCGGCGGGGACGAGCGAGGGCGTGGTGAATGTCAGGCACGCGAAGCTGCGCAAGAGGGAACGGAAGGAGTTCCACTGCCACGCCGAGATGGTAGAGGCCTATCTTGACCTCGACACGATGGAATGCCGCCGCTTCTACCAGCCGCTTCTGATGACGTTCAACGGAGAAAAAGTCACACTGCAATGAGCGAAGTAAAGAAAATCTCGAACCATTCCTACGCGCTGCACCTCGAAGACGGGCGGTGCTTCACCCTGTGCAACAGCCGCGACAGCTCGCTTGACTCGCTGTTCTGGGAGACTCAGGACCGCAACTGGGAGTACCTCCCGCAGACCATTCAGGGCTACAGGGTCATCCCCTACGGCATCGACAACGCCCTGCCGACACGCCTGCGCGACATCCTCGACGCGAACAACCTCGGTCCCGGCATCCTTGAAAGGCAGATGGGGCTGCTTTTCGGTCAGGGACTGTATCTTTCACAGATTTCGTTCGAGAACGGCAAGATCGAGCGGGTCTGGAAGGAGGACAGGGAGATAACGGACTGGCTGGAAAGCTGGGACTACATCTCCTATGTGAAGGGCTGTATGACCGATTACCTCCATCTGAAAGGCTTCTTCGACGCAAAGTACCTTGAGCGCGGCCACCGCATCGGACGGACTGCGAGAATCGCACGGCTTGAGCATATCCCCGCGAAGAACGCCCGTCTCGAATGGACGGACACCCGCGACATCCGCGATGTGAAACACATCATCGTCGGGGACTACGAGAATTATTGCGTCCGCACGGGCGTGAAAGTATATCCGGTCTATGACAGACGCAATCCGGGCAGATACGGGGCTTCGGCATCGTACAACCACACATATTCATTCGCCCGCGACTTCTACTCCGTGCCCCAATACTGGGGCGCGCTCCGCTGGATTGTACGGGGTTCGGAGATTCCGACAATATTCAAGTATGTGACGGACAACGGCATAAACCTCGCATATCACATCCACGCCCCGAACGAGTACTGGGATACCAAACGCGACACCCTCAAGAACATACACCCGGACTGGGACGACGCGAGGGTGGAAGCGGAAATCAGCAAGCTCACCTCGGAACTTCTGACGCAGCTCACAGAGGTTCTTTCCGGAAAGGAGAACGCCGGCAAGTTCTTCTACACCGTGGACATCCCGTCGGAGAACGGCACGGGTTCGGTTACCTGGAAGATTGAAGCCATAGACCAGAAGATAAAGGATTTCGTCGACAGCCAGCTGAAGATTTCGGAGGCTTCGGCATCCGCAATCACCTCCGGAATGGGTCTGCACCCGTCGCTGAGCAACGTGATGGTGAACGGGAAACTGGCTTCGGGTTCGGAACTGCTCTACGCTTTCAAGCTCTACCTGCTTTCGGACACGGAAATCGCGTCAAACTGCATCCTTGAGCCGATAAATCAGGCGATTGCGTTCAATTTCCCGGGGCGCAACCTCTCACTCGCATTCTATCACCGGTCTTTGCAGGCCGAAGAGAACATCACGCCGGACGAACGAGTTAAAAATCAATAGATATGCTTTTCGACAACATACACAACGGTTCCGAGGAACTCAATGCGCTGACCGGGCAGTGGTTCGCGTCAACGCCTTTCTACCTGATACGCACTGAAATCGGCTTCGCCGCACAGGAACTCTGCTCTCTCGTCGGCACAGAGGTGGTCGAAGCGGCGGAGAAAGCCTATGAGGAGGGCACGGACAGCGATTTCGTGGACGCGGTGCGGCTTCCGGTCGCCCTGCGGGCGATTGCACGGTATGCGCAGCTCTCCTCCGTCAGCCACGAGGGCACGGGGCGCAAGGTGAAGATGGACGAAAACGAGAAGATGCCTTTCGAGTGGATGATTGACCGCGACGACAGGGCTATGCTCGACCGCTACTATCGTGCGCTCGACTCCCTTTACCGTTACCTCGAAAAGAACGAGGTGGAAAGCTGGATGTCTTCAAAGGTTCGCGCACTGGTGAACCGCTGCATCGTGGGGGACATCACGGAGTTCGAGCGCTTCTATCCGGTGGACGGAAGCCAGTACGCGTTCCACCTTTTCGTCCCGCTCATCGTGGAAGCGCAGGAGAATGTCGCCGAGCCTTTCGTGGGCGAAGAGGTCTGGGCAGAAATCTATCCGTCGGCTGACGAATCCGACACCGCCGCACAGCGCATCCGTTCACGCGCCGCCCTGCTCTGCGTGCTCTGCGCCCTCGTAACGGCCGCGCAGAGATGGTCGCTCGACATCCTCCCGCTCTCAGTGGCGCGGCGTTTCAGCCCGTCCTATCAGGGCAACCGTGAAAGCCGGAGCGCGGAGACCAAGGAGATTGACTGGTTCATAGGCAAGACCCGCGAACAGATTGCAGCCGTCAAGGATGAACTCAAGAAGCTATCCGGCACTGCGGCTGAAGCGCAGCTGCTCCCACAGAATGACAGGAACAACAAGTTCGCGACGGTGATATGACGCAGATCGAGATATACGAGACCGGGCAGAGGTTCTCCCTGCCTTCTTCCTGGGAAGAGATGACTCCGGAACAGATTCAGTTCGTCTTCAGAACTTACGCGTCCTGCATCGAAAAGGGCGGTTCTCCGCTGGAGTTCAATGCGAGGGTGCTCTGTCACCTGCTCGATGTCCGGTTCACGCGCCGTTTCGCCCTGCTCTCAAGGCTTTCCCCGGAAACGGCGGAGCGCTGCGGCGAGAATGTCGCCCGGCTCTGCACCGAAAGTCTCGGATTCCTGCTCGACACCGACCCGGAAACCCTCAAATGCCGCATCACCTTCGACTCCGTGGCGAATCCGCTTCCGGCCGTGCGTTCCGGCCTGAGGAAACTCCACGGCCCGGGCGAGATGCTTCAGGACCTCACTTTCGGGGAGTTCCGGCACGCGTCGGTGGCGATGCAGTCCTTCTTTCACAGCGGGAAGCAGTCCGACCTTGACGAATGCATCGCCTTTCTCTACAGGCGCGGCGCGAAGAAGCCCAACAGAGCCGGGCGGAGGGTCGTTCCGGTGGACTCGGCGGACATCAGCCGCGCAATCAGACCCGTTTCGGCGCTGAAGCCGTGGCAGAAGAACCTCATCCTGCTCTGGTTCGCCTCCTGCGTGAAGAGTCTCCAGACCAGGAACGTGGCAATCAACGGGGAGATGGTGGAACTCGGACGGCTTTTCGCCTCGGACGGGGAGGATAAGGGCGGCTACGGCTTCGGAT
>CAVDEO010000036.1:0-20365 GCA_963607915.1 bacterium
ATCTGGATGTACTCGCCGCTCTTGAATTCGAGATGCTCGCCTTCAGGAAGCTTGACTGTGAACTCCTTGATGAAAGTCGCCACATTGTCGTTGCTGATGACCTCGCATTCGAGCTTCTTGACTGAAAGCGCGGAATCCGGGATGACGATTTTCATGTTCTCCTTAATCTTCACCTGGCAGCCGAGTCTCCAGTGGTCGTTGATCTGCTTGCGGTTGAAGAAACCGACCTCCGTCGGGAGTATCGTTCCGCCGCCTTCCACCACGCGGCATTTGCACTGGCCGCAGTTGCCTTTTCCGCCGCAGGCCGAAGGCAGGAAGATGTTCTGCTCGGCGAGAGTGTGGAGCAGGTCGCTGCCCGGAGTGACGTCCACTTCCTTCTTCCCGTCGTTGATGTTGATTCTGACAGTTCCTTTCGGGGTCAGCTTCGTCTTGATGAACAGGAGGAGAGCCACCAGAATCAGGGTCACGATGGTGAACACCACCATCGCCCAGAGTATTGTAAGTGTCATTTCATTCATATCCTTTCCCCTCCGTTAAAGTTGAATTCCCATAAAAGTCATGAACGCCATACCCATCATTCCGACGGTGATGAACGTGATTCCGAGTCCTTTCAGAGGCGCGGGGACATTTGAATATGCCATCTTCTCGCGCACTGCGGCAAGCGTCACGATTGCGAGACACCAGCCGAAGCTTGAGCCGAGGGCATAGGTCACGGCTTCGCCGAAATTCGCGAAATCCTTTTCCTGCATGAAGAGGGAGCCTCCGAGAATCGCGCAGTTCACCGCGATGAGCGGGAGGAAGATTCCGAGCTGCGAGTACAGGGCCGGAGCGAACTTCTCGACGACCATCTCGACAATCTGCGTGATGGCCGCAATCACCGCGATGAACACGATGAAGCTGAGGAAACTCAGGTCGACGCCCTCGATGAGGGCGTCCGGAGCAAGGACATACTTGTTCAGAAGGTAGTTGACAGGCAGCGTGAGAAGCTGCACGAAAATAACAGCCACACCCAGTCCGCAAGCTGTCTTCACGCTCTTTGATACCGCCAGGTATGAGCACATACCGAGGAAGTATGCAAAAATCATATTGTCAACAAAGACTGACTTTACGAATAAGCTTATATATTCCATAATTAACTGCTGAATTGGTTGTTATTTTTCCTGAAGGTCCTTCTGGACTGACCTCTGCACCCAGACTATGCAGCCGAGGATGATCAGAGCCATAGGAGGCAGGATGATGAGACCGTTGTTCATATACCCGGCAGTGTAGAATGCCTCCGGGATGATTCTGAACCCGAGCAGAGTGCCGCTTCCGAGAAGCTCGCGGATGAAGGCGACGATGATGAGTATCATTCCGTAGCCCGCTCCGTTCGCGAGACCGTCAAGAAGCGACGGCACAGGCTTGTTCCCGAGAGCGTACGCCTCGATTCGTCCCATCACGATGCAGTTCGTGATTATGAGCCCGACATAGACCGAGAGCGTCTTGCTTATGCTGTAGGCGTAGGCCTTGAGCACCTGGTCGATGAGAATCACCATAAGGGAGACCACCACGAGCTGTACGATGATTCGTATGCGGTTCGGGACGGACTTTCTCAGAAGTGACATCACGAAACTTGACATTCCGGTCACGATTGTCACGGACAGCGCCATCACAATCGCCCCCTTGAGCTGCACGGTGACTGCCAGTGAAGAGCAGATTCCGAGCACGAGGACGGTGACCGGGTTTCCCTTGAATATCGGGTTGAGCAGTGTTTCCTTCAAATTAAAATCTTTCATGGCTTATTCCTCCACATTGTTGAGATAAGGAAGATAGTATTTCACCCAGGTGTTGATGGTTCTGCCCACCGCCTGAGACGTGATGGTCGCTCCGGAAATGGCGTCAACCTCGTGCACCGGGTCTTTCGCGCCGCCCTTGATGACTCCGAACTTGCCTTCGTCCGTGAGGCTGCGGTCTCTGAACTGGTTGTAGAAAGGCTCTTCGGCAATCTTCGCCCCCAGTCCCGGAGTCTCGCTCTTGTGGTCGAAGATGGCCCCCTCGAAGGTGCGCCCGTCAGCGTCGAATGCGAGATAGCCCCAGACAGGACCCCAGAGGCCCGCGCCGTAGCATGGGATTACCGTGACCTTCTCTCCGGCGATGTCGAAGACATAGACCGGAAGTTTGAGATTCTTCGCTTCATCGGCGTTGCCCGCCTCGACCTTCTTGATTATGTCGTTCTGCTTCTTCAAATCCGAAGTGGAAGCGACCTGTATGTCATTGAGATTCTTCTTTCCGAGATTGAACGACTCCCCGATCTTGTGACCTTCACAGTCGACATTGTAGGCGTCAATCACCTTGTCGCGGTAGGTCGCGAGTATGTCGGTGTCTTCTGTGACGCTGAAGTCAGGGTCGGCCTGGGCCGCAGCCGTGAGCACCTTGGTGATTGTCTCAAGCTTGATGTTCTCGTTCTGCTTTTCCTTGAGCCCCTCGGCTGCGAGAGCCAGAATCGCCGCGACCACAACCACGAGAACGGTTGAATATATAACTGTATATACGTTGCTGTTTGTATTCATATTATATAGGTATTATGCGACGTTTGTTTTTTTGTTGTGCCTCTTGATAGAGCATTCGATTACGCAGTGGTCGATGAGCGGAGCGAAAGTGTTCATCAGAAGTATCGCGAGCATCATTCCCTCGGCGTATCCCGGATTCCAGATTCTGACGGTCACCGCGAGGGCTCCGACGAAGAATCCGTAAATCCACTTGCCGCATTCGGTCTGGGCGGAAGTCACAGGGTCGGTCGCCATGAAGACTGAACCGAAGAGGAAGCCTCCCATCACGAGCTGGTAGTATCCCGGAAGGTCGGTCGCACCGCAGGCGTAGCCGAGGTAGCCGACTGCAAGACCGCCGGCGATTGATGAAACCATAATCTTCCACGAAGCCACGCCCGTGCAGACGAGAATGAGCGCTCCGAGGAGTATCGCAATCACTGAAGTCTCTCCGACTGAACCCGGAATCGTTCCGAGGAACATGTTGAGGAGGGAGTAGTGGTTGTCCGCAAGCCCCGCGAGCGTAGGGCTGGAGAGCGGAGTCGCTCCGGAGAAACCGTCCACAAGACCGTTGCCTGCGCACCATGCGTTGTCTCCCGCTCCGAGACCGCCCACCCAGACTGTGTCACCTGACATCTTGCTCGGGTAGGAGAAGAACAGGAACGCACGGGCGAGGAGCGCCGGATTCCATATGTTCATTCCGGTGCCGCCGAAGACTTCCTTGCCGAAAATCACCGCGAAAGCGACTGCAAGCGCGAGCATCCAGAGCGGTACGTCGATCGGGACGATGAGCGGAATAATCATTCCGGAAACGAGATAGCCCTCGTTCACCTCGTGGCCGCGAAGCTGTGCTGAAGTGAACTCGATGGCGAGACCGACGATGTAGGAGACGAGGTAGAGCGGGAGAATCTTCACGATTCCATAGCCCACCATAGGCCAGAATCCCCAGTCAAGTCCGTATGCGAGCGAGTGCTGGTAGCCGGTGTTCCAGATTCCGAAAAGGAGAGCCGGAACGAGGGAGAGCACCGCGATGATCATCACCCTCTTGAGGTCGACGCAGTCCCTGATGTGCGAACCCTTGCGGGTCACGGTGTCCGGGACGAAGAGGAATGTTTCGAATGCGTCGAACGTAGAATGAAGGAATCCAAGCTTCCCGCCTTTCTCAAAGGCAGGCTTGATTTTATTCACATATTTTCTTAATGCGTTCATAATCTTTCTTTTAAGCCATTTCCTTCAACATAAGGGATATCCCGTCCTCGATGATTGACTGAATCTCGATTTTTGACGGGTCGACATATTCGCAGAGCGCGAAATCCTCCGGAAGAACTTCATAGATTCCGAATTTCTCCATCTTTTCGATGTCCTGTGCAAGGCAGGCCTTCACAAGATAGACAGGGAAGAGGTGCATCGGGAGAACTTTGCCATAGACATCCGAGACGACGAACGCGCGGACTCCTCCGTGGGTGTTCGTGTCCAAGTCGTACCTCTTTTTCGGCGTGAGCCAGGAGAAGTAGGTGCGCGATGCGCTGAACTGGCTGGTTCTGAACGGTTTCGCCCATCCGAACATTTCGAAGTCGTTGCCTTCTTTGAGTATGGTCACCTGGTTGTCGAAGAATCCGAGGAATCCGTCGATGCCGACCGACGTCCCCGAAAGGGCGTCGCCGCTGATGAAGCGGAGGTTCTCCGGCTCCTGATAGAACCATGCGAACTCCTTCATCGACATTCCCGGCACGCAGCTTACATATGCCGGCTCAACGGCGCGGGGGCCCGTGATTGCGATTTTTCTTCTCAAATCATATTTTCCCGTACGGAAGAGCTTTCCTATCGCGGCGAGCATCACCATGGACACGGTCCACACGGTCTCTCCCTTGCGTATCGGGCTGATGTGGTGGATCTGCACTCCGACATTTCCGGCCGGATGCTTCCCCGTGAAGGTGTGGGGGATGATGTTGTCAAGCTTGTGGAACGGCGTTCCGGCGTAGTTCGCGCTGTCGAATGACATATGCACGCCGCCGTCGGTCAGTTTGTTCAGGGCATTCACGCCCTCCTGAATGTCGGCGAATTCGTCCCTGAGGGCATACTCCATGTCCGCCGCGAGCGGGGCGGTGTTGAACGCTGAAACAAAGATGGCCTTCGGCTTGACCTCAGGATTGGCGATGATGCCGTATGGCCTTTGGATGATTGCCGGCCAGAGACCGCTTCCGAGAAGGGCAGCCTTGACAGCCTCGCCGTCGAGTTCCGCAACCCTCTTCACACCAAAGTCGACATACTCCTGCGTCCGATCCGCCTTGATGCGGATTTCAAGCAACTTTCTCTTTTCACCGCGGACAATTTCCACAACTTCGCCGCTGACCGGAGAAGAGAAGAGGATGTCCTGCGCCATCTTGTCTGCCATTACAGGCGTGCCGGCGAGCACCTTATCGCCTTCCCTGACAAGAAGTTTCGGGACAAGCCCTCTGAAGTCGGTGGGCTTTACGGCAATAATGTCCGGGGCAATCACCTTTCTGGTGTTGAGGGCCGCCGCACCTTCGAGAGGAATGTTCAGACCCTTTTTCAAATAGATGTTGTTTGACATTATAAAACGTTTTTGAGTATAATTTTTCATATTTTCAAAAAACCGCCGCGAAGATACGCATTTTTTGCTAAATTCGCGCTCCGAAAACAAATAAAAAGGAGAGTAAATGGAAAACAGTCCGAGTGCGGCCTTCGAGGGGTTGAATCCTGTTCAGAAACAGGCAGTTGAATGTGTGGATGGGCCGGTGCTCATAGTGGCGGGGGCGGGTTCCGGGAAGACTCGTGTCCTGACCTGCCGCATCGCCAACATACTCAATCTCGGATGTGAGCCGCAGGAGATTCTGGCGCTGACTTTCACCAACAAGGCGGCGAAGGAGATGAAGGAGAGAATCGCGCTCATGGTGGGCGCCCGCAAGGCCCGCCGTCTCTATATGGGGACTTTCCATTCGATTTTCATCCGTCTGCTCCGCAATTATGCCGCAGAGATAGGCTATAAGCCAGATTTTACGATATATGACACCGACGATTCCATCCGGCTCATAAAGACCTGCCTCAAGGAAATGCAGCTCGACGACAAGGTCTATAAGCCCAAGGAGGTGCAGTCGAGAATCTCATACGCGAAGAACAATCTCGTGACGGCCGCGAAATACCGCGAAAGCCCGAATGCCATGGAACAGGACCGTCGTCGCAAGATGCCGAGAATCAATGAGATATATGCTCTGTATTCGCAAAAGTGCCGACAGTCGGGAGTCATGGACTTCGATGATGTTCTTCTGAATATGAACATACTCCTCCGAGATTCGCCGAAATCATATGAAGAAATCGCCGGCATGTTCAGGTATATACTCGTCGACGAGTATCAGGATACGAATATGGCACAGTACATCATACTCCGGAAACTTTCGGCGTTTCACAGGAACATATGTGTCGTAGGCGACGATTCACAGTCGATTTACGGATTCCGGGGGGCGAGGGTCGAGAATATCCTCAATTTCCGGAAGGATTATCCGGGGTGCGGAATTTTCCGTCTTGAACAGAACTACCGCTCGACGCAGACCATCGTGAATGCGGCCAACTCCCTGATTGCCAAAAATTCCGCGAGGATTCCGAAGACCTGCTATTCAAAGGGGGACGAGGGGGAGAAGATTCATCTCATCAAGGCCTACACGGAGACGGAGGAGGCGCTGCTCATCGTTTCGTCTATTTTGGCGACGCTGCGGAATGAATCCGCGCAGTATCAGGACTTTGCGATACTGTACAGGACGAATGCGCAGTCCCGTGCGCTGGAGGAGGCTCTCCGCAAGAGGAACGTACCCTATAAGATATATTCAGGGAACTCGTTCTATGAAAGGGCGGAGGTGAAGGATGCGATGGCATACCTCAAACTGACGGTGAACATCAACGACGACGAAAGTTTCCGGAGAATAGTGAACAAGCCCGCGAGAGGGATAGGGGACACGTCCATCGCGGCGCTCGCGGCCGCCGCTCACAATCATGAAACCACTCTCTTCAAGGCCGTATATGAATCTGACCTTGATACTTATGGTCTCAAGCCGGCGGCGGTCACGAAGCTCCGCGCTTTCTGCGACCTCATCGCGAAGCATTCGGTGAGGGCTGCGACGGAGGACGCGTTCACCGTGGCTGACTCCGTGCTGAGGGAGAGCGGGCTGTGGGCTTTCTTCAAGTCGGATATGTCGGTGGACGGACAGTCGAGATTCGCGAATGTCGAGGAATTGTTGAACGGAGTGAAGCTTTTCATCGAAGAGAAGAATGCCGAATATGCCGAGGATATGATCGCCGAAGAGAAAATCGTGTCGCAGGACGATTTGAAAGAGGCGGATTATCCGATGGTTACGCTCAGTTCGTTCCTCGAGAACATAACACTTATAAGCGCCGCCGACGTGAGCGATGAAGAGACGGCGAACCGTGTGGGGCTGATGACCGTCCACACGTCGAAGGGGCTGGAATTTCCGTATGTCTATATTGCCGGAATGGAGGAGAACCTGTTTCCCGCCGGAGGCCTGCTGGCATCGGAGAGCAACATGGAGGAGGAGAGACGGCTTTTCTATGTGGCGGTCACGCGTGCGAAGAAGGAGGTTTCGCTGTCGTTCGCGACGACGAGGATGCGCAACGGAAAGTCCGAGTCCAATGCCCCGAGCCGTTTCATAACGGAGATTGACCGGCAGTTCATCGCCAATCCCCTCGAGCCTGAAGACGATTTCGGCGATTTTGACGGCGGATGGCGCGGCGGAAAGTCCTTCGGGGGTCGTTCCGGCGAATCTTCGGGGCAGTCTTATGGGCGGCGCGCCGGAGGACCTTCCGGGACGCAGCATTCCGCGTCACAGCATTCTGGCACCCCGATACCGCCGCGTTCCTCAGTTTCGCCGACTCCCTTCCGCAAGCCGGTTCCCGTACCACCGGGAGTCCCGGATGCCGACTTTGTTCCGACTCCGGTGACGGAACTCCGCGCCGGGCAGAAAATCGAGCACAACCGTTTCGGCTTCGGTGTCATACGGAGCATCGAGGGCACTGCTCCCGATCTGAAGGCCACAATCGCCTTCGACGGTTTCGGCGAAAAGATTCTGCTGCTCCGCTACGCCAAAATCCGCAAGCTGTAATCGTCCGTCCGGCTTCCGCAGATGTCGGAAAGAATCTGCGTCCGGTTTTCCCCGGCGTTGAGGATGATGAGGGCGAGGATTATCGGCAGATAGTCCTTGAGCGCTCCGCGCAGTGAGCGGAGGGCGAACTGGATGTGAGAGGTGACCTGACGGACCGGTATGCCGTAAAGTTCGGAAATTTCTCCGTATGTCTTCTCCTCAAGACGGCTGGCGAGGAAAACCTTGCGGGTGATTTCCGGCATCCCGGCCAGACACCTGCGCACAAGCTCCTCGATTTCATCTGCAAACAGGCTTTCCGGGTTGAGACTGCTGAGTGACTGGATTTCGTGGAACTGCATCCTGTTGCCGCTCTCGTGGATGTCCTTCTGAATCCGCGTCCGCGTCTGGAGGGTCCTGAGATGGTCGAGACAGCGGTTTATTATGGATTTGAACGCGTAGGCCTCATAGTTTTCCGTCTTCAGCTCCTCCCGTTTCTCCCACATCCGGATGAAACATTCGTTGACTATGTCCTCCGCCGCGCTGTCGTCGTGAATATATGAATTCGCGATTTTCACATACATCGGCCTGCATCGGGAGAAGATTCTTCCGAACTCCTCTTCCGTCAGTTTCCTTGTATGACCCTCCTCGCTTTTCATATTACATTTCTTTGTAAGTAATCCTTAACGCTTACTAAATCAGTGGATTGACTGTCGTCTGACACAAACTTGTCCGGCACAAAATTACTTATTTTTCATATTTTTGCAAATATCTCTTGTAAGCCATATGCATTCACCCGTCTATAAACCGAACAAAATGAAAAAAGTACAGAAAATGATGACAGACGAACTCTTGTTCCGCTACTTCAGCAACGAGGCCTCCGAAGAGGAAGTCGCGCGGATTGAGTGCTGGCTTGAGGAGAATCCGTCGCATCAGAAAGATTTTGACGCTGCGCATTTCCTTTTCAACGCCACGGTGCTCAGGGCGGACGAGATGGCGGTATTGCGCGATTCTGAAAAGGAGAGAAAAGTGCGCAGGATTACAGTGCTGCGCAGGAAGATTCTCCGTTATGCCGCAGTCGCGGCCGCAGTCATCGTCGCCGGTGTCGCGGGAGTCCTCGGGGAGCGGGAGCTTTCCTACAGGAAGATGACGGCGCAGACGAATATTCTCGAAGTTCCCGCAGGACAGAGGATGTCAGTCACATTGAACGACGGTACGCGTATCTGTCTGAACGGAAATTCGAGAATCGAGTATCCTGCGGTATTCGGACGGGGCGAGCGGCGCGTGAAACTTTCCGGAGAGGCATTTCTCGACGTGACCCACGATGAGGATCATCCTTTTGTCGTCGAGACATATGTCTCCGAGGTCGAGGTCCTCGGCACCAAGTTCAGCGTGTATGCGTCTGAAGAGATCAACCGTTTTGCGGCCACGCTTCAGGAAGGCTGCGTGAGGGTCACCACGACAGGCGGCGGCAGGTGCTCCGAACAGGTCGTGCTCTCCCCGGATGAAAAGGTGAGGCTTGAGAACAACCATCTGACAGTGAGCGACGTCGATGCCGAGGAATCAATGTCCTGGACTGACGGATACATAAACCTTCGCGGAGTGACCTTCCCTGAACTTATGGAGAGGTTTGAATATACCTACGGCGTGAACATCGTCGTCGACAGGAACGAAATGCCGCAGATAGGCTGGCGCAGCGGAAAAATCCGCGTGTCCGAAGGAGTTGATTTCGCTCTCCGTCTTCTTCAGAAGGCCTGTGACTTCACCTACACCGTGGACAGCGAGGCCAACACTATAACGATAAGATAGCGCTCTGTCCCGACATCTCCCGCTGCGGCGCGGATTCAAGGAACGGTGCTGAACATAAATCAATTGATAACCACATAATTGATATGTGCAAGAAAGTATTATCCGGAATTACGGGCTTGCTGCTCGCGCTGTTCCTCTTTCCGGCAGGAAACATCCCCGCCTCAGCCCAGACGGCGCGGAAAGTCAGCATCGACGTGAAGGATGTGAAACTGGAACAGGTGATGCGGCAGATTGAAGAACAGACCGACTGTGTCTTCCTGAACAAGGATGCGGATGTCGACCGGAAAGTCTCCGTGACCATTCAGGGCAAGCCGCTCGAAGAGGCTCTGAAAATTCTCTTCGAAGACGTAAACATTGACTGGAAACTTGAATCCGGTCACATAATCATCTCACAGAAAGACACTTCATCAGTGGGAGGGGGTAGCTTGAACTCCACTCTGATTTCCGGAACGGTCGTCGATGACGGGGGGCTTCCGATTATCGGAGCGGGTGTCATCATCAAAGGCACCACAATCGGAGCGGGCACTGACCTTGACGGCAGGTTCTCTTTCACCCTTCCCGAGGGGATGGAGAATTCCGTTCTTGAATTTTCCTGCCTCGGATACACGACTCAGGAACTGAAAATCGGTTCACGCAGGGTGTTTGATGTCACGATGAACAGCGACGCCATCCTGATGGAGGGCACGGTCGTGACCGCTCTCGGCATCAGGCGTTCAGAGAAGGCCTTGAGCTACAATGTACAGCAGATTGACGCCGGCGAGGTGACGATGAACAAGGACGCGAACTTCATCAACTCCCTCAGCGGCAAGGTCGCCGGACTCAACATCAACGCCTCTTCTTCCGGAGTGGGCGGAGCGTCGAAGGTCGTGATGCGCGGACAGAAATCCATCAGCCAGTCCTCGAACGCCCTCTATGTCATTGACGGAGTCCCGATGTACACCACTGCCCGTGACGGGGGCACGCAGTTCGCCTCACAGGGCTCGTCCGACCCCATCGCCGACATCAACCCCGAGGACATAGAAAGCATATCCGTCCTCACAGGAGCGGCTGCGGCCGCGCTCTACGGCTCCGATGCGGCCAACGGCGCGATTGTCGTCACCACCAAGAAAGGAAAGGCCGGGAAACTCACCGCCACGGCTTCCGCTTCCGTGGAGATAATGAACCCGTTCGTACTCCCGAGATTTCAGAACCGTTACGGGACGGGGGATCTCAACTCGTCCATAGGCTCGGATGTGCGCAGCTGGGGGCAGCTGCTCAACGATGCCAACAATCCGAACTACAATCCGGCAAAGGACTATTTCAGAACCGGAGTGACCCACACCGAGACCGTTTCGGCATCCATGGGAAACGAAAAGAACCAGAGTTACCTTTCCGGATCTTCGGTCGACTCTTACGGAACAGTTCCGAACAACCGCTACAACCGCTGCAATTTCACTTTCCGCAACACCACGTCCTTCCTGAAGGACAAGATGCAGCTCGACTTCAGCGCAAGCTACATCCGTCAGACGGACAGGAACATGACCAATCAGGGGACATACAACAACCCGCTCGTCGGAGCTTACATCTTCCCTCGGGGGAACGACTGGGAGGCCGTGAAGATGTATGAGCGCTACGACGTGACACGCCGTCTCTCCACACAGTGGTGGCCGGTGGGCGATGCCGGAATGACGATGCAGAACCCCTACTGGATAAATTACCGCAATCTCCGGGAAAACCGCAAGGACCGCTTTATGCTCAATGCGCAGCTCTCTTATGACATACTTGACTGGCTCAATGTTTCGGGTCGCGTGAAGATGGACCAGTCGGCGACGAAATACACCGAGAAATTCTATGCCTCGACCTTCACCCAGCTCACAGAGAGTTCACAGAACGGTCTGTACGGGATTTCAGAGATGACTGACCGTCAGATTTATGCGGATTTCCTCGTGAACGTCAACAAGCGTTTCGGCGAGAACTGGAGCCTTCAGCTCAACCTCGGAACCTCCATTTCCGACATGAGTTACGATGCGCTCAAGAACCGCGGACCCATCGCCGACGGAGAGATGTCCGACGAGCGTGCCGGAATAGCGAACGTATTCAATGTGCAGAATCTCAGCAATTCCACGAAGACCACAAGGCTTCAGGAGGGGTGGCGCGAGCAGACCCAGTCAATCTTCGGTTCGGCCGAAGTGGGCTACAAAGGGGCATATTACCTCACTCTCACGGCCCGCAACGACTGGCCGTCGCAGCTCGCAGGCCCGCATTCCAACAGGAAGTCGTTCTTCTACCCTTCCGTCGGCGGCTCGGTGGTGCTGTCACAACTTATCCCGAATATGCCCGAAAATCTCGAATATGTCAAGATCCGGGGTTCATACGCATCTGTCGGAACGGCCTTCGAACGATACATAGCCAACCCGATGTATCAGTGGAACACGAGCGGACTGAGCTGGAACACGCAGACGCAGTACCCTGTCTATGACCTCAAGCCGGAACTTACAAACTCCTTTGAGGCCGGTCTCACCCTGAGATTTCTCAAGTTCTTCAGTCTCGATGCGACATATTACCGGACGAATACGAAGAACCAGACTTTCAATCCGCAGATTTCCACAGGATCCGGCTCATCGGACATATTCATCCAGTCCGGAGACGTTCTGAATCAGGGCGTGGAGCTGACTCTCGGCTTCAGCAACAGCTGGAACAAGTTCTCATGGAACTCGAACTACACCTTCTCGTTCAATCAGAATCGGATTATGTCCCTTGCCGACAATGTCATCAACCCGGCGACAGGAGAGACATTCTCTGTTTCGCAGCTTGATATGGACGGACTCGGACTCGCGCACTTCATTCTCCGCGAGGGCGGCACGCTCGGCGACCTCTACTCGCTCGCCGACTTCCAGTACGACAGCAACGGCCGCATCATAGTCAATGAGGACGGGACCGTCACTCCCAAGACATTCTCGAGCAGCGATGACTATGTGAAGCTCGGCAGCGTGCTTCCGAAGGCCAATATGTCCTGGAGGAATGACTTCAGCGTCGGGAACTTCAACTTCGGTTTCCTCATCACCGCACGAATCGGCGGAATCGTGTATTCCAGCACTCAGGCTGTGCTTGACTGGTACGGTGTTTCGGAGGCTTCCGCAGCTGCACGGGACAACGGGGGAGTCTTCATAAACGGAGGCGACCTTGTCGACGCCAACAGATGGTACAGCTCCGTGGGAGGCTCGAATCCGCTTCCTCAGGAATACACCTACTCCGGCACAAATGTCCGTCTTCAGGAGGCTTCAATCGGCTACACCTTCCCCAGGAAGATGCTCGGCGAAATATGCGACCTCACGCTTTCCGTTGTCGGACGCAACCTCTGGATGATTTACAACAAGGCTCCGTTTGACCCCGAGTCCGTGGCGACGACAGGCAACTACTACCAGGGCATCGACCACTTCATGATGCCGTCACTCCGCAGTTTCGGATTCAATGTAAGAATGACATTCTAAAGCGAGGAACAGGTTATGAAAAGAAATATACTCAGCACAGTTTCGGCTGCGTCAGTCTCTCTCGCAATGTTTTCCTGCACGGGCAGCTACCTCGAAATCAACACCAACCCGTATCAGGTGAGCAGAGAAGAGACCCTTACCGACGGATATGCGATTTCGGCGGCGATTTCGGCCATGGGCGGGGCGGTCGTCTCCACGGATGTCAACACCGCGCAGTTCACGGATTGCCTTCTCGGCGGTCCGATGGGCGGCTACTACTCCACCACGGGCGCGTTTGAAAAGACCATAGACAACTTCAACGCGACCGACGATTGGACGAGGGTTCTTCTCGCCAGCGACAGGATTATCCCGACGCTCTACTCGAACCTTTCAGAACTCCGCAGCATAACCGATGACCCTCTCACCCTCGCCGTCGGCGACATAGTGAAGGTGACCGCAATGCTCCGTGTGACAGACACCTACGGCCCGATTCCATATTCACAGATAGGTCAGGGAGGAAAGATTACCGTAGCCTACGATTCGCAGGAAAAAGTCTATGACACGATGTTCGCGGAACTCGACAACGCGATTGCCTCGCTCACGGAGCATCGTCTCGGGAGCATCTCTCCGAAAGCCGACCCGGTCTATGACGGAACGGCCGTCAAGTGGTGCAAGTTTGCCAACTCGTTGAAACTCAGGATGGCGATGAGAATCGTCTATGCGAATCCGGAGAAAGCCAAGAAGATGGCAGAAGAGGCCGTGAACCACGAAATCGGATGCTTCACCGACAATTCGGACAACGCGGCCCTGCGTCCGGTGGCTTTCGGTGACAAGGGCAACCCGCTCTACACCGCAATCAAATACAACCAGCCGGCCGGCTCCGTGACAGGCGGAGACACGCACGCGGCGGCTGACATAATCTGCTATATGAACGGCTACAACGACCCGCGCCGTGCGAAATACTTCATCAAGTCCGAGTTTGAGGGCATTGACTATGTCGGCATCCGCGTGAGCGTGGAGAAGCCTTCCCTCAACAGTCTGGGACGGAAATATTCAGGTGTCAATGTCAGCACTTCCGACCCTCTCGTATGGATGAACGCCGCCGAGGTCGCTTTCCTCAAGGCTGAGGCGAAGGCCGTGTTCGGCTTCGATATGGGAACGGGGTCTGCGGAAGAGTTCTACAATGAGGGCATCCGCCTCTCATTCGAGCAGAACGGCGTTTCCGGCTATGCCGACTACATCGCCGACGACACAAACAGACCGACCTCATACACCGACCCCGCCGGACTCAACAGTTACGCCACGGTGCTTTCCGGTCTCACTGTCAAATGGGACGAGTCCGCTCCGACGGAACAGAAGCAGGAGCGCATCATCATCCAGAAGTGGATTGCGAACTTCAACAACGGCATCGAGGCTTGGTCTGACCACCGCCGCACGGGCTATCCGAAGTTCTTCCCGGCAAGCGATGCCGGAAACAAGAGTTCCGGAGTCGTGAGCAGTGAGTTCGGGGCGCGCCGGATGGTCTATCCGCTTGCGGAGTACTCCAACAACGGAGATAATGTGAACGAGGCGGTTTCATCCTGCCTCGGCGGTCCGGACAGGATGAGCACAAGGCTCTGGTGGGACTGCAACCCCTCAGTCATAATCAAATAAGGATTCAAGAAGCATGAAAAGTTTTATGAACATATCAGTCGGCGTTCTGGCATCCGCCTTTGCCCTCTGCTCCTGCAGCAAATGGACAGAGCCGCAGAACCTTGACTTTCACCGCAAGACTCCGGAGCAGCTTGATCCCGCCGCTTACGGACAGCAGCTCTCTGCGGTCCGCGAGTACAAGAAGTCCGCTCACAAACTTATGTTCGCGACCATACAGGGCACGGCGGAACAGCCGTCGCGGCAGAACCAGCACCTTATGGCGATGCCTGACAGTCTGGACTTCATCTGTGTGGATATGGGGGATGAACTTCACCCGTCCATAGCTTCGGAGATTCCGGAAGTCCGCGAAAAGAAAGGGACGGAGACGCTGCTCTGCATAGACTATGCTCCAATCAGTGAAGCCTGGGGGCTGCTTGAGGATGCGCGCGCCGATGCGGGACAGCCTGCGGGGACGGACGAGGAACTTGTCGCCTTTTTCAGGGAGCAGACGGAGCTTCAGCTTGCCCGCTGCAATAAATACGGATTCTCCGGACTTCAGGTCTCATTCATCGGGAACAGGGCGACGCATTATGCGGAACTGTCCCAGCAGACCTACATTCAGGCGGTGAAGGATTTTCACGAGGCGAACCCGGGACTCACGATAGTCTTCCGCGGCAGCGCCAGGAATGTGGTTGACTCCGAGTTCCTCAAGGAATTCAGCTATATCGTCGCCGTGGCCGGCGAGGAGAAGAAACTCTCGTCCCTTGTGGCGCGCCTCGGGGATGCGCCGACTGACCGGATTATAATGGAGGTCACCGTTCCGTCTGCGGATAACCCGGTACAGGTCGGACGCTCTGCTTACGAGGCAGCCGAATGGGTCGTGGCCGAGTCCGGCAACGCGGATTTCTCCCCTTGCGGACTGGGCGTGTCGAATGCCTGCGACGACTATTTCAACAAGACTGCGCCTTTCCACAACATCAGGACAGCGATAAGTAAAATGAATCCCGCTCCGGCGGAAAATGAAGGAGAAAAAGAAACTTCTGACAACCAGCAGACATTATGAAGAAAAATTCTATAGTTTTCGCCTGCCTTGCAGCCGTCCTTTCTCTGGCATCCTGCTCCAAAGAGGGAGGGGCTTTTGAGAACAAACTTTTCATTAAGGCGGACTCTTTCAAGAATGAAGTCCGTGTGGCGACGGACGAGGGGGTAAAGACCTTGACGCGCAGCATTGAGGTCGGTTTGGCGCAGCCGGAGGCGGCCGATATACAGGTGTCATTCGCCAAAGCGCCCGAACTTCTCGACACCTACCGCAGGGCTTATTATGACGGCGGAGTGGAACTTCTTCCGGAAGGCTGCTGCGACCTTTCCGGCATTGAGACCACTGTCCGTGCGGGAGACATCGCAGGCACGCCTGTCTCCATTACCTTCACCGGACTTGACAATCTCGATTACTCCAAGTCGTATGTCCTTCCGGTCACCGTTTCCACGGACGGCATAGGGATACTCCAAAGCGCAAGGACGATGTACTATGTCGTGAAGAAGGCCTCGCTCGTGAACTGTGCCGGTGATATGAAGAGCAACCGCGCCTGGCCCGTATGGGACAATTTCACTCAGGTCCAGAATCTTGAGACATTCACGATGGAGGCTCTCGTCAATTGCCACGCCTTCAATAATGACAGCAAGATAGAGACAATAATGGGCGTTGAGGATCACTTCCTTATCCGCATCGGCGATGTGACTATCCCTACCAACCAGATACAGATAGCCTGTGCAGTCAAAGATGAGGAAGGCGGCTCCACCTACCGCTCCGACGTGACCGATGCTTCCCTCCAACTCAAGACGGACAGGTGGTACCACATCGCCGTGACTTTCGACAGGGGAGTCATCAAGGTCTATCTCGACGGCCGTCTGCGTGCCGAGGGGGATGTCTCCCACATCGCTGACAGACCGTCGGAAGGGACGCTTCAGCCGGTGTATTTCAAGTCCGTGAACTTCGGGGCACCGCATTCTGAGGAGGATGACGGTAAACCACGGTGTTTCTGGGTGGGGTATTCGTACAACAATGACCGCTACCTCGACGGGATGATTGCAGAGGCCCGTGTCTGGAACAGAGTCCTTTCTTCGGAAGAAATCAACAAGCCCAACCATTTCTACAAACTGTACCCCGAGGATATTGACGGCTCTCTGCTCGCGTATTGGAAATTCAGCGAAGGAACCGGCAAGATTGTCAAAGACTGCTCGGTTTACGGCAATGACCTTACGGCAGACCACGACCTGATATGGTATCCCGTCTCCCTTCCACAAGACTGAATTTCAAACAGATATAATTATAAACCAACCATTTTAACTTAATAACTCTTATTATGCTGAAAAGATTTTTCAAAGGTCTGGCAGGCGTCGCTCTGGTGTCTCTGGCCCTGGCCCAATGTACAAAATCTCCGAATGAGATTGCTGAAACCCTTTCAGTGACTCCGGATGATGCGCTTGTTTTCAAGGCAAAGGACAATGCGGATGTCGTCCTTACCGTGACTACAAATGCTGATGAATGGGAGTATGCCGCCAACGATTGGATTGTCCTCAAAAAAGACGGGGACAAGCTCAAGGTGAACGTAACAGAAAACACTTCAAAGAATCAGAACATCGGCCGGATCAGGATTACCGCCGGCCTCGCTCAGCCTGTTTCCATCAATGTCATTCAGGAAGCTGCGGAAGGTGGTGATGAACCGTCTCCGGCGGAAGGCGTTGCCGTCAGGCTCAATTCAAAGTCAGAACTCAATATGACGGCAAAAACAGAAACTGAACTTTCTGTCAAGGTTACGGTTTCAATTGCTGAGCCTGCGCAGAAGGATGTCGTCGTAAAGCTTTTCTTTGACGGGGGCTACCTCGCAGAGTACAACTACCTCAATAATGCCGATGTCGAGATTTTCCCTGCGGACAAGGTTACAATCCCGAATGAGGGGAAAGTGACCATTGCCGCCGGAGCGACTGAATCTGAAGAGATTGAGATGAAGCTTGATGTCAGCTCTATTTCGCTCGGCAGTTCCTACCTTGTCCCGCTGTTCCTTGAGGGAGTGAACAATGCCGCCGTAAAACAGGCGGACTGCCGTGTGAACGCCGTCATAAGGAAGGCCAACCCCAAGGCTGTGAAGAATGTGGTTTACATCGAGGTCAACGACTGCAACCCTCTCAATGCTCTCGAGTATGAACTTGAGGACGGAACACCGTTCATCGATGCCGTCATTCTTTTCGCGGCGAACATCAACTACAACAGCGTCGATGACCTTGTCTATCTCTCGAACAATCCGAATGTCCAGGCTCTTCTTGACGAAAGCGACGTTTATCTACAACCTTTGCGCAAGAAAGGAATAAAGGTCTATCTCGGTCTCCTCGGCAACCACGATGCTGCAGGTCTCTGCCAGCTCTCCGACTGGGGTGCCGCAGAATGGGCGAAGGAGGTAGCCAAGGCCTGCAAAACCTACAAACTCGACGGAGTGAACCTTGATGACGAGTATTCAAGTACTCCTGACCTGTCCAAAAAATGGTTTACCTCCAAGAGCAGTGCGGCCGGTTCCCGTCTGTGCTACGAACTCAAGAAGGCTCTTGCAAAGGAATGTCCTTGGCCTACAGAGGTGTCTTATTTTGAATGGGGGTCACTTTACAAATGCAGTGATGTCATTGATCAGGAGACGAATATAACCCATACTCCGGCGGACTTCATCGACTTCTATGTCGCAAACTACGGAGGTTCCACATCTCCTTACAGCGACCTCACCTATGAAAACTGTTCCGGAGCCTCTGTTCAGCTCAATTACCGCCAGACAATCTCGCAGTCAAAGGCTGAGAGCATCAAGGCGGCGGGCTATGGCTGGATTATGTGGTTCGCGTTCGACCCTTCGGGCACGGGGTCCGTCTCAAGCAATGCTTCTCATTCTCTCACGCAGTTCAACAATGTCGCTCAGGGACTTTACGGGCAGCAAGTGAAGACTCCTACAGGAGTGTGGGATAAAATCGGAGAAGGGAAGTACAACCCTGTACGCCGTCAACTTTAAGGAAATGTTTCGGATGTGCTTTCTGAGCGATATTGACAAACACTAAAACAGACAATTATATGAAACGATTTTTAGCTGGTGTTCTCACCATCCTTGCAGTCATCGGCTGCCAGAATCCCGAGGACAAAAAAGTGGCGCCGGAAACGGTGGACAAGATATCCGTCGCTCCAAAGACAGGCTCGGTGGAGTCTGTCGGAGGAGAAGTGCAGGTCATAGTATCCAGTTCGTCCGAGTGGACGCTTGCGGGGAAGGCTGACTACAGTTCGTGGGTGATTCCTTCGGCTGCCTCCGGCAAGGACGGGGATATCGTGACATTCACCGTACAGCCGAATACAACCCCGGCCAGACTTGTCGCCGAATGGACATTCACCTGCGGCACCGCCACTGACACCTATGTCCTCACCTCTCTTCCCGAGGAAGTTGTTCCAGACAATCTGGAGCTTGTCTCAGATGCGACGCAGACCCTCGGGTTTGAGGAAGGCCGTCTTGAGATTGTGACCAAGTCATCCATACACTATCGTCAGCTCACCCAGACTCTCAGCGAGGGCGCGGAACAGTGGCTCACCTACAAGGCGACGCTTGAAGGGGACAATGCGGATGAGGCGAAGTTCATCTTCGACTATGCCGCTCTCGAGTCTCTTGAAGACCGTTCTGCCACCGTCACCATCTCGGCCGACGGCGTGGAGTCTGTGATTGTTGAACTCACTCAGGAGGCCAAGCACGTGCTCGAACCTGCCAGAGAGTTCTACACCGCAAAGGTCGAAGGGGAGACCATATCCGTTCCGGTGACGGCCAACGTGGCGTATTCGATTGCAATTGAAGAGAATGGACAGTCGTGGATTTCCCATAAGGAGACCAAGGATGGCAGCGAGTTTTTCGAAGTTCAGGCGTTGTCCGGAGCATCGAAGCGCTCGTCGAAGGTTACTTTCACCCAGACGGATGCCGGAGAAGGGGAGACTCCTCTTACAGCGGTCATTACTGTGACTCAGCAGAATGCTCTCATCAGCTGGGCTGTCAGGATGAACGGCAACCGCCTGTTCCCGAAATGGGAGAACAGCAAACTCGGAACCTGCTACAATTTCACTCTCGAATGCCTCATCAAGCCGGAATCTTTCAAGTCGACAGGCTCGATAATGACCATTATGGGCATCGAGGGGCAGTTCCTGCTTCGTTTCGGAGACACGGGAAACAGTCCGAACAGAATACAGGTTGCGACACTGGCCGGTAACTGGAACATTCCGGAAGAACTCCCTGTAAACCGCTGGACCCACGTCGCCATAACTTTCGGAGACGGAACGGCAACCGCTTATTTCAACGGCCAGAATATGGGATCCAAAGTATTCGAGAAACAAGCATATTGGGGCACCACCACCAAACTCCAATTTGTTGACCTTTCTCCGACCTGGAGCTATGAGCCTTCCGGGAACAGATGCTTCTGGATTGGATATTCGTACGATTCTAACCGTGATTTTCAGGGGCTGATGACGGAATTCCGTATATGGAAAAAGACTCTTACCGAAGAGGAAATCAATGCCGAGAACCATTTCTACACGGTTGATCCGGCTTCAGACGGACTCGCATGCTACTGGAAGGTCACTTCCGGAGAAGGCGACACCATCGCCAATGCGGCCAGCGGAGGAGCCAACCCTCTCTATGGCGAGACCACTGTCAGGAAGCAGGGCAGCGACAACATCGGCGATTCAGGCATCGTTTTCGAAGCCGTTTCTCTTCCGGAGGAATAAGTAATCCTTAAAAAATAACTTGGTAATCTTTGTGTGTCTTTTTGGTCTATA
>CAVDEO010000036.1:20375-21588 GCA_963607915.1 bacterium
CGGTCATGTACCTCCAGTACACTCTCTCTTCCAAAAGAAATCTATCCTCAAAAAATCCTTCACAAATCTCCACCAATTTATTTTTTAACGCTTACTAAGTGAAGATTGTTCCCTCTTTCTTTGCGGGTCGGGCCGGATTGCGGCACGACCCGTTTTTCAAATTGCGGCACGACCCGTTTTTCAAAGATTCCGTGTCTGCTTTCTGCGTCTGGGACTCGTGTAGCCGTTATGGAATTTCTTTTTTTTAGGATTATTTTTCTTTTTTTGAGGGTCTTGCATTGAGGCTTGACATATATTTGCGGCACATTCGGATTCGGGACAATTACTAAATGTGCGTCATATATGAAAAGTTACAATCGGATTGCGGAAATTCTTCCTCCCTCGGTCACATGCCTGCTGGCATACTGTCTGTTTTCTTCGTGCTCGCTGTTCTCGCCGCCGGACGGGGGGACGGGCGGGAATCCCGAAACGGCCGGAATCTCCGGGCTGCGGCTGGGCTTTGACCGGGAGGCCGTCGTGGAGACAAAGGCGGTGGCGGAGAACATAGACACCAACAGTTTCATTCTTGAACTGAAAGATTCTCAAGATAATGTGATTTACAGCGGCAGGTACGGCGATTCCCCGGAACAGTTCGACCTGTCCGCCGGAAGTTACACGGTCCGGGCCGTTTCTTCCGATTTCAGGACTCCCGCGTTCTCTTCGCCGCAATACGGAGACGAGCAGTGCGTGGTGATTCCTGCCGGCAAGGTGATAGGCGTGACGCTCAACTGTACTATGATGAACTGCGGCATCGCCCTCAGCATCGCTTCAGGATTTCTGACTCAGTATCCCAAGTCGAGTCTTTTCGTGAAGTCCGATGACGGGCGGCTGCCCTATTCATACACGGAAAAGCGGATCGCCTACTTCCGGCCGGGCAAGATCAGTCTGCTGATGCTCGATGACAGTGAAAGCAGGACACTGCTGACACGCAGCCTTTCGGCGGGGGATGTGCTGAAACTGTCGGTCAAGGTTTCCGGTTCCGCATCCTCCGCCGGACAGGTCGAATCTGATGGAATCAGAATCGCCGTCGATACTTCGAAGAATTGGATTTCAGGGACTTATATAATCGGCGGAGACAGTTCGGACGGGGATTCTTCATCGGACGGAGGGGATTCTTCCGGCGCGGGAGGCTCGGAGGGGGATGCGATGACCATCTCCATGGCGAAGGAGTGCA
>CAVDEO010000037.1:0-11547 GCA_963607915.1 bacterium
CGGCAGGCACGAATCCGGGGAATGTCGGACACGGACGCATCAGCGCGGCGAACTCCTACGACGACCCTCAATATATCCCGAATCCGTCAGACCTCGGAAAGGGAAGAATCACGGTCGGACTCGGGCACGACGCAGCCCGCGAGTCCAACAGCGCATATGTGGACGGTTATGTTCAGGCAGACCTCGCCGCCGTCCTCCAGGACCCTGTCATCCGTTCCATGTCGCGTTCTCAGGTGGAGAAAGCCGCCGAGGCCGCCAAGGCCAACATGAAAAAGGCCTCAGCCGAGCTTGACTTTCAGGCGGCGGCGAGGTTCAGGGATGAGATGTGGGCACTGCAACAGTATCTTCGCGTCTGGCGGGACGGAGACGCATAAGGACGCATCTGCTGCGTTGGACGGTAAGGAGGGGAGGAAATTACGGGTGAAAGGGCTGGCGGCCTGTGATGGCATCTGCCTCGTTGGACGGTTTGGCAAAATCCTCACAACCGTCAGGTTGCTGCGGTTTTGACAGGGGGAGGAAATTACGGGTGAAAGGGCTGGCGGCCTGTGATGGAGCGGCCGAGAGTGAGTTCATCGGCGTATTCGAGGTCGTCACCGAAGCCGAGTCCGCGGGCGAGGGAGGTCACTTTCACATTGTATTGAGAAATCTGGCGATAGATGTAGAACGAGGTCGTCTCGCCTTCCACGTCGCCGCTCAGGGCGAGGATTATCTCGAGTTTCCCTGAGTCAGACTCCGATGGGTCGGATTCGGATACGCTTGACTCAAATATGCAGAACCCGTCCCCTTTTCCCGGTGAAGCCTTCGCATGGTCGGAAATCCGGGTCACCAGTTCGCTGATTGTAAGGTCGGACGGACCGATGCCGTTGATGGGGGAAATCACGCCGCCGAGTACGTGGTAGAGACCGTGGTACTGTCCTGTCGCCTCTATGCTCATCACGTCACGGACCGACTGGACTACGCAGATGGTGTTGCGGTCTCGGGTTCTGTCCGAGCAGACGGCGCAGATGTCCGTGTCCGAAATCATCCTGCATTCGCGGCAGTATTTGACATTGTCGCGAAGGGAGAGTATCGCTTCTGTAAAGTGGTGGACATTCTCCGGCGGCTGCCTGAGGATATGCATCGCAAGACGAAGGGCACTCCTCCGGCCGATTCCCGGAAGAGTGCCTATCGCTTCGACTGCGTTCTCCAGCAGTTTTGACGGATAATTGCCGTTCATAAGGATTACTTACTTGCAGGCCATTGCCGCAATCGCAATGCTGTTGAGCTTCGTGTCTATGCTGTCGCCTCGGCTTGAGAGTACGCACGGAACCTTCGCTCCGACGGCCATTCCGGCCTGTTTCACGCCGACGGCAAGCTTAGAGTTGGTCTTGTAGAACACGTTGGCGGACTCGATGTTCGGGAAGAGGAGGCAGTCGGCGTCACCGGCAACCGGGCTCTTGAGCCCCTTAATCTGAACGGATTCCATATCAATCGCCACGTCAAGAGCAAGAGGGCCGTCAGCGACGCAGCCCCTGATTTCTCCGCGCTCCACTTTCTTCGCGAGAACCGCCGCTTCGACGCAGGCCGGCATGCCTTCAAGCATCTGCTCGGTGGCTGCTATGATTGCGACCTTCGGGGTCTCGACGCCCATGGAATGAGCCGCGGCGACGAGGTAGTTCAGCTCGGCTTTCTTCTGCTTGAGATCCGGAGCCGGGATAACCGCCATGTCGCTGAGGAACAGAAGCTTGTGATAGTTCGGATTCTCGAGCACGGCCACATGGCTGAGCACCGCCTTCGGAGGAAGTATGCCGGTCTCCTTGTTCAGGATGGCGCGGAGATATTTGTCGGTGGAGCAGAGACCCTTCATGATAAAGTCTCCCCTGCCCTCGTTTATCATCGTGACGGCCTGGGCAATGGCCTTCAACTCGACAGGGTTGTGCTCAACAGTGAATTTCCCGATGTCGATGCCGTCCTTTTCGCAGACAGCCTTGATGAGTGCCTCGTCACCGACGAGAGTGGCCTCGATGAGTCCAAGATCCACAGCCTTTGAAGCGGCGGCAATCGTGTGCCCGTCAACTCCCCACGCCACAATCATTCTTTTTTTCGCACCGCGTGACGCAAGGCAGGCGAAAATTTCTTCAAATTTTGTAAACATTTGATATATGTATTTTTATATAAAAATGTCAAATACAAAGCAGCAATCCGCCACTTACTCTGACACTATGTGCATTGTATCCCGAGCAATCATCAGCTCCTCGTTCGTGGCGATGACGGCGACCTTGACCTTGGAGTCCGGCAGCGAAATCAGCATCTCGTCAGCCTTCTCCCCCGCATTGGCGTCATAGTCGAATTTGAGTCCGAGATAGGTCAGATTCTCGCATACGCGGCGGCGCAGACGGGCATTGTTCTCGCCGATTCCGCCGGTGAAGACGATGAGGTCGACACCGTTCATCGCGGCCGTGTAGGCGCCGATGAGCTTCGTGATGTCGTAGGTGAGCTTCTTCAGGGTGAGCTTCGCCCTGCGCTCGCCGGCGTTTGCCGCGTCATTGAGGTCCCGGGCGTCGGAAGATATTCCGGAAAGCCCCTGAAAGCCGGATTTCTTGTTGAGCACGGTGCTCATCTGAGCCGGCGTGAATCCTTCCTTGTCCATCAGGTAGGTCACGATGTCCGGGTCTATGTTTCCGCAGCGCGTCCCCATAATCATGCCCTCAAGCGGCGTGAATCCCATCGAGGTGTCAATTGACTTGCCGTTCTGGACTGCTGTCACGGAACTTCCGTTGCCGAGGTGGCAGGTGATGATGCGGCTGTCTCCGAGGGCAAGCCCGGCGAAAGCGGCGCCCTTCGCGCTGACATACTTGTGGCTCGTGCCGTGGAATCCGTAGCGGCGGATGCGGTATTTTTCATAATACTCATAAGGAAGCGCGTACATATACGCATAGTCCGGCATCGTCTGATGGAAGGCTGTGTCGAAAACGGCAACCTGCGGAACTGACGGAAGCGCGTTTGTCACGGCGTCGATTCCGAGGAGGTTGGCCGGATTGTGGAGCGGTGCAATCTCGCAGCAGTTGCGGATCTGGGAAATGACCTTTTCTGTCACGAGCGCGCTGCAGAAAAACTCCTCGCCGCCGTGCACCACGCGGTGACCCACAGCCTCGATGTCGTCGAGAGAATCGAGACATCCGCATTCCTTGTCAAGCAGGGCGTCAAGCACCGCCTTGATGCCGACCGTATGGTCCTTGATGGGCATCTCGCGCACGATTTTCTCCTTTCCGGCGGCCTGATGCTTGAGACATCCGACCTCAAGGCCTATACGCTCGACGAGTCCCTTCGCGAGAAGGTCATAGACATCGTCGTCCTTCATGTCCAGCAGCTGATATTTCAGAGAAGAGCTGCCGCAATTGAGCACTAAAATAATCATATGAGTTATTTTTGATTTGTCTTTTTCCGCCGTCGTCGCATAAAACGCGCGGCATCGCGCAAAGTTACTATAAATTTCGTACTTTTGCAGCGACTTGGGCTTAGGAATCAGTGCAAATCCGGAAGAATTCATACGGATTCGCATCGACGGGTTCAGCTATGACAAAAGAAATGACCATGCCCAGAGTCAGGCGGATTGAACGCTTCGCCCTTCCTTTTCTCGCCGGGACGCTGCTTGCGGTGGCGCTGCCGTCCCATCTGCGGTGCGGGACATTTTTCCCCGCCGCCGCAATCCTCCTCCTTTCGCTGACGGTTTTCGGGAATATGCTGATAATCCGGAAACATGGAGCCGGGGCCATTACGCCGCACTCTCTTTTTCCGTGCATCGCGCTGTGCGCCGCCGTGTGCGTGTTCCGGAGCGGAACAACATCTCTGACAGGAGACGCGGGATTTTTCGGGGACATATGGAGTCCGCTGCGGACACTCTGCGAAAACTTCAAGGCCCTGATTGACAGTCTTCCATTCAAGGACAGGGAGAACAACGCGCTTGTCAAGGCGCTGCTCACCGGAGACCGCTCGAATCTGTCTCCGGAAACCGGACGCGCCTTCAGGGACAGCGGGGCGGCGCACATACTCGCACTCTCCGGACTGCACCTCGGAATAATCTACGGAATTGTGACAAAGTGCTTCGTAATCCTCGGCAATTCGCCGGCAGCCGTGAAAGCCCGCTCGGCGCTGACAATCGCAGCCACGGGAACCTATTGTCTGATGGTCGGGGCAGGGCCGTCAATCAGCAGGGCCTTTCTCTTCATCCTTCTGAGGGAACTCTCCGTAATCTTCGGGCGCACGGCCGGCCTCCGGGACACGCTCTGCGGAGCTTTCGTGCTTCAGGTCTGCCTGAACGCCGAGGCCGTGCGCTCGGTCAGCTTCCAGCTGTCCTATCTCGCCATCGTCGGCATAGCCTACATCTACCCGCCCCTGCGGGACTTCTGGCCGTCCGGAGGTCCGCGGCGGTCTCCGCTCCGATGGGTCTGGAACAGTGCGGCGGTCTCGATAGCCTGTCAGGTCACGACAGGACCGCTCGCATGGCTGCGCTTCGGGACTTTCCCGATGTATTTCATTCTGACAAACCTGATTTCGCTTCCGCTGACGGGGCTGCTCATCCCGGCGGCGCTCTTCACAAGCCTCCTCCACGCACTCGGCATCTGCCCGGCTGTCGCGGCACAGGCCACGGAACTGCTTGCGGACACTCTGCGCGGCAGTCTTGAAATCATTGCCGCGATATGAGGTATAATTCCTGCGATATGATTCCCGCCGCTATTCCTTGACGCAGCGGACAGACGCACCGAAGGAGTTCTTGTCCGCAGTTCCGGCTTTCAGGTCCGGTTCCTTCTCGTTCAGGTAGCGGTACCACGCGGTGTCCGTCCCTGCTTCATCGGCAGTCCAGAAGGCCGCGAATTTGTTCATTCCGGAGAACTGTCCGGTCTTGCCTCCGAGATTGGCAAAGCCCGCCGGAAGTGCGGAAAACCCGGACTCATCGGTGATTTTCACCTGCGGCCAATAGGTCCAGAGCAGCGTCTCTTCATAGTTGAACGTGGCATTGGCCATCATTTTCCCGGCAATGCCGGCGATGTCCCCGTACGCCTCGGCATCTTCCGCGCCAAGCGCCTTTCCTAGAGCCACCCAGTCAGCCTCGGACGGAAGCCTGTAGCCCTCCGGGCAGGCGGTCTTTGCATCCTCCCAGTTCACATAGCTGCCGAACACGTCCAGCATCGCCGGAGCATCCATATAGGGAGTTCCCTTCCCCTCAATCGCAGCATTGCGTCTGAGCCATGTGGCTTCCCCGATTTTGCGGGCATAGTAGGTGATTCCCCCGGCGGTGACAGCCTCATCGTCCAGACCCGGAAGCAGACCGTTTATGGAGCCGCCTCTCATTCCGCCCTTGACTATCGCGAGAGTAACGGTGCCCGTCGAAGAGGAATAATAGCCGTCCGCAAACGCGGATGCGCTCACCGAGACTTCCCTCAGCGTGTCGGCCTCAAAATACTCCCTGTCGCAGAATTTGTAGGTGAAGCTCATGACTCCGTCTTCAAGCGTGTCCTTGACCGTCCTGTAGCCCTCTGTCACGGCTATGGAGTAGCCGACAGCACCCCCGTCCGGATGTGTCACCCCGTTCAACGTGAAAGTCACCTCATCCTGAGGCGCGACGAACGAAGGCATATCCTTGAATTTCAGAGTGCCCTCAAGGGAAGGCAGGGTCGTGCTGTCACTGTCCTTATTGCAGGAAAGTGCGGCCGTGACCGTCAGCACCGCCAGCGCGGCGGCGACAATGATTCTTGACTTTTGCATCATCAGATGTATCCTTAAATTTCAGACAGCGCTGATTTCCGACAGAATGGATTCCGGCAGTCCGGCACTCTTAAAACTCCACCTTCGGAGCGTTCTGCGCGCCCTCCTGAGCCTCGAAATAGCCCTTCGCCCCGAATCCGAAAACTGAGGCGATGATGTTTTTCGGGAACACGCGGATGGCTGTGTTGTAATCCTTCGCAGCCTGATTGTAGGCCTTCCTCTCGACTGCTATCCTGTTCTCCGTACCCTCAAGCTGTGCCTGCAGGTCGCGGAAATTCTCGTTCGCCTTAAGTTCCGGATAGGCCTCGGAGATTGCCATGAGCCGTCCGAGAGCCGAGCCGAGTTCGCCCTGAGCCGCCTGGAACTTCGCAATCTGCTCCTCTGTGAGGTCTTCCGCATTGACTGTCAGCTGCGTGGCCTTCGCCCGTGCGGCAATCACGCCCTCAAGCGTTTCGGATTCGTGAGCGGCATATCCCTTGACTGTGGCCACGAGATTCGGAATCAGGTCGGCTCTGCGCTGATAGACATTCTCAACCTGAGACCATGCGGTCTTGACCCCCTCCTCGGATTTCACGAGACCGTTGTAGGCGCCTATGCCCCAGAGAACGATGACCGCCAGAACGATGAGCACGATGGCCGTCACAGACAATTTCTTCTTTTCCATAATATCTTTTTTTCTGAATGAATATCGCTTCTTTGTCGTTTCCCGAATGTCATCGATGTCGCCGACAGCTTTCCGGTTTACGACATTTCCAGTCTTGCAACCTGCAAATATGCGCATTTTTTCCGAATATCACCAAGTAATCACGCAGGATTGCTAAATTTGTCCCCAAATTATGGAGATATGAACAAACGAAGCCTGTCCGGAATCATATTCGCAGCCGCAGTCGCCCTGACGGTCAATTCCTGTGCCGACCGCTACGGATATGTCCAGATAAACGGATATGCCCAGGGAGGGACCTACAGCGTGAAGGCCGACCTCGGCGGGACGGGAAAGACCCCTGAATATGTAAAGGAGAGAATCGATTCCATACTTTCAGCGATAGACAATTCAGTTTCGGGCTATAACAAATCGTCGCTGCTGAGCCGTTTCAATGCCGGGGAGGATGTCGCAAAAGACGGAATTTTCGAGGAGATGTGGGCACTCGGAGAAAAGTACTATGACATAACCGGCGGCGCAGTGGATGTCTGGGCGGCCCCGCTCTTCGACATCTGGGGATTCGGATTCACACGCGACTCCCTGCCCTCCCCCGAACTCATCGCCTCGGCCAAGGCTCTGTGCAAAAGCCGCAGCAAGGTGAATTTCAACGCGATAGCCCAGGGGTACAGCAGTGACCTCGTGGCGGACTGGCTCAAAGGCATCGGGGTGAAGAACATGCTCGTTGACATCGGCGGCGAGATGTACGGACAGGGGCTGAATCCGAAGGGGAAGAACTGGACCATCGGGATAGACAGCCCGGTTGACGGGAATTATGAACCCGGAGCGTCGATTCAGTGCACCTTCCAGCTGCCGGAGACGGCCTGCGGCATCGTGACATCGGGGAACTACCGCAAGTTCTACATCAGGGACGGGCGCAAATACGCCCACACGATTGACCCGCACACCGGCCTTCCGGTAACGCACAACCTGCTGAGCGCCACGGTCATATCTTCTGACCCGTCATCGAGCCGCAACGCCGCGGACGCGGACGCCTTCGCGACCTTCTGCATGGTCGTCGGACTGGAGAAGGCACAGGAGTTCATTCTCGCGAACCCCCATCTGGAGGCGGTTCTCATCTATGATGACCAGGGTCAGATGCGTGTCTGGAAGTCTTGGGAATAAATCCCCTGTTGCAGTGCAGTGATGTGTTTTTGAAAAACAACTTGTCAGTCAAGGGCTGTAAGCACGAAGCCTTCGGGGGCGGATTTTTCGTCGTAAGAGAAAGCGCCGGAGGGTTCTGATTCGATGAAAGTCATTGACGGGACGGAAATTGAGACTGATGTCCCGTTTTTCATCGTCAGAGATATCTCCTTGATTTTCCTGCCGTCGGGAGAGGTTCTGACTTCGATTTCCTCTCCGTCGGATTTGCCCGAGGCGGTGGGAATCAGCTCGTCCAACGGCGCAGCCGCCTCACGGACGATTTCCTTCGCGACATAATCGACGGTCCAGAGATGAACTCCGTCGCACCATATCCCATATCCGTCGCCCTCAATCCTGAACGCCCCGTTCTGCCACCGGATTTTTCCGGCATAGCTTATCACCGCATTCTTCGGAGCCGACACGGTCAGGTCATAATCCGCGCAGACGCAGCAGTCCGAAGGCAGGGATGCAAGCACCTCCGACACGGAAGTCTGCCGCTCCTGCGCGAAACCGACACCGGCGACCCCTCCACCAAGCATCAGACCTATAAGCAATATAATCCGTACAAAATTCATCATATCCCAAGGCATTTTTAATGTTCACTTAGTAATCCTTAAAAGTCATCTGAAAGAAAGGGGATGCATAAAAGGATGGGATGCAAGGCGCCCGACGCGGCAGACAGCCTTTCAGGCGCCCCGTCACTGAGTGGTGAACGATGTGATGATCGATTCAAGCTCCTCATAATCATCGACAAGCACCTGCCGCGGCTTGGACCCCTCCTGAGGGCCGACAATCCCCGCAGCCTCAAGCTGGTCCATAATCTTGCCCGCACGGGCATATCCCACTCCGAGACGGCGCTGAAGGTCGGAAGTAGAGCCTTTCCTCGTGTTCACGACCATACGCGCGGCATCCCCGAAGAGAGCGTCGATGTTCGAGATGTCAATCGGGCCGCCGGACGAAGAGCCGTCCTCCTGAGGCGGCACAGGCAGATAGTACGGAGTCGTGTAGCACTCCTTGTAGCCGTTCTGGGACTCGATGAACTTCGTGATGCGGTCAATCTCCCGGGTCTCGACGAGCGCGCACTGGACTCGCTCCATCTCCACCCCGGCATAGAAGAGCATATCCCCCCTTCCGATGAGGCTCTCGGCTCCCGGAGAATCGAGGATGGTCTGCGAATCCACGCGTGAAACCGTTCTGAAGGCGATTCGCATCGGGAAGTTGGTCTTGATGTCACCGGTGATGACGGACACGGACGGACGCTGCGTCGCGATGATGAGGTGTATTCCGGCTGCGCGTCCTTTCTGCGCGAGACGGATGATGGCGGTCGAAATCCCCCGGGAGAGCGCCTTGCCTTCGGAGCCGAAACCGGAAGACATGGTGAGGTCGGCGAACTCGTCGATGACCACCACAAGATATGGCAGATACTTGTGCCCGTCCGTCGGGAGAAGCTTGCGGTCCTTGTATTTCTCGTTGTAGTCCTTGAGCTTGTTCACTCCGGCAAGGCCGAGCAGGGCGTAGCGCTCGTCCATCTCGACACAGAGCGAATTAAGCACATCGGCCGCATCCCTTGCTTTCTTTATGATGGCGTTCTCCGCCTCCTCTTCCTCCGAGGCCGCCGTAGGCAGGACGGCGAGATAGTGCTTGAGAAGCCGCTTGTAGGCCGTGAACTCGACCATCTTCGGGTCGACGAACACGAATTTCAGTTCAGACGGATGCTTGGCATAGAGCAGAGAGGAGACTATCACGTTGAGTCCCACGGACTTTCCCTGCTGCGTGGCTCCGGCGACCAGAAGATGCGGAGCCTGCGTGAGGTCGAAGACCTTGACATTCCGCGTGATGGTGCAGCCTATTGCGACGGGAAGCTCCGCCTTGGTTTCGCGGAAAGCCTCGTCGTTGAGCATCGCCTTCAGCGGCACGACGGACGGCTTGCGGTTCGCAACCTCGATTCCGACGGCATCGTCAAGTTTCACGACGCGCACGCCTTTCGCCCCGAGGGAGATTCCGATGTCGTTCTCCACGGTTCTGATTGAGGCGAGCTTCACGCCCGGAGCGGGATAGACCTTGTAGAGGGTCACGGTCGGGCCCGCCTTTGCCGTGATGTTGTCCACCTTTATCCTGAAGTTGAGCAGAGTCGTGCGTATGCGGTTTATGAAGTCCTGCTGTTCCTCCACGGTGACGATGTTCTGCTTGTCTGCATAGTCATCCAGAAGGTCCAGCGACGGGAAACGGTAGCGGTCAAGCTCCATCCGGTTGTCGATGCGGGGAAGTTCTTCCGTGACCTCGGTGGAGAACTCCCTTCCCGGCTCTATCGTGTCATTATGTCCCGGAGCCACGGCATCGCCCGGCTTTCCTTCGGGACGGTTCGGGCTCACGCCTTCGTCCGACGATTCAGGGTTCACGCCCTCTGGCGGTTCCGGGTTCACACCGCCGGAAGAATCGTCCGCATCCCCATGCCCATCCGGCTCGGGAGCCGCTTCAGAATCTTCTCCCGCCCCATGTCCCCCGGGTTCATCGTCCGCCACAGGCCGCGAGGCGGCATCGTCGGCATTGTCATTCTCAGGACATTCCGCATTCTCTGAAGGTTTGCGCTTCCGTCCGGTTCCGACCTTGGCGAACCACTGCGCGAACTTCCCGCTGGCAAAGAGCAGCCAGACAATCACGAGCAGGAGCAGCAGAAGCCCGGTCCCCACCTTTCCGACAAGGCTCTGACAAAGTCGCACGAATTCGGCTCCGGCGAATCCGCCCAGTCCGCCGCCGAAGAAAGTGTCGGCGCAGAACAGTCCTGAAACATATGACAGCACAAATGAAAACAGCGGAGCGGCCGTTATCAGAAGCACAGACTGGCGGAGGGTTCCCGAACCCCGGTCCGTCCGACGGAACATCCTGACGGACAGCAGCGAGAGCAGAGCCACCACGCAGAATGCCGACAGGCCGAAACATCCTCCGACCAGGAAACGCGACCACTTGAGACCGAGTCTGGAGCCGGAATTTGCCGGGAGCGTCGAGACATCATCCCATGAATTTATGCTGTAGTCGCTTTTCCAAGTGAAAAGGTAGGAGATGCAGCATATCAGCGTGAAAAGGGCGAATATGCCGATGACAAGGGACACGACACGCGCAAGGACAGTCCTTGTCTGCGGATCCATATTCCTGAAAAACGAAATGAATCTTCCGAAACTGAACTTTCTTTTCCTGTTTTCCTGCTGTTTCTGAGCCATAATCCCCCGATTCTGAGAAGCTTACCTGAACTTCTTCTTGTTGTTATTGTTCTTCCGCTGACTTCCGTTCTGCCGCTTCGGGCCCTGACCCGGACGGAGGTAGTTGGAATCCGAACCGACTCGCCCGAGCTGTATGCCCTCGGGAACATGAATCCTGTAGCCGGAGAGTTTCTCGATGTCCTGGAATATGGTCTCGTCAGCCACGCTGTCCTTGTTCCATATGAGATACTGAGTCCTCATGTAAATCGCCAGCGAACGGATTACGGCGGTCTTGACCTCACCGTCCTCCATCCCCGCCACGAGGTCGATCATGCTCTCGATGTTGCGTCCGTACTGCGACGCGCGTATGGGTTTCTTCAGCACGGAAGGCACTTCCGGCCGTGCGAGAGCCTGTTCCGGAGCCGGCATCGGGTAGGGGGCTTCGATGTCAAGGTCATAGCCCGCGATGATGAACAGGTCGTCCCAGAGCTTGTGGTCGAAGTTCTCCTGTTTGTGCACGTCGTAGTTGATGAGTTCCATCGCCCGGATGACAGCCTTCGCCTGCTCCGACCTCTTCTCCCTGTCCTCGATTTTCTTGAGGCTCTTCACCATCTCAAGAATCGACCGGCCATATTCCGGCTTCACAAGCCTCTCTTTTTCAGTATTATACGTCAAAGTTCTCTTTTCTTCGTTTTCCATATTCACATAGACATATTCAAACATATTCATTCGGGCATATCCGTTAAGACATGTCCATTCAGACAT
>CAVDEO010000037.1:11601-20551 GCA_963607915.1 bacterium
CCGCGTCACACCTGAAACGGCATTCTTCAAGCCGTGACAATCTGCAAAGTTAATGGCACTTTCCCGTTTCTGCAAAATTATTTGAGGTCGTCGGGATGTTATGCGGCAGACCTCTTTCATTCATCTTCGACTTCGACGACGGTGTCGTCGGGAACGTACCAGAGGCAGCCGCGGACAGAGGTGTGGCCGAGGGCGCGCCAGGTTTCCATGTAGGAGCGGACCTGGTCGCGGTGGGCGGGGTGCGGGCGTCCGAACTTGTAGTCGATGATGAGGACTTCGCCGCCCCGGATGCTGACGCGGTCCGGGCGCAGCTCCTCACCCCCGGAGGTGACTGTCGGGCGTTCGTTGAGAACCTCGTCGGGAGACTCCGTGAACCAGCCCCGGGACTGCGCGTCGAGTATGCGGCGGCGGAGAAGGCCGAGAGCCTCTCCGGACTGAGCCTCTGTCAGTTCACCGGACTCGACGGCGGAGCGGACGGCCTTGTCAAGGTCGGCGGGAACCACCACGGAGGAGAGGATGTTATGCAGAACTATTCCGCGCAGGCGGCGGGACGCGTCTGTGCCCACCGTGCCGTCTGCGGAAAAGAAGTCGGCGGCGTCGCGGTCTATCCGCAGTCGCGAGGAGTCCGCAGGCCAGGACGGATACGCGCTCGGCAAGGCCGTCTGAGAGAAATCTTTCGAATAGGCCTTCGGCTTTTTCCCGGCTTTGCGGAATGCGAGATCGGCGGCGGAACAGAAGCGGCCGGCTACATAGTCCACGCCCCAGTCGGACTCAGTGACGGCGAACGACAGGGACGGGTCCGATGCGGCGGACGGGGTCGATGCGGCGGACGGGGCGGGTCCGGCATATGCCGTGCCCGCAGATGCGGACTCGGAAGGCTCGGAGACCGCCGCTCCGGAATGTGCGGAGGCGAAAGAAAACAGGGCGTCGGAGGCGGAGTTCAGACTGCCGTTCCCGTCAGAGGCGGAGGATGTGCCGCCGCAGATGATGCACAGCCCCCGGGACGGACGGGTCATCGCCACATACATCAGATTCATCGCGTCGATGCACTGGTAGAGCCGCTCGCGGTTGTAGGCAGGTTCGAAGTAGGTGCTGCGGCTCTGCGCGGAGATGTCAGGTTTGAAGATGCCGCCGGAAACCGCCTTGTTGAAGTTCTCAAGAGCCTGATTGCCAGTCTCCCAACGCGACAGGGACTGCCCCTCATCGCCATTGCCGGACGGCTCTGTCCGGAGACCTCCCGGGACGGACGGTTCAGCCCAGACATAGCCGTGGCGGAAGAACTTGATGTCTCCGAAATACGGGATTATGACATAGGGGAACTCCAAACCCTTCGATTTGTGGATTGTGATTATGCGGACGGCGTCGGTGGCCGCCGGAGAGGCGATTTTCACCTTCGACACCGAATTCTTCTCGTCCCATGCGCGGAGAAACTCCTTGAGCGAGTTGCCGTGGTCCGAAACCCAGGACTGCATCCAGTCCATAAACGCCTGGAGATAGAGCGCGTGCGACTCAACGAGATGTCCGTCGGTGTCACGCAGGCTGCGGATTATGCTTTCGGCGAGATTGACGAGCGAAGACTCTCCCGCTTCCGCCGGCTTGAACTTGAGAGAGGCCGCGAGATAGCCGGAAGCCTTGTTCTCGGGATTCTCCACTGACGAAAGCACGGAAACGAGGCGGCGCACGACAATTGAGTTGTCGACCGTCAGCGAATCATCCGAAATGACAGGCACTCCCCTGTCCATCAGCGCATTGGCTATCCGCTCGCCCGGAGCGTTGTTGCGGACGATGACCGCGATGTCCCCATATCCCGCGCCCTTGTTCTCGTGGAGTTCAAGAACCTGCTGCACGGTACGTTCCAGCACCTTGTCCGTCACGTCCGCCTTTTCCGCGCCATTCCCGGATGCGTCCCCCGACTTGCCGGCAGCGCCTCCCCGCTTTCCGGACTTGCTTCCGTCCGAGGAGGCGAAGCAGAGCCGGATTTCTCCGAAGCCGCCCTTGCGTGCCGCCGCCTGACGGACATCGGCATAGATTCCGGAGATGATTTCCCCGACCTCCGCACCGCCGGCGGCTCTGAACTCTCCGGCAAGGCGGTCACGCAGGAACTCGAAGAAGAGGTTGTTGAACTCCACGATGTTCTCCTCCGTCCTGTAATTGGTCGAGAGTGCAGGCTTTCCGTCCTTGCCGAGAAGCTCGCGGCTGTCCGGAAACTCCTTCCCGACCTCGGAATTGAGCAGATTCCAGTCCGACTGCCGCCAGCGGTAGATGCTCTGCTTCACGTCGCCCACGATGAGGTTGCCGTTGCCGTTCGAGTCGCTCTCACGGAGCAGGGGGCGGAAATTGTCCCATTGGACGAGGGATGTGTCCTGAAACTCGTCGAGGAGGAAATGTTCGTAGCGCACGCCTGTCTTTTCATAGACGAAAGGCACGTCCGAGCCGTCTATGATACGGCTGAGCAGGCCGTTTGAATCCTCGAGACAGAGGATGTTCCGTTCCTTGAGAAGTCCGCTGAACGCCTCCGAAAGTTCGCGGGACACTCCGAATCCGTAAATCATGTCCCGAATCTGGAGCGCCGTGCGGTAGGCCCGGTAATATGGGGACGCGCCCAGAGTTCCCGACGCGGACGCGATTTCGCCGTCCGCGGACCGGGTCTTCACTTCATAGAACAGGCTCAGGAAGTTCAGAGCGGCTGCTTCATAGTCCGCCGGAAGTTCATCCGCGAGAGAAGCCTTGGCCTTCGCGAACAGCTTCCCCCGGTCGGCAATCTTCGCGCAGAATGCATCCGAAGGGGGCGCGACCGTTTCGCCACGCAGAATCTGCCCTCTGATTTTGTTCAGACCCTTGGCTGCGAACGCAGAGGATGTCTCTCCGATTTTTCCGCAGAATCTGCCTTCGAGAGCGTCGGCACCGGCCTCGACATCCTTGGCGAACCTGTCAGTCAGTGCGTTGCAGACCTTGCGCAGCAGACGCATATTTTCCTTGGAATATATTTCCGACGGGTCGGATATCCCTTTTTCGGACATATATTCCTTGAACTGCGGAGACTGAAGGTCGCCTGCGGCGGAATAGAGAGTGTCTTCGAGCTTGAAATATCCGTTGGAGGAAATCTGGTTCATCATTGATTCCTGCAGCCAGTCGATGACAGCGCCGTCCTTGTCGGAGAGGTTTTCCAGCATCCTGTCAACGGACTCGCCCACCACCGAGGACTTGTCGAGTTCGAGACGGTAGGAGTCGAACTGGCCGAGCTCGCGGGCGAAGGAGCGGAGAACCTGCTGGAAAAAGCGGTCGATGGTGAACACGGAGAACGCGCTGTAGTCGTTCAGGATGGCATTGAGCAGAGTTTCGCAGCGTTTGCGCAGCCGCTCCGCGTCAGGACACAGGGCGGGAACGAAGTCGGCGAAATAGTCCGATTCCGCCGGTGCGTGCGCGAGGATGTCGAGTTCCCGGAGTATGCGGGCCTTCATCTCCCCCGTCGCCTTGTTCGTGAAGGTCACCGCAAGTATATGCCGGTAGGCATAGGGATCCTTCGATTTGAGAAGCAGCGAAATATAAGTCTTCGCCAGAGTGTATGTCTTGCCGGACCCCGCCGACGCTTTTGCTATCGTTATCATTAATTTTACGAATTTTTAACGCTTACTAAATATCTGAGACACAAGGGTATGAAGAAAAAGATGGGATGCAAGGCGCACGGTGAAGTTCAAACCGCAGCAACCTGTAGGTTGTGAGGATTTGAACAAGATGCGCAACGCGGCAGACCGCTTTTTCTTCGCCCCGTCATCTCCCGCATATCATTCTGAAATCACAATATTTACACACATCCTCATCGTCGCTGCGCCGGAACGAAGGATTCCTCTCCACATCGAATATCCCGTCGAGACAGTCCTTCAGCAGCCCCGCCGCCCCGTCGATGACCTCCTGCGGAAGGCTGTACTCCGAGCATCCGTCCTTGAATATCCCCGAAACGGAATAGACCGCGTTCGTTATCCTATGGCCGCCGACAAGTTCCCGCCCTTCCGGATTCAGACGGAGCATAAGGTTGTAGATGAAGAACTGCAGGGCAATCTTCGGACGGTTCTTGCTGTCTTCATCGAATATGGATTCGAATATGGCGGAGGCTTTCGAGGCATCGTTCCCGTCCTCGCCCATGACCCTGTGCTCGTCTCCGGTCACCTTGCCGGTCTTGTAATCGACCACGCGGACCGTGCCGTCGTCGAAACTGTCGAGACGGTCGATGAAGCCTTTGAAAGCATATCCCTCAAACTCGAACGGGAGATTCTTCTCAAGCGCCAGCACGGTGAAATGGTCTGTCCCCCGGGACTTCATCAGGCTGAGGTCGTGCTCGAGAGTCCCGCGCACATACTGCTCGATGACCCGGCACAGGACAATATCCTTTCCCCGGACCTCGACCGTCTTTATGGCCTCGCAGATTTCCTCGCGGATGCGGGAGCGGAGTTCCGGCGCGAACTCCTTGGAGAGCCGCTTCCTGATGAACGCCTCGTCCACCCTTCCGACAGGCTCCTTTTTCGTGCCCGGCTTCGCGTAAATCCACTGCATGACCGCGTGGAAGACAGTTCCGAGCGTTCCACCGTCCAGATTGTCGGCCGATTCGGCAAGGTCTCCGAGCTCAAGCACCCGGGCATAGTAGAACTTTGCCGGGCAGGCGAGATAGTCCTGAAGGGCGGTCGCCGAGAAGACGAAACCGCCGAGTTTGTCAAGATCCGCCCGGGTCTTGAGGATTTCCGGTTCGGAGTATTCATCCTCCTGCACCGGAGAAGTGACATAGCGGTGGATGTTCGCGCCGAAGAGATAGTCCAGCTGCTTGACATAGCGGCTCTCCTCGCCGGTTTTCATTTCCTCCGCACGGGAGTCGAAGAGCATCCAGACATTCTCCGCACGCTGAATCATACGGTAGAAATAGTAGGCCCAGACGGCATCCTGATACTCGTAGGTCGGGAGTCCGAAGCCCTTGCGGAGTTCGGGCGGGATGAATGACGAGCTGACCGACCTGCGGGGGAAAGTCCCCTCGTTGCAGCTGAGTATTATGAGATTGCGGAAATCGAGCGCGCGCATCTCAAGCGGGCCCATCACCTGCAGCCCCCTGAGAGGTTCCCCGTTGAAAGGCACGGATACTGGGGCGAGCAGCTGGTCGAGCAGACGGAGCCAGGTCGACGGCTTTATCTCAAGTTTCATGTCCCCGAGAAGACAGACCGCCTTGTAATAATCCTTGGCGAACCCGGTGTCAAGTTCGGAATGTCCGCATTCCGCAAGAAGCGCCCCGACACGGCTCAGTACGGATTTGTGGTACTCCGCGAACGCGCACACCGCCTCGGAGGAAACTTCCGCGAGATTGCGTTGAAGCGGGGTGAAGAAAAGGGAAAGCAGCGGTGAAGCGGCGAAGTCGGAGGAGTCGATGTAGCTTCTGCGGCCGTTCAGAACTGCCGAGCAGACCGCCTTGTCATCATCGGCTGCAATCTTTCGGAATATATTGTTGGACAGTACGCTGCGCACATGCCTGTGATAGAAGTAGGTCTTTCCGCCGCGCACAAGCGTGTTCATCTGTGCGGCGGAGAGGGCTGACATCAGGACGCAGAGGTCGCTGCCTTTCATCGGGTAGCCCATCGTGACATTGATGTCCCGCACATCGTCCGGGATGGAGTTCAGCACGGGGAGCAGCAGCTCCTCGTCGGGGAGGACTATGGCGCATTCCGTGGCGAGGGCGGCGTCGGGGGCGGCGGAGCCGGTGACCGGAGCGGTCTCCGAAGAGAGGGGCGCGGACTCCGGGGAAGTTGCATCCGGGGAAGTTGCATCCGGGGAAGCTGCATCTGAGATTCCGGAACTGATGCCGAGGCGCTTCAATATATATGGAAGCTGCTTCGCCTGTCCGATTGAGGACGGGACGCTGACGAGGTTGAACTCCGGTTCCGGCAGCCCTGTCTCGGCATCCGGGCGGAAGGCCTGAGGAAACTCACTGACATTCACCGACATAAAGAACGACGCCCGGTTTTCGGGATTCCTTATCCATTCTCCGGACCAGTCCCAGCAGAACTCCGCCTGCCCGGAATCGCGGAGATGTCTGAGCAGTTTTTTCTCGCACTCGTTCAGTGCGTTGAGCCCCACGAACACGAACTTTCTCTCCCCGAGAGCCGCGCGCACGCCTTCAGGCAGCTTTCCGTGCGGCATTCCCGATTCCGTTTCCGGCGGCGAGACGACCGCACGATAAATCATACCCTCGTAGGCCAGCCCGTCAGAGAGCAGGTTTTCGTTGAACGACTCATAGAGAGGAAGAAGTATGTTCCATATTTTCAGAAAGTTCAGTTTTATGGAACGGTCTTTCCCGGACTGTCTTTCAGCGGAACGGTCTTTCCCGGAAGATGGCGGCTCCGCACGGAAATGCGACAGGAACGAGTGAATCGCGTCCCTTTGGGCGGGGGTGAGATAGCTGAAATCATCTTCGATTGACTTGAGGTCCGAGACATTGGTGAACAGCTGGCGCGGGTCCACCAGATATTTGTCGACATCATTGAAGTCTCCCAGCAGCACATCCCCCCAGCAAACGAAATCGTCCAGCGGCTCGGCTTCCGGATGGAGAGCCTTGTAGCAGCTGTACAGCCGCACAATCTGCGTAATCCTCCCGCAGGTTCGCAGGGGAATCAGCGACGCGAAGAAATCGTTGATTGTCAGGCACTCCGGCATCAGCACTGCCTTGGCCGCAGACGAAGCGCAGCCGCAGACGTGCTTGCGGAAGAACGCCGACGATCGCCGGTTGGGGAATATGAAAGTAAGCCCGGAGAAGTCCTCACGGGGGAAATAATGTTCAGCGACCTGCTTCAGAAATGGTTCCATAGAATATGAATTTCCCGCAAATGCGGAATTGGTGATGCGTATAAGCGTGAGGAACAAATATAATAATCCGCCGAGAAAAATCCTATGCTGATCGCGGCAAATTTTCCCGCGAATCCGTCCGGATGAATTTTTTTGCAGAAAATCGGCCTTGACAAGTACAACTGAAAAAAATTTTTTCTACCTTGCAACCCAGTTAGTGGTCAGAAATCTTTTTACTTTTAATTTCAATTTAATTTCAGTAGTTATGTGTTTTAAAAATTTCCTTTTCTCAAAGGCTCTTCTGGCCTTTGCCGGAGCCGCATTGATTGTCGCCGGATGCGACAAGGCTCAGACCCCCACCACAAATGATGATGACCAGCCGCAGGAGACGGTGAAACATTTCACCGTGACTGTGACCGACATCACCACGGTTTCCTGCGTCGTCAGCATCGAGAAAGATGACCCGGATCAGCTTTTTTACTACGAGATTGTAAGAAAAAAGGATTTTGAAGAACTCGGAGACACCTTCCAGGCGAGAGCGAAAGCCTATTATGACGGTGAAATCGATTTCTGGCTTAACGAAATGGGGTGCCCAAAAGAGGAGGCCTTGGAATATATCACGAGCAAGGACGATCTTTTGGAGTTCCCGAGAGAAAGTCTTATGGGAAATACAGCCTTTGTGCTGATTGTCGGATACATAACCCCGGAGGGCGATCCGGCCGGCGATTTCGAATATGTTGAATTCAAGACTCTGGCTCCAGAAGCATCAGACAACAAGCTTGAAATCAAGGTGAGCGACATTGAGGCACGCTCCGCACACATCAGCGTCACAGCCTCCAATTCAGACCAGTATGTTTTTTACTGTTTTCCGGCATCGCAGTTCGGAGACCTTACCGGCGAGGAACTGGCGTCGGAGATGCTGTACTACTATTACTGGCTTACAGATACGCATAACGGCAACATCGAGCAGGATGTCAAAGATCTGAAAGCAGGCACCAAGTACATTGCAGCAGCCGTAGGATATATGGACAACGCCGCCACGACGGAGATTGTCACAAAGGAATTCACGACCGGGGAGCCGGGAGATGTGAACAAATGGAACTACACCGTCAGGTTCACTGACGGGACATACAAGGGCTACAATATCAGCGCCGAGATAATCCCGAACGACAACACCATCGACTACTGCTACGAATTAATCCCTGTGGAATATACGATGGAAGAATTCACCACGCAGTTCTATGAGAATCTGGAACTGATGAAACAGGCCGGACTTAATCAGGAAGACTACATATCCCTGTTCGGAGCCTACGGACCTTGCTTCGAAGAGGATTACAGTATCAAACCGGGGCATTCCTACAGGATTGCGGCTCTTCCGGTCGACCCTAAAACGGGTGACTTCCTCGAAGCGATTTTCAGCGAAACCATAGATGTCCCTGTTCCGGAAGTTTCCGCAGCAAGCATCTCTGTAAACATCGACAAATATTACAACGGCACCGAGATTGCCGATGTGAACAGCGATATTTATGAATATTATAGGGGACGTGCCGTATTAAAGCCGCAGATTGAGTCTGACGGGGCAAGCTACAGGTTCGGAGTCTTTGTCGATAACGGAACTGAATACACAAGAGAGGATATCATCTATTCTCTTCTTGAAAACGGATATATGTTCTCTATCGAGCAGGTTGTTCCGTTCAACAAGGATGCGGTGATTTATGCGGCCGCAGCAGATGAGAACGGTGTGTTCGGCCCTGTGTTCACGAAGAAGTTCAAGCTGACGGAAGACGGAGCCGCACCTACGGATGAGTATTTCGAAACGTCCGGCTACTCGGCCGGGAAAGTGGCAGCCGGGAAAGCCGACGCCGGCAAGACCGACCAAAAGAAGGCGGCAACCGAGAAAATCCGCAAGAACTGGCTCAAAGGCGCTCCGAGCACATTTGACGCGAAATAGCGACGGAGTAATCCGAATAAAGAGGGTGGCTAAAATTTTAGTCGCCCTCTTTTTTGTCGGAGAACAACGCAGCAAATCACACTCTTACGGAGAACAACGCAGCAGACCGCTTTTTATTCGCCTCACCCCTATTTTATTTCGTGGAGAGACACAACCTCATCCAGCCACTCAGGCAGCAGT
>CAVDEO010000038.1:0-18165 GCA_963607915.1 bacterium
TTTGAGCAGAGCCGGCGGATGACACAAAAGAGAATCGCGCTTGATTCACACCGAGCGCGATTCGAATTCTAACCTAAAACTTAACCTATGAAAAAACTATTCGGGTCAGAGAATTTGCAATTCCCGTGCCAGAATCTTGCAAGATGAACCCCGGAAGCTTCTTTTTGTTTCTTTTTGGTTCATTTTATTTCATTTCGCGTGCATTCTCCGGAAATTGCGCGGATGATTTCCGGCACGTCGGAGATGGAGCCGGCCTCGTAGACCCTGTCCGAAACCGGCATCTCGGCGAACTCGTGCGACCAGACCATCTCGTGCGGGACATGGATGGCGCGGCCTCCGATTTCAATCACCGGCACTATGTCCGATTTGACGGAATTGCCGACCATAATCAGCTCTTCGGGGGCAAGGTCGAACTTCGCGCAGAGTTCAAGGTAGTTCCGGCAGTCCTTCTCCTCAAGCACCTCGATGTGGTGGAAAAAACGGGCGAGACCGCTCTTGCGGTACTTTGACAGCTGCTCGGTGAGGTCGCCCTTCGTCGCCACCGCGAGTTCATATCCCGTTTCCTTGAGTTCGCCGAGCGCCTTCTCCACCCCGTCAATCATGTCGAAGCGGTGGTAGGCGAGGTCGGTGATGATTTTCTTGATGCCGAAGTATAGTTCCTGGCTCAGCGTGCCGCCGCACAGTTCGAGAGCCGTGTCGAGCATTCCGAGCATATAGGTCTTGGAACCGTAGCCGAAAATCGGGATGTTGCCTTCCTGCCGCGCCCAGAGGGTCTGCTGTATGGCTGCGGCATCCGCCTCGTGGTGAAGCAGTTCGGCAAATTCCTTTTCGGCATTCCTGAAATAGCCTTCGTTTTCCCAGAGGGTGTCGTCAGCGTCGAAAAAGATTATTTTCTTGTTCATATCCTTTCCCTCCCGGCTCAGTTCTCGTTTTCCGTCTTTGCCGCGGTCCTGTCCGGATTCTTTGCCGCAGCGCCTTCCGGATTTCCTGTCGCAGTGCTGTCGGCCGTCTGAACTCCGGTGCTGTCGGCTGCTTCCTCCGCCGGAATCTCCACCGGCCTTATCGTGATGATGCGGATGTCCTTCACCGGGCGGTCCCGCCTGTCAGTCGGCGCGGCGGCAATCCTGTCGATGACATCCAGCCCCTCGACCGTCTCTCCGAACACCGTGTACTGCCCGTCGAGGTGGATGCAGTTCATCTCGTCCTGAACGATGTAGAACTGCGAACCGCTTGAAGACTTGCGCGGATTGGCCGTGTCGCCCCGGCGTGCGGCCGCGAGCGCCCCTTTCTTGTGGTAATATTCATTCACGAACTCCGCCGGAATCGTGTAGTCCGGACCGCCCTGCCCGTAAAGTTCGGCCTTGGAGCTGTCGCGGGTGTAGGGGTCGCCTGTCTGAATCATGAAGCCGTTGATGACCCTGTGGAAAAGCAGGCTGTCGTAGTAATGTGCGCTTACGAGCTTGCAGAAGTTGTCCCTGTGCTTCGGGGTCTTGCTGTAGAGTTTCACGCGGATTGTCCCCTCCGTCGTGACGATGTCGAATTCCGGTTCGCTGTTCTGTACCATGATTATACTGTCTTTCTGTTCTTCCGCGACTTTCTTCCCGCGTCTGCCGTTGCCGCAGGAGGCGGCGCATAAACATACAGTTATGGCTGCCGCTAAGAGTATTCCCGTTCTTCTCATATATGGTTCCGTGATTTGCCCGGAGGGAAGTGTCCTCCGATTTTTGACGCACAAAGTTATAACAATTCCATATTCCCGCAAACATCGGATTGTCAAAATCTATGAAAAATGGCTATTTTTGCGCCGCAGAGGTTTTATGCCGCAGAAACTCTGTCGCGGCAACAATCCGGAAGTCATGGCTTATGACGACGGGATGTCTTATATATAATAAGGTACGATGGCTGGAAATCCGTTGAAACAGCTGGCGGGGGAGACCGCCGTCTACGGGCTGAGCACCATACTCGCCCGCATAATAAACTTCCTTTTTGTCCCGTTCTACACGAGGCTGCTCACCACGGCGAGCTACGGGGTGGTGACGGAGTTCATGGCCTATATAGCCGTGCTTCAGGTGATTCTCGTGATGGGCCTGGAGACCGGATGCTTCCGCTTCGCCAACAGGGACGGGGCGCAGTCGGACCGGGTCTATTCAAGCGCCCTCACGGCGGTCAGTGCGGTGAGCTTCGCCTTCCTCGCCCTGATGGTCGCCTTCGCGAAACCGCTCGCGCACCTGCTCGGTTACGACGGCTACGGCAGCTGCATAATGTATATGGGAGGCATACTCGCGCTCGACAGCGTCACGGCAATCCTCTTCGCGAAACTCCGGCAGGAGCACCGCGCGGTGAAGTTCGCCGTGTTCAAGACTGTGAAGATTCTGGTGGAGACAGGAGCCAACATCCTGCTGTTCTTCCCCTTCGTCTCCTTATGCTCCCGCAGGGCGGCGGCTCTCGGGGTCGAAGCGGCGGCTCTCACCCCGTCGGATCTGTGGCTGCTGCATTTCATAAGCCCGACTCCAGACTTCAGCTATGTGATTTTCGCGATATTCCTCAGCTGCATAGTCTGCGCGCTGCTTTTCATCCCGGATCTCATCCGCCTGAATTTCAAATTCGACGGCAAGCTGCTCCGGCAGATGCTCGCATATTCCCTGCCCCTGATGGTCGCGGCTCTTCCGGGGATAGTCAACGACTTTCTCGACCGGCTGCTCTTCCGTTTCCTCGACACGAATCCCGAGCAGTGGCAGTCGAGCCTCGGCATATTCCAGGCGGCGGTGAAGCTCGCCGTCATAATGAACCTCTTCATCCAGATGTTCCGTTTCGCGGCCGAACCCTTCTTCTTCCAACGGGCGAAGGACAGGAACAGCAGGGAACTTTACGCCAGAGTCATGGAACTCTTCACGGCGTTCTGCGGATTCGTGTTTCTCGGAGTCATATACTATATAGACATAATCTCCCTGCTGCTCGGACGGGATTTCCGCAGCGGGGTGGGCGTGGTTCCGGTGATGCTCTTCTCCTATATGGTCCTTGGGATGCTGTTCAACGTGTCGATGTGGTACAAGCTTTCCGGAAGGACGAATATGGCGATATGGATCACTTCGGCGGGACTTGTCGTGACGCTCGTCGTCAATCTCGTGTTTATGCCGAAGTATTCCTACTGGGCGGCGGCCTTCGGCCATCTGGCGAGCTATGTGGTGATGTTCATCCTCAGCGCCGTGCTCGGACAGAAATACTGGAGAGTTCCCTACCGCTGGGGGCGCATACTCGGCACGCTTGCCCTGATGTTCCTCTTCTACGGCATCGCGACCCTGATTGACATCCATCTTTTCCACTTCGCCGGCTGGGACACCGACCGTCACCTCCTCTGGTGGAAGCTCGGAGTGCACACTTTCTTCCTTCTCGGCTACATCGGCTCCGTCTGGGCGTTTCTGCGCAAGGGGATCCGTGGGGCTGACTAAAAAGTCCCGAAGGGTTTCTGAGAGACTACCAGAAGAAACTGCTGCCGAATGCGAGCAGGAGCGAATGGTTGAGCGGAAGCATGAGATCGTACTCGGTGTGGAGTTTCACGCGGAAGTTGCTGCCGAGGCGGATGCCGAATGAGCCGCCGCAGAGGAACTCCCCGTAGCCCTTGCTGACCACGGATTTCATCGCCTCCGGACAGCGGAAACTGCGGTAGCCGCCGCCGACCAGCGCACCGGCCTCGACATAGAGGATTTTCGCGAACGGCCAGTTGAAGACCGCCCCGGCGAGGTAGTCGTAGAAATTGCTTGTCAGACCGAGTTCAGATGCGGAATACGAGTCGGTGTTGCGGTCACGCAGGGAGTTGATCCCGAGACGGATGCGGGCGGAGACTCTCGGGTGGACGGGAATGTCCGCCTGAATGGCGGCGAGACCTCCGGCGAGCCTTCCGTTGTCGCCGATGCCGTAGCGGTGGCCGTAGAGATACTCGAGGGAGTAGTAGCTGAGTGACTTGTCTTCATCGAATACAATCGGCTCCCACGCATCCGAGAGGTTCTTTTTCTTGAAAATCGCGTCGTTTATGAGGTAGCCCAGTTCGACCGAGCCGACCCCGATGACCGCTCCTCCGAGCACATCAGTACACCAGTGCCGGTGGTTCATTATTCTGGACGCTCCGGTGATGGAAGCGATGCTGTAGCCTGCGAAACTTATCCACGGAGACCTCCAGCCGTATTCCTTGTGAAGCATGGTGGCGCACATGAAAGCCGTCGCCGTATGGCCGGACGGGAAGGAGTTGCGTGTGCTCTCGTCCGGTCTCAAGCGTCTGACGCTGTACTTTATCCCGTTCACGGCCACCGCCATGATTCCTGCGGAGAAAGCTTCCGCGCTCAGCCATTCCGCTCCGGTTTTGCTTCGCCCCTCCACGCCGCAGGCACGCATCAGAATCATCGCGGCGGCCGGAGAAAACTGTATGTAGTCGTCGTATTTGTAGCGGAATGACGGGATGTCGTTCAGCCTTATGGCGCGGATGTCATTGTCCCAGTCGATTCTCGGCCCGGATGCCTGTGAGGCGCTCTGTTCCGATGTCACCACGGGAGTTGTCCCCGTTGCCTGTACTGAAACCTGTGCGGCTGCGGACAGTCCTCCGTCCGCAAGCGGATACAACCCTGAAATGAAAATCAGGGCAGGGAGTATGAATTTTTTCGTATTCATTGGAAAATGTCAGAAATATTTTCTTTCGTTCTTGTTCAATGCCATGAAAATGAAGAACATCAGTGAGAATGACAGCAGCGAGGAGCCTCCGTAGCTTATGAACGGGAGCGGAATCCCGATGACCGGCATCAGGCCGATGGTCATTCCCACATTGATGAAAAGATGCATGAATATGCAACCGGCGAAACAATATCCGTAAATCCTCGTGAACCCCTCCCGGCTGCGTTCCGCGTCGATGATGATTCTCCATATCATCAGGAAATAGATGAGTATGACGGCGACGGAGCCGATGAACCCCCACTCCTCGCCGACGGTGCAGAAGATGAAGTCGGTACTCTGCTCCGGGACGAATCCGTAGGTCGTCTGCGTGCCCTGAAGGTAGCCTTTCCCGGCGAATCCTCCCGAGCCTATGGCAATCATGGACTGGTTCACGTTGTAGCCCACGCCCGCAGGGTCGTCCTTCAGTCCGAGCAGCACCTCGATTCTGCCCCTCTGATGGTTCTGGAGTATGTTGTTGAAGATGAAATCCACCGAATAGGTGAACGCCACGCCGATTCCGAGCGTCAGAGCCGCGCCGAAGGTGTAGAAATGCCTGTTGCGGAAGGCGGCGCGGAGCGCGAACGGCAGGGCGGCGAGAATGGCGGAGAACAGCAGATAGACCGGACGGATTTTCATGAAGAACGAATCCGGGTTGCCGATGGCCGTCGCAATCCTGTCGAAAATCATCGGGATGAAGGCGAAGAGCAGCGTCACCGGGATTCCGATGCACAGGAAAAGCTTGGTCTTTCCCGATTTGAGAGCGATGTACGCCGTCACTGCGACCGTAAGCGAGAGAATCGCCGCGTAGGGGCTGACGGTGAGAGTGAGGATGAATATGAGTATGGCCATCCCCGCCGTCACGATGAACCACCCCGAGAGGCCTTCGCGGTAGAGTGCGAATATGAATCCGCAATAGACGAGTGCGGAACCGGTTTCCTTCTGTGCCACGATTATGGCCATGGGAACGAGGACTGTCGCCGCCGTCAGGAGGAAGTCACGGGCCTTGTTTATCCGGTAGTCCACCTGACTCATCAGCGTCGCGAGCATCAGCGAGGTCGTGGTCTTGGACAGTTCCGCCGGCTGGAAGCTCACCGGGCCGAGCGAGAACCATGAATGGGAGCCTTTGACGTCGCGGCTGAGGAAAATCACCGCGACGAGCAGCGCCAGCATCAGGAGATAGAGCGGCAGCGAGAACCCCTCGTAGATTCTCGGCGGAATCACGAACAGGACGAGCGCGCCGGCAGCGAGCGAAATCAGCAGCCAGATGGCCTGTTTGCCGCTGCGCAGTGACGGGTCGAAGATGCTGCCCCCGTCAATCTGGTGAACCGATGCGTAGATGTTCAGTATGCCGATTGCGACAAGCAGGAAATAGCAGCCCAGAAGCCACCAGTCGATGGTCTTCGCGAAGCCGCGCCTGTTTGTCCTTGCATCGTACAGTCCCATGATTCCCCGTCTTTTCCGAACTATTTGTCTTTCTTCACCTTGTGCATCAGGTCTCCGGACAGCACCCTCTGTTCCAGAGGTTTGCGCGAGTCCGAAATCTCCCCTGAGAGATACTTCTCCACCAGAAGCGACGCAATCGGGGCGGCCCATGCCGCACCGAATCCTCCGTTCTCCACATAAGCGGCTACCGCAATCTTCGGATTGTCCTTCGGAGCGAAACAGATGAACACGGAGTTGTCGTCCCCGCGCGGGTTCTGGGCCGTGCCCGTCTTACCGCAAATTTCAAGCCCCGGAACCGCCGCCACGCTTGCCGTCCCTCCGGAACCGTAGCCGCTGTTCACGGCGCGGTACATTCCGTTGATGACCTTCGGGAAATGAACGGTATCGACCTCAGTGTAGTGCCGCACGCGGTACTTGTCGTCAATACTGTGGTTCTCTGAGTCCTTGATTATGTGAGGGATGTAGTAATATCCCCGGTTCGCCACCGTGGCGCAGAGGTTCGCGAGGTGCAGCGGCGTGCAGCCGAGTTCCCCCTGTCCGATTGACAGAGAGATGACCGTCAGCGACTTCCATCCTCCCTTGCGGTAGCGTCTGTCGTAGTATTTCGAGTCCGGCACGAATCCTCCGAGTTCAGACGGGAAATCGCTTCCGAGCTTCTGCCCGAATCCGAAACTCCTGACATAGGAGTTCCATGCGTCAAGCCCTTCGGCCACATCGGAGTATCTGCTGTTGTCGAGGATGTCGCGGAGGACATAGCAGTAGTAGGCGTTGCAGGACATCATGATTGATTCCTCGAGGTTCAGCGGCGACTTGTGCGCGTGGCAGCCGAGCTTGTTCCGGCCGAATCGGTAGCCCTGACTGCACGGGTGCAGCGTGGACGGGGTGACCACCCCTTCCTGAAGTCCTATCAGCGCGTTCACGAGCTTGAAAACTGAGCCGGGAGGGTAAGGAGCCTGCACGGCGCGGTTGAACATGGGCTTGTAGGGGTTGTCGAGAATCTCGGAGTAGCGGTCGCCTATGTCCGCGAGCATGTCCACGTCGATTCCCGGACTCGACACCATCGTGAGAATCTCTCCCGTTGAAGGCTCGATTGCCACCAGAGAGCCGACCTTGTGATCCATGAGCATCTGCCCGTAGTGCTGGAGTTCCGCGTCGATGGTTGTGGTGATGTCGTTGCCGGGCACGGCTTCGCGGTCCATCTCCCCGTCCCTGAAGCGTGTCTGAATCCTGTTGCTGGAGTTGCGGAGGTAGATGTTGTAGCCTTTCCGTCCACGGAGTTCCGCCTCCATTGCCGCCTCAATCCCCGTCTTGCCGGCATAGTCTCCGCTGCGGTACTCGTCAGGGTGTTTTTTCAGGAAGTCCGCATCGACCTCGGATACATATCCCAGAAGATTCCCTCCGGCATTGTACGGATATTCCCTGACGCTTCTGGCCTGTCCCCTGAATCCCGGAAATCTGTACTCGATCTCCGCGAACTTCATATATCTTTCCGGCGGCAGCTGTTTGAGGAAAGTGAGCGTCTGCCAGCCGATTTTCGTCCTGTACCGGCGGTATTCGGCCATCTTGTTCCTGACGAAGGCCGTGTCTATGTCGAGTGCGGCGCAGAACGCGAGGGTGTCGAACGGCGTGACCTCGCGGGGAGTGACGAGCAGGTCATAGACGACCCTGTTGCCAACGAGAATCCTGCCGTTGCGGTCGTGTATGATGCCCCGTGTGGGATATATCGTGGAATATACCATCGAATTGTTCGACGAGTCAATCTTGTAGCGGTCGTCGACAATCTGGATTATGAAAAGCCGTGCTATGAGGACAAGCACCGCCGTCCCCAGACCAATCAGCAGCTTATTCTTCCTGTCCAGAACCATGGTCTAATTCCTTGTATTGCCTCTTGAAAAGATGTGGATAAGGATTGCCGCGAGAGGAAGGCTCGCAGCGAGGGAACAGCCGAAGCGCGTCGCGGAGAACCAGAACGGCCTTTCCCCGGCTCCGTCGAGAATCACATAGATGAGCAGAAAGACCGCCGTCGCCACCGTGACCAGCGCGAACATCCTCGGCCATCCGCTCTTCGCGACTGAAAGCGCCTCTGCCCTGACGACGGTGTCTTCTCCGATGAACAGCCTCACGAGAGGCTTCTGCAGGAGAGCCACCGGAACGAGTGCGGTCATGTTGAGTCCGAGCACCCCGTCCGAGAGCCAGTCCACGGCAAAGGCGGCGGTGAAGGCTATGAGCATTGTGACTTCCGTCCTTGCGTGGAGCGGGAGGAACATGACCAGAACCGGAAGCAGGGTCACGGTCACCATCGGGCCGAGGGAAATGCAGTCGCAGATGACAATCTGGCACACGGCCAGAATAATCCATGTCGCAATGAATTTTGTGCCGGTCTTCACCATATCACCTCTCCTCCTTTTCCAATGATTCCAGTTCTTCCGCGTCCGGGTTGCTCACAATCGTGACATTCTTGAGGCTGCCGAACTCCTCGAACAGTCTGACCTCGAGATTGTAGGTCGCCCCGTCCTTGAGCGTGGAGCCGACAGTCACCCCGAGCGGGATGTCCCTCGGGAAGATGGCTGAGAAACCGCTGGTATAGACCGTGTCTCCGAGACTGTTCACGAGGTGGTGCGGAATTTCCTCAAGCACGGCGCTCCGGAAGCCGTCCCAGCTCAGCGGACCCACAGGGCCGTCCTTGCCGAGCCTTGCGCTGACACTCATGTTGTAGTTGCGGAAACTGATTCCGTAACAGAAGTGCTCGCTCACGTTCTCGACAATCCCGACGACTCCCTTCCCCGTGATGATTCCGGCCCCTTCGGGAATCCCGTCGGCGGCTCCCTTGTCGAGGATGATGTAGTTGTGCTGGCGGTTGTTGCTGAGCTTCACGATTTCGGCGGGGGTGAAGCGGAATCTCCCGTTCGCTCCCCGTATGTCCTCTCTGACGGCAGTCCCCGCAGCCGCCATATTGTCCTCAAGACAGCGCAGCCGCGCGGCGAGCCTCGCGTTCTCGGCGGCGAGCGAGTCGTTTCTGGACGCCAGCGTGAAATAGCCCTTCACCTTTTCGCCTCCTCCCCAGAGAACGGACATCACGCTGTGCCCGGCCTTGGAGAGCCAGCTTCTCTGGAGTTCGTTGCTGTAATGCAGAACGGCAATCGCAGCCGCTTCCAGAACAAGGAACACGGCTGCGGTCACTAATCCGGATATTGGACTGCGTCTCTGCATTTCCGTAAGCGGCCTATCTCATGAGGAACGGATAATCGTCCGTATGCTTCAGCGCGGTGCAGGTCCCGCGTGCCACGGCCCTGAGCGGGTCTTCTGCGACATGGAACTGGATGTTCACCTTGTCTGTCAGGCGTTTCGCGAGTCCCCTGAGCAGCGCGCCGCCGCCGGAGAGATAGATTCCGCTTTCGACGATGTCGGAGTAGAGTTCCGAAGGAGTCTGTTCCAGGACATGCATCACTCCGGCCTCGATTCTCGCGATGGATTTGTCGAGACAGGTGGCGATTTCCTGATAGGTCACCGTGGCCTCCACAGGATGTGCGGTCATCAGGTTGGGTCCGTTCACTTTCATCGGTTCCGGCTCTTCCTCAAGTTTGGTGAGCACCGACCCGACCCGGATTTTAATCTGTTCCGCAGTCGCCTCCCCCACGCGGATGTTGTGCTGCTGGCGCATGAACTGCATGATGTCACTGGTCAGCGCGTCTCCGGCCACCTTGATGCTGTCCTGTTCCACGATGCCGCCGAGCGAAATCACAGCAATCTCCGTGGTGCCGCCTCCGATGTCGACAATCATGTTGCCATGCGCCGCCTGTACGTCAAGGCCGATTCCGACCGCCGCCGCCATGGGTTCGTAAATAAGGTAGAGATCCCGTCCTCCCGCATGCTCTGACGAGTCGCGCACGGCTCTCTTCTCCACCTCTGTGCTGCCCGAAGGAATGCCGACGACCATCTTGATGTTTGGCTGGAAGAGCGACTTGCGGGTGCTGTTGATCTGTTTGATGAATCCCCTTATCATCATCTCGGCCGCGTCGAAGTCCGCAATCACTCCGTCTTTCAGCGGCCTGATTGTCCTGATTTTCGGGTTTTCCTTGCCCTGCATCGTCTTCGCCTTCTGCCCCAGAGCTATCGGTTTCCCCGTTACGATGTCGATTGCCACGATGCTCGGTTCATCCAGGACAATCTTGTCGTTCTGGAATATGACTGTGTTCGCCGTCCCGAGGTCAATCGCAAGTTCCTGCGTCAAAAATGAAAAAGCCATATCGTAGTCTGTTAAATTCGTGTTATTCCGCCGTCGTCAAAAATCTTGTAAAATTAGGCAAAAAAACTCATATTTGCGAATATTCATCGAATATATATGAATATATCATGACCGGAAGAAAAAAATATCTCGTCGTCGTCGCGGGAGGACGCGGACTCAGGATGGGGGAGGAGCTGCCCAAGCAGTTTCTCATGATGGGCGGACGGAATGTCCTTCACCGCACGATTGACCGTTTCGTCACAGCCTGCCCGGACATACGGGTGGTCACAGTGATGAATCCGGACTATGTGGAGTATTGGAAGGGCTATTGTCTCGATTCGGGGATGATTGTGCCGCAGACCATCGTCAGGGGCGGCATGACCCGTTTCCATTCTGTGAAGAACGCGCTCGCGAAGATTCCCGGCGGAGCTCTTGTCGCGATTCACGACGGTGTGCGCCCGTTTGTCTCTGAGAAGCTGATAGTGAGGATGTTCGAGGCGGCGGAATCTGTCCCGGCGCTTGTCCCGGTCATTCCCGCCGTCGATACGATGCGCGCCCTCTCGAAACGGACGGACGCTTCCGGTGAGGAGGTTCTCGAAAGCATGGACAGCCCCCTCGACCGCTCAAAACTCTATGCCGTCCAGACTCCTCAGATTTTCCGGTCCGAGCTTGTCAAAGCCGCATATTCCCAGCCCTACGACCCGTCATTCACTGACGACGCCTCGGTCGTGGAGCGTTCCGGAGTGAAACTCTCCTTCATCCGGGGGGAGCGTCTCAACTTCAAGATAACGACCCGGGATGATCTGCTTCTGGCCCGCGCCATTTTGTAAGAAAAATATGGATTTTTCTTGAAAATCCCGTATATTAGCGGTCTGTTTCTGAAAAATTCATAGCGATGATCAACTATCACATCGACGAAATAGACCAGAAGATTCTGTCTTTTCTGATAAAGAACGCGAGGACTCCTTTCCTCGAAATCGCAAGGGAATGCAAAGTTTCCGGGGCCGCCATCCACCAGAGGGTCAAGAGACTTGAGAACAACGGAATCATCACGGGGTCACGGGTGCTGGTGAAGCCGCAGGCCATAGGGCTGAACATCTGCGCGTTCGTGAGCATCTCGATTTCCGAGGGGAACAAGTACCCGGAAGTCGTGGAGGCGCTCTACCACATCCCCGAAGTCGTCGAATGCCATTTTGTCACAGGAAGATACGCTCTTCTTGTGAAAATCTACTGCTTCGACCACGACCACCTCATGCAGGTGCTTGTGAACACGATTCAGAAACTTCCGTACGTGCAGTCGACTGACACGATGATTTCCCTTGACCAGCCGATTGAAAGGCAGGTCTGGGTCAACGAGTACAAGAACACGAGCTTCACTTCCAGAAAGAGATAGCAGGTAAAGAGATGGGGCTGACTAACAAGTCCTGAAGGGACCGCGCCGGAGGCGCGAAATACCCCTGACAGGGGTCGCAGACATTAGTCTGCGGGGGTTAGGAAGTCCGAAGGAGGGTGAACAAAACACTTTTTGGTCACCCTCATCCCCTCATTTCTTCCGGTGCCGGCGGCCGGTCGGCTCTGTGGTTTCGACTATGGTCTTGCAGTCGGCTTCGGTGAGGGCGGTCGCATCGGTCTTCGGCGGAATCTTGTAGTTGCCTCCGTTGAACTTGATATACGGGCCGTAGTTGCCGTTGATGACGGTGATTCCGCTCTCCTTGAATTCCGCTATGATTTCATTCGCCTTCCGGTTTCCGCTCTCTTCGATGATGGCGGCGCATTCTTCGAGCGTTATGGAGAGAGGGTCGGCTTTCTTCGGGAGGGAGATGTTCCTGTCGCCGTATTTCAGGTACGGGCCGAAGCGTCCCTTGGTGCAGATGACCGGGATTCCCTTGTACTCGCCGACCGTGCGCGGAAGCTGGAAGAGTTTGAGCGCATCCTCAAGCGTGAGCGTCTCGATGAGCTGTCCCGGAGCGAGATTGGCGAACTGACGGCCTTCTCCCTCGCCTTTCTGGACATACGGCCCGAACTTGCCGAACTTCGCCACGAGCGGCTGTCCGTCGGAAGGGTCCGTGCCGAGTTCCCGGCTGACATGGCTGTACTCGCCGTTGTGCAGACAATCCTCCACGGTCTTGTGGAAAGGGGTGTAGAAGTTGCCTATCACCTCGTTCCATTTCAAATCTCCGGCGGCGATTTCGTCAAGTTCGTTCTCCACGTTCGCCGTGAAATTGTAGTCGAGTATGCCGCTGAAGTTCTTGACGAGGAAGTCCGTGACTATCACTCCGATGTCCTGCGGGAGAAGCCTGCCCTTCTCCGCCCCGACGACCTCGGTGCGTCCGATTTCCGAAATCACCCCTTCCCTCATCTTGAGGTCGGTGACCTTCATCTCAGTGCCCGGCTTGTCGCCGATTGTGACATAGCCCCTTGCGCGGGTGAGGGTGCCGACGATGGTCGAGTAGGTCGAAGGGCGGCCGATGCCGAGTTCTTCGATTTTCTTTATGATGGTGGCCTCGGAATAGCGCGGCGGAGCGGCGGTGAAGCGGCACTCGCCGGTCATCTCCACCTGCTGCAGACGGCAGCCGACCTTTATGTCCGGGATTACCGCCATTTCGTCGTCGTCCTGCTGCTCGTCGTCCCGTCCCTCGATGTAGACCCTGAGAAAGCCGTCGAACTGAATCTTCGTGGCCTGCGCCGTGAATTTGCCCCCGATTCCTCCGGCCGAGATTTTCACGTCCGTCCTGAGAGTCCTGGCGTCGGCCATCTGGGAGGCCACGGTGCGTTTCCAGATGAGTTCGTAGAGCTTCTTCTCCTGTGCCGTGCCGTCTATGGAGACGCGGTCCATGTAGGTAGGCCGGATGGCCTCGTGGGCTTCCTGCGCACCTTTGGACTTGGTCTTGTAGTTGCGGACCTTGGAGTACTCCGCCCCGTACTCCCGACAGATGTATTCTTTCGCGGCATTGATTGCGAGTCCGGAGAGGTTGGTGGAGTCGGTACGCATATAGGTGATGAGTCCGCTTTCGTAGAGATTCTGGGCAATCCTCATGGTCTGGCTCACAGGCAGATGCAGCTTGCGTGAGGCCTCCTGCTGGAGGGTCGAGGTGGTGAACGGAGCGGCCGGGGTGCGAGAACCCTCCTTCTCTTCGACATCACTCACCGCGAACTGCGCCCCGATGCATTTCCCGAGAAATTCCCTCGCCTCTTCGAGCGTGCCGAACTTCTTGTCCAGCACGGCCTTGAGGAATGTCCCCGTGCCTGTATTCTCGGGGTGGAAGACGGCCTCGATGCGGTAGAACCGCTCCCGTTTGAAGTTCTGGATTTCCCTTTCCCTGTCGACTATCAGTCTCAGCGCCACCGACTGCACGCGGCCTGCGGAAAGTTTAGGCTGCACCTTTCTCCAGAGCACGGGGGACAGTTCGAATCCGACCAGACGGTCAAGCACGCGGCGGGCCTGCTGCGCGTCGACGAGATCCATGTCGATGTCGCGCGGGTTCTCCACGGCGTTCAGTATGGCGGATTTCGTGATTTCCTGAAATGTGATTCTCCGGGTGTTCTCCTTTTTCAGCCCGAGAGTTTCATAGAGGTGCCACGAGATGGCCTCTCCCTCGCGGTCGGCATCGGATGCGAGCCAGACGGTGCCGGCTTCGGCGGCGAGTTTCTTCAGTTCGGAGACAAGCTTGCGTTTGCCCGCCGGGACCACATATTCCGGTTTGAAACCGTGCTCCACATCGACGCTCAACTCATTGTCGTGCAGATCCCTGATGTGTCCCTCGCTCGACTTGACGACATATTTACCTTTCCCCAGATATTCCTGAATTTTTTTCGCTTTCGTCGGAGACTCGACAATTACAAGATTTTCCGCCATATCGTATCCTTTAGATTTATCGGATGGATTCATACCTTATATAATGCAATTTTCATTTGCGGCTGCAAAGTAACGGACAATTCGTCCATATTTCCAAATTTATTGACTAATTTTGTGATTTTGTACGCGAAAACCGTTTGTATCATATTCATATCATATATATTCATAAATGACCGAGAATACGAAAAAAAAGATAACCCGATGGTTCTGGGGGCTGTTCTTCGCCCCGATATGCCTGCTTGTGCTGATGCTTCTGCTCGTATGGGCCTTCGCCGACATCCCGTCGTTCGAGGAACTGGAGAACCCGGACAGCAAGCTCGCGACGCAGATCATCGCCTCGAACGGTGACATCCTGACGACCATCCACGACGAGAACCGCCTGTTCGTCAGCTACGACGAGCTTTCGCCCTATCTCGTGCAGGCGGCGGTGGCGACGGAGGACTCCCGCTTCTATAGCCATTCCGGAATCGACTTCCAGAGTCTCGGGAGGGTGCTTTTCAAGACTATTCTCGCCCGCGATTCGAGTCAGGGAGGCGGAAGCACCATCACCCAGCAGCTCGCCAAGACCCTCTATCCCCGTGAGGACGTGAGCAGCAGGGTGCCGGGCTGGTCGAAAGTGAAGATGGTGTGGGTCAAACTGAAAGAATGGATTACGGCGGTGAAGCTGGAGAAGAACTACACCAAGGACGAAATCATGGACATGTACATGAACGCCATCTTCTTCGGCAGCAACGCCTACGGAGTGAAGGCGGCGGCGAGGACCTTCTTCGCGAAGAATCCGTCCGAACTCACCGTCGAGGAGAGCGCCACGCTGGTCGGGATGGTGAACAAGCCGACTCGCTACAATCCTGTCATCAATCCGGACAAGTCGCTGCAGCGCAGGAACTTCGTGATTTCGCAGATGGAGAAGTCCGGCTATCTTACGCCGGCGCAGCGGGACTCTATACAGCAGATACCTATAAATGTCTCCTCACATCAGGTCCAGGACCACAACGCCGGACTGGGGCCGTATTTCAAGGATATGCTCATCCGCACGATGAAAGCCTCGAAGCCCCGCCGGAGCGACTATTATTACGCCGAGGACTATGCCGCAGACTCACTCCGCTGGGAGACCGACGGACTTTACGGCTGGCTGGACAAGAACCGCAAGGCCGACGGCTCGAAATATGACCTCTACCGCGACGGACTGCGGATTTACTCGACCATAGACAGGAATATGCAGCGCTATGCGGAGGAGGCCGTGGCGGAACATCTCGGCAAGGACCTGCAGCCGGCTTTCTTCCGGGAACTCAGGCACAAGCCGAATGCTCCGTTCGCGTCGGACGTGGATGCCGGGACAAGGGACAGGCTGATGAGTCAGGCACGCCGCTGGAGCGACCGCTACCGCACGATGAAGCGGGACGGCAAGTCCGAGTCGGAGATTTCGAAAAGTTTCAGGGAGAAGACCCAGATGCGGGTGTTCTCGTGGAAGGGGAAGGGATATGTCGACACTCTGATGACCCCGGACGACTCCATAAAGTATTACAAATCATTCCTCCGGGCGGCGTTCGTGGCGGTTGAGCCGAACACGGGATTCGTCAAGGCCTATGTCGGAGGCCCGAACTACCGCTGGTTCAAGTACGACAACGCCCGTCAGGGCAAGCGTCAGGTCGGTTCGACCATCAAGCCTTTCCTCTATTCGCTTGCCATGCAGGACGGACTCACCCCTTGTACGGAGGTGGTGAACGTGCCGCAGACCTTCATAGTGGGAGATGACACCTGGACCCCGCGGAGCACCGACCGCGATGAATGGATCGGGCTTACGGTGACGCTGAAATGGGGGCTTACGAAGAGTTCCAACAACATCTCGGCCTATCTCATGAAGCAGTACGGTCCGCACGCGATGGCCGAGATGATGCACAAGATGGGGATAAACGGTCATCTTGACGAAGTCGAGTCGCTCTGCGTCGGTTCGACGGACCAGATGCCTTACGACATGATTGCCGCCTACAACACTTTCCCTTCCAAGGGCATGGCCATCACCCCTCTTTTCGTGACGCGCATCGAGGACAACACCGGCAACACCGTCGGCGAGTTCACGAACCACAAGAAAGTGGCGATCAGCGAATATACGGCCTACGAAATGGTGGACATGATGCGTTCCGTCGTCGATCACGGAACCGGAATCAGGCTCCGGGCGAAGTACGGGCTGAAGGGTGAGATTGCAGGCAAGACCGGAACGACGAATGACAATTCCGACGGATGGTTCATAGGTTACACTCCGACGATTACGGCCGGCGTGTGGGTCGGCGGCGAGGACCGTCAGATACACTTCAATTCGACGGCTCTCGGAGGCGGCTCGAACATGGCGCTGCCCATCTGGGGACTGTTCATGAAGAAGGTTCTGCGTGACGGGACGCTCGGAGTGAGCGAGGATGACCGCTTCACTCCGCCTTCGGGTGTCGTGATGAACATCGGCTGCGATGCGCTCGCGACAAAGGCTCCGGGGGAGAAGAAGACCGTGGAGACGAAGGAGGCCGAGGAAGAGGACTATTATTTTGAATAGTACGGATGTGGCGGATGATGCAGAATATGGAGATATGATATGAAGAATTACAGCAATATAGCAGTAATCTACGGCAGCGACTCTTCGGAGTGGGAAGTCTCCTGCCGCAGCGGGAAATTCACTTCGTCGCAGATTGACGGGACGAGGTATGACGTTTATGAAATTTTCGCGCGTTTCGGGAAATGGAGCGTCGCGGCGATGCGTCCGAAAGGCTGCGGGCGGATTGAGTTCGCGGAGGCGGATGCGCCTCAGGTCGACAAGACCGATTTCTCGGCGGTGATTGACGGGGTGAAAGTGAAGTTCGACTATGCCTACATAATGCAGCACGGAATTCCGGGGGAGAACGGCCAGATGCAGGGCTATCTCGAAATGCTCGGCATCCCCTTCAGCAGCTGCAGCGCGTTCGTCTCAGCCATCACCTTTGACAAGTTCTCCTGCAAGAACTACCTGAAGGATGTTGATTTCGTGAAGGTTGCCAGGGATATGTTCATACGCAGGGGCGAGTGCCTTGACGGACTTGCGGCAAAGGCCGTTGAAAGGCTCGGGCTTCCGATGTTCGTCAAGCCCACGGACGGCGGTTCAAGTTTCGGGGTGACGAAGGTCAAGACTGCGGAGGATTTCGACAGGGCGGTCGCCTTTGCTTTCGAGGACAGCGGCACGGTCATCGCGGAGTCGGCCGTCATCGGGCGTGAAATCACCTGTGCGGTCTATTCCGACGGCAAGTCCGAAACAGCCCTCCCTGTCATAGAAATTGTCACTGACCGCGAGTTCTTCGATTATGACGCGAAGTACAACGGGTTCAGCGAAGAGATATGTCCGGCTCCGCTTGATGCGGAGACCACGGCAATGGTGCAGGAGGTTTCAAAGAAGATATATGTCCGCATAGGCTGTTCCGGGGTGGTCCGTATGGACTATATCCTCGCTTCTGACGGACTCTATTTTCTTGAGATGAACACGATTCCGGGCATGACAGCAGCATCCCTCGTCCCGAAAATGGTTCGTACGGCGGGTCTTGACATGACGGATTTTCTTAATACGATAATAGACAACACCGGAAGGTAGTTTCATGTGGCTGAAAGACTTGTATGGTATCGGGCGTGAACTCGCGTCGGAAGAATATCCCGATTCACGCGAGCGGGACAGTCTGCTGAACATTATTCTTGAGGATGTCCTCAGCCTTTCGCGCTATTCCGTATTCACCGATCCGTTTCAGGACATTGATGAATGGGACTGCGGACTTTTTCTCGAATGCGCCCGCCGTCTCGCCTCGGGTGAACCGGTGCAGTACATCGTTGGGTGGACGGAGTTTTACGGACGGCGCTTCACGGTCGGGCCTCCGGTGCTGATTCCCCGTCAGGAGACCGAGCAGCTCTGCCGTGCGGTCATAGAAAACGC
>CAVDEO010000038.1:18249-20402 GCA_963607915.1 bacterium
CGCCCGCTCCCGGGAGCCGCTCCGCATTCTGGACCTGTGCACAGGTTCCGGCTGCATCGCGTGGACGCTCGCGCTCGAACTTCCCGGTTCCCGCGTGATTGGCGTGGATGTCTCTTCCCCGGCATTGGAAGTGGCTCGTGACCAGAATCTTCTGCCCCCGACTCATCTTGACCGGATGCTTCCCCCGCAATCGGCGGGTTATGAACCTGACCTCAGGAAGGCTCCGAAATTCTTGAAATGCGACATCCTGCGCGGCCCTGACGCTTTCCCCCGAGAAGACGGAGAGGAATTTGACATCATAGTCTCGAACCCGCCCTATGTCCGCAACAGTGAGCGTCCCCTGATGCGCCGGAATGTCCTTGAACACGAGCCATCGCTCGCTCTCTTTGTTCCGGACGGGAATCCCCTGAAATTCTACAAGGCCATCCGTGACTGGGCCGGGCGCTTACTCGTGCCGGGAGGGCTGCTTTTTCTGGAAATCAATGAGGCTCTTTCTGAAGAGACGGAGGCACTTTTTTCAGATTTTTCCAGTCACGGGATTTTCAACGACTGTTTCGGGAAACCCCGCTTCATCTTCGCCCGGAAATAGCCTCCCGGGTGTCCGTGACGGCGTTCCCATCCTCCATATACAGTTGCCGCCGCTCCGGAAGTTTGCGCGAACTTTCTGCATTTTTCAAAAATAAATCGGCTCTGTACGGCTCTCTGTGGCCGATTTCGCAGATTATCCGCTGAATGTTTCATTCAACGGATAATCGGTTGTTTCTTTGTGGCGGATAAGTAATCCTTAAAAAATAAATTGGTGGAGATTTGCACGGGATTTTTAAGGATTAATAAAATTCATTAGCATAAAATTAATGTCATAAATTCATCGCCATGAAAAGTCTGATGCCGGAATCTTTGAAATTCAAGAGTTTGGAACTTATTGCGGGAGTCATTCTCCTGCCGCTGCTTTTCTCCTGCGAAAAGGAGATTGAACTGAAAAACACCGGGACGGATGTAAGTCCGGTCGCACTTGACGTGGTCGCCGAGATGCTTTCGGCATTGCCGCTTGAACCGGAACATTTCCTGGAAGTCCATTCCGCCGTCGAGTCATCGTCAGGAAACGGATATGATGAGGAATACACCATGTCCGACCTCTTTTCCTCTCCGGGAAAGGGAGTCGGGGACACGCCGACCAAAGCCTCGACGGTGTCAAAATCCTTTTCAAGGCCGCTCCGCGAGCTGATTCGCGAACATGTCCGGTCGTCCGTAGCCACGAAGGCTGGAGGGGACTCGGCTTATGGAAGCGATGCGGACGCCTATCTTTCAGCCCTCGAGTCCTCAGACGTGCAGATTTATTGGCCCTATTCGGAGAACTGGGACGGGGAGGCTTCGCCGGTGTTCACTTTCGACCCGGGGGATGATTCGGAGGTCAATTTCGGCTACCGTGTACTGAAGAACGAATTCGGGGAGACGAGCGTCGAGAAGATTGAGGTGACGGAGGACTATGCCGAGAAGAACCCCGTCTGGGTGGTTAACCGGAACTCGGACTGCGGATTCACCTCGCTCGAAATCATGCGCCGGGAACATCCCGAGTGGGACAACGGCGGCGGGGCGCTTGTAATCGGAGGCCGGAGACAGGGCGGAGTGCCGCAGTTGAGTGGCGGGAATGGATTCTGTTCTCGGGGCGCAGCCTGCGGTCTCGCTGACACGAAGACCGGCGGGGCAGGACTCAAAACACTTGTACTCAAGGAGTTCACCATGAAGCGCAACTACGACTGCTGGTTCGCCGGCGGTTCGGAGTTTTTTGTCAAGGCGGGTTCTGTCTCAGACTTCTGCGCCGCCACTGAGGCGGAACTGCAGCTCTACAATCCGATGGTCACCGACTTCATGATTGTGGTCAAGCGCAAGCAGAAGGGACAGGCGCTGCCGTTCAACACGGTGATAGTCTCCGACTGGTCCGAGCAGCTGACTCATGTGGCATTTATGATTGTCGAGGATGACGGCGGCCGTGTGGAGCAGTGGAAATGCTCGGCCGTAGTCAAAATCAAGTCCAAGAGTTACGGTTTCGACATCTCGCTCCCGTTCAATTCCCGGGACGACATCGTATGGCGCGGTCAGCTCAGCCGCCGCTACATCGACGCCACCAGCAATCTTGTCGGGCATTTCGGGGA
>CAVDEO010000039.1:0-19992 GCA_963607915.1 bacterium
GCAGCCGGGACATCGCTGCGGCGATGCTGTCGAAAGGTCTTGATGCCGCTCTGGTTGCCACCTGCACCGGGCTGAGCATGGAGGAGGTCGGCAGACTTTAGGTTTTTGCCGTAAGGGGAAGTCTCCTTCAGAAAGACTTTCGCCAGAAAGCCGGGTATTTATGTCTGAACTCAACAAATGCCGGGAGGGTGCTAAAAAAATTTCGTGTGCGTGCACGGAAATGGAAAAAATCTTTTTATATTTGTCGGCATATATAACGGGGCTAACCATATAATGTCGCACAAAATGATGAACTATAAGGTCTTCATTCTTTTTCTCGCGATGATTCTCACATCGTGTACGTCTTGCTCAAACAAGGAAACCGGCTCTTCCGATGATGGCGGGCAGACTGCCGGGGACGGATATACGGAAGATGTCGAGTACTATAGATTCTCGCCGAGACTCGCCGAATCGACAGTGTATGCCGTGAAGGCGGCCGGGGAATATATAAAAGTCTTCCCCACGGATGAGCCGCATCTGGCATGGATAGGTGTGGACGAGGGCACAGTAAAGTTTGAAATATCACTGCAGAGCGAAAAGATAGAGTCGGCCGTCGTACGTCCGCTCGGGAAGAATTACAGCTATGAAATCGCACACGGCAGACTTGTCCTCGGTCTTAAGAAGTACGACCGGGTTTCAGTCGAACTGAACGGAGACATCGAGCATCCTCTTTTCATCTTCGTCAATCCAAAGTCATCGGAGAAGCCGTCCGCAGACGACCCTTCCGTCAAGTACTTTGCCGCGGGACAGATTTATGATGAGGGCGACATCCGCCTTACGGAAGAGTGCAGGGAAATCTATCTGGAGCCGGGAACTTACGTAAAAGGAAACATATTGGGCGTGGACATAGACGGCGTGAAGATTCACGGCGGCGGTCTTCTGGATTCTTCCCTTTACCCCGGGAGGTATCCGGAGAAGTTCTATCAGCCTTTCGGCATCGCGCTTTACGGCTGCGAAAATTCACGGGTGGAGGACCTCACGAGCATCTTCGCCTCCGGAGGATGGTGTTCGCTGTATTCGAACTGCCACAATTCCTGCATCACCAATGTCAAGACTCTCGGGCTCAACAGCGCCCCGGGCGTGAAGACCAACAACGATTCGATGGACATCATCGGAGGAGTCAATGTGCACGTGTCAAAATGCTTCCTGCGGGGACACGATGACGCCTACTGTCTGAAATCACAGAAATTCAAAATAAAAGGAGACGGCGTGGACGGAATCTGGTATGAGGACTGCATCGGATGGAACGTCGATGCCGGGAACGCCTTTGAAATCGGCTACGAGACACAGCTGGACATAAAGAACGTACATTACAAGGATGTGTACGCAATCCATTCCGGAACTTCTGGCACGGACTACAGGCGCTCCGCTTTCGGGATACACAACGGTGCGGCCGGAACAATCTCTGACGTAACCTACGAGAATGCCTATGTCGAGGATGCCATGGAATTCGCCGTCTATCTTGCCTGCCTCGAGCATGGCTATAATATAGGTTATGAGGATGACGGCACAACTCCCCTGAAATATTCGCCAGGGAAAATCACCGATGTCAAATTCAACAACCTGCAGGTGCTCAATGTGCGTCCCGGCAAAGGTTATTGTGTGATCAGGGGATATGACGGGGAGCACGGGGTTTCCAATGTCACGTTCAACGGTTTCAGCTATCTCGGACGGGCAGTCACTTCGCTGGAGGACCCGATCTGGATTGAGAAGACCAACTGCGCCGACATCAGTTTTACTCAGCAATGAAAATTTATTCAGCAATGAAAAGCCGTTTTTTGCCTATTCTGACCGTTCCGTGGATTCTTGCGGTCTCGTGCTGCTCCTGTGAGACGGGGGGGGGATAACTGACGATAAATCAGAACCTTTCAAAGACCTTCCAGAATCTGAGGTCGAAGTCTATTCCTATTCCGACCGAATCATCCCGTCGGTTCTCTATTCTGTCCGGACAGGTGAGCTGAAACACCGGGTGATACCGACGGCGGAGCATCATGTCTGCACTTTCGGATGTGACGGTCCGGTCGCCGTACAAATAACCTATAACTCCGATTTCATAAGTTCCGCCGAAATCCTTCCGAAATCGAAGGACTGGCGCTATGAGGTGACGCGGGAGAACGTGACGCTGGTCATGTCTCCCGGCGACAGGGCTGTCGTGGAAATCAATGGCAGCGAGGAACATGACCTGTTCCTGTTCGCCAATCCCCTTGAGACGGAAAAACCGTACGGGGACGATTCATCCGTGCTTTATTTCGAAGCGGGGACGGTGACGACGCTCACCTCCTGCGTTCTCACGTCCGGTCAGGAACTCTACATCGAGGGAGGAGCCGTTGTCAAGAGCGTGCTGGCGGCCACCGATGCACCCGGCATTTCAGTCCGGGGTTACGGCATTCTCGATGCCCGGGGAATCGACGCCCGGGGAATCCAGTTCCGCCGCACTGACAATCTCACAATAGACGGAATCATCCTCCTCAACGACATCAACTGGAGCACCTTCATCTCGGAGTCGGACAATGTCGGCATAAGCAACTATAAGGTGGTCGCCACCGAGAATCCGAACAACGCGACAGGCTGCGAGAACGACGCCCTCGACATTCTGGGCTGCACGGACGTGAAAGTGCAGGGCTGTTTCGGATACGCCCATGATGACATATTCTGCGTGAAATCCCACAAATGGACCTACAAGGGGATTGTCAGGGATGTGGTCTTTGACGACTGCATAGCATGGAACTATCTGTCAGGCAATTCGCTGGTAATCGGCGCGGAAACGAACGAGAACATCTCCGATGTCACTTTCCGCAACTGCGTCAGCATTCACAGCGGAGGCAGGACATCCACTCTGTTCCGGGGAGGACTGAGCATACACCATTGCGCAGGAGGACACGTCTCGAACATTCTTTTCGAAAACATATTTCTCGAGGACTGCAAGGAGTACGGGATTCATCTCGACATACGCGAGTCGTATGTGAAAGATCTCGGCACCGGAGTGACCTACTCTCCCGGAACCTGCGACGGGGTGCGTCTGAAGAACGTGACTCTTCTGACTGTCCCGCCTTGCGGGAATGTCCTTATGGGATATGACGGGGAGCATATGATTAAGGGGGTGGTCTTCGACGATGTCGTCGAGAACGGTGTCAGGTTCACTCCGGAGAACCTGCGTTCATACTTCACGACCTTCGAATATGCCGAATGCGAAGTCCTGTGACTTGCCGGAGGGAAAACACACGCATAGGAAAACACACATAGATTAATGACATGGATTATGATTAGGCATTTATTGAAACTGTTGACGGTGTCGGCTCTGATTATCTCGCCCTGCATCCTGTCCGCGCAGAACAAGATTACGGGAAAAGTGACTGACAGCGGCAACGAACCTCTGATAGGCGTGGGCGTGACATATGTGGGGACGGACATCGGGGTCATCACCGACATGAACGGAGGCTACAGCATCGAGAGGAAAGAAGGCGCGACGCTCCGTTTCTCGTCAATAGGAATGAAGACGCAGGAGGTGAAAGTCGGGAAGCAGAATGTCATAGACATCGTGCTTGAGGACGACTCTCTTGTTCTCGATGATGCGGTGGTCATAGGCTACGGCTCGCTTTCCCGCCGGGACCTTACCGGTTCGGTCAGCTCAATAAAGTCGGATGAACTCACCAAAAGCGGAAGCCGTAATCTTGTCGGGGCACTGCAGGGGCAGGTCGCCGGCTTGAGCATCACCTCGCAGTCTGGCGAGCCGGGTTCTGGATTCAACATAAAAATCAGGGGCAACAATTCCATAAACGCTGGAACGACGCCGCTTTTCGTCATAGACGGAATGCAGATGGACATCTCCTCGGACGAGATTGCCACGACAAACTCCACCGGCTCGGGGACATTCGACCCGATGTCGTTCCTGAATCCCAATGATATAGAGTCGATTGAAGTTCTGAAAGATGCCACGGCCACGGCAATTTACGGAGCGAGGGGTGCCAACGGAGTCATCATAATCACGACCAAGGGAGGCGCGAAGGGGACGGACAAAAGCATTGTGAACTTCAATGCGTCCATCGGCATATCCAATGTCCCGAAATACATCGAGATGCTCAATGCGCAAGAGTATGTCGACTACCGTTTCGCCCGCAAGGACTACGGCTATCTTGATTACGGAATCGACACCGACGGCGACGGGGTGAGCGACACTCCGAAAGACGCCTCCGGCTACGCCTACAATGACTGGCAGAAAATCCTGTACAGGACGGCCGTTACGCAGGATTACAATCTGTCCGTAAACGCCGTTTCAAACAACAGGACAAAGCTGCTGCTCAGCTGCGGCTACCTCGATCAGGACGGTCTCATCGTCAACAATGATTTCAAGCGTTACACAGGACGTGTAAAGGTTGACCACAGCATAAACAAGAAACTCAAGGTCGGGGCATCCGTGAACTACGGCCGCACCGTTTCCGGCGGAGCGGTGTCGTCCGGCGGAGGAAGTCTCGGCTACAGCGGACTGATTCAGCTGATTTATCTCAGACGCCCGATAGACTACTACACGGACAGCGACACGGACAACATGGGTTCATATTCACTGCTGGACTGCGTCACCGACGAGACCTACAAGAAGACGGTGTATTCCCGGGTTTCCGGAAACGCCTATCTTGACTGGGAGATTGTCCCCGGTCTGACTTTCCGTGCTCAGGCTTCAGGAAACACCTCGAACTCCAAGGGGATGGAATTCTACACCGTGAACAGCATGTGGGGATTCTCGAAGAACGGCTACGGGCGGATAAAGACGGTCGATACATACGGCTGGAACGCTTCCGCCACTCTCACATGGAACAGGAAGTTCAGAGATGCCCACAACCTCAATGCGATGCTCGGTGTCGAGATGAGCGCCTATGAGAACGAGTACCTTACGGTCGGGGCCTACGATTTCAATGATGATTCCACCGGCGTGTTCGACCTCAGCAAGGGCGGGGTTCAGGAAGCGCCTCAGGAAAGTGTCTCGATGAGCACTATGATGTCGATGTTCGGAAGGGTGGAGTACAACTACAGGCAGCGTTATTACGCTTCTTTCAACATGCGTGCTGACGGGTCGTCCAAATTCATGCCGGGAAGTCGTGTGGGCTATTTCCCGTCCGTGGCTCTCGCATGGAGGCTGTCTGAAGAGGAATTCATGAAGAACGTATCCTGGCTTGACCAGTTCAAACTCAGGGCGAGCGTCGGCGCGTCCGGCAACGACCGCATTTCCAACTATGCGACAATGTCGCTGATGACGACCAACTACTACGCCGTCAACGGAACGGAAGTCATGGGAATGGCCCCGTCGAGTTCGGCGAACACCAAGTTGAAGTGGGAGACCACCTACCAGTACGACCTCGGACTTGACATCAGCCTTTTCGGCAACAGAATCGACCTTCTCGCCGATGTCTATTACAAGGACACGCGGGACATGCTCTACAAGGCGACCCTGCCGGCTCAGACGGGATTTGTGGAACAGTGGCAGAATCTAGGACGCATCGAGAATAAGGGCGTGGAGATAAGTCTGACCACGAGGAACATAAACACGAGGAATTTTTTGTGGACGACGAATTTCACCTTCGACCTCTCCCGCAACAAGGTTCTCGACATCGGCGGGATAGAATACACAAGCGTGAATATAGCCAACGGCCAGCTCGCCAATGACATCTCCAGAATCATGGTCGGTCAGCCGATAGGCATAGGATACGGCTATGTCGCCGACGGAAATTATCAGCTTTCCGAGTTCTGGGCGGTGGACAAGACGGGAAGGAAGTTCTCTGCCGAGACCATAGTCACGGAGGGAAACTACGGCAACTATTCCTATGAACTCAAGGACGGTGTCGTGAAAATCAATTCAGTCTCCCCGATGCCGGGTGACAGGAAGTACAGAGACCTTGATGGGGACAATGTCGTCACGACGGCGGACAAGACCGTGATAAGTGACTCGAATCCCGATTTCACCATGGGTCTGGGCAACACTTTCACCGTCTTCGGAGTGGAACTGTCCTTCTTCTTCGAGGGCGTTTACGGCAGGGACATAATGAACGAGTTCAAACTCCGGTCCGAATCCGGACAGAGCGGCGGGACCCAGTTCAACAACCTCACCAAAGCCGCATGGCAGGGACGCTGGACAGTGGAAAATCCCTCAAACACCTACTCCCGCCTTCTCAACCAGACAAACACGTGGGTGTCATCCTATTATGTCGAGGACGGCTCTTTCATAAGGCTCAAGAACCTGTCCCTGAGCTACACTTTCGACAGTCCGAAACTTAAAAAGGCGAAGATTTCTGCGATAAAGCTCAACTTCAATGCTGACAATCTTTTCGTAATCACGAAATATAGCGGGATGGATCCTGATGTGAGTTCCTCAAACGCCCTCTTCACCGGGTTTGACCGGCTTTCCTATCCGAAAGCCCGCACATTCACGTTCGGAGTCGGTTTCACATTCTAAAAATGATCTCGGTTATGAAAAACTCAATGAAATACATTTCTGCCGTGAGTCTCGGACTCCTCATTCTTTCATCCTGCGAGAATGCCGGATTCCTGAACCAGACTCCATATTCCCAGGTGTCTCCGGAGAATTTCTACAAAAACGAGTCTTCGATGAGGATGGCTCTGGTTTCCTGCTATGAAGTGATAAACGGGCACAAGATTTCAGGGGCGTCGTATGTCCAGAGAGGAAGCTACGGACAGGGACTCCTGTACATCATGAACTCCCCCTCAGACGACATGGTGGCGGCGACGTCATCTTCGGACGAGGGGCTTGAGATGACATGGGGCAACTACAATGAAAGCACCCGCTGCGTCCGTGACCTGTGGAAAGTGATGTACACCGGCATAAACAGGTGCAATACGCTGCTGCATTACATCGGCGGCGTGGACATGGCGGAGGAGACCAGAACGCAGTACATTGCGGAAGCCCGTTTCCTGAGGGCGTTCTTCTACTACCATCTCGCGTGGAACTTCGGCGGCGTGCCTGTTGTGGAGAGTTTCGAATCCGACGGGACTGAAATCCGCTCATCGCTCAAGGATGTGTACGCTTTCATTTTCGAAGATCTGGACTATGCCTACGAAAAGCTTGCAGAAACGGGAATCCTGCAGACTTCGTCCGCAAACAGATACACCGCCGCCGCTTACATCGCGAGAATCTGCAACTATCTGGCGGCCTGCAGGACAAACGGAACCGGTGCGGAGCTGGTGTCCGCGCAGCCGCTGAACGACTTCTCATTCGTTGATGCCGCCGCGATGTGGCGGAGGTCAAAGGAGGTCTGCGAGGACATTGTGACAAATTCCCAGTACAAGTTGATTGACGATTACAGCAACCTTTTCCGCGAGACCACAAAGGCGCAGCAGTATCAGGAGTGTCTTCTTCTCGCAGAACAGCCCCTTTCCGGAGCCGAAGGCTACTGGCCGAACAGCTTCTACCTCCCTTCTCCGACCAACAATTCCGACTCTCCGACTGTCTATGGCGGCCGTTTCATTCCGACCACTCGCGCATTCTACATGTACAGCCCTAAAGATCCCCGCCGTGACCACAATTTCACCGGAAGGGCGCAGGACGGCAAGACCGAAGTAAAGGTTGACGGCTACACCTATTACAACCCCAACCCTCCGAAGACCATGGTCAAGGTCACGAGGGATGACGGCACCGTAGAGGAAATCCCGCATCCTCTCTATGATTCGTCCACCCAGACCTATCTCCCCATTTCGGGGATACAGATGTGCGCCGGAAAGTTCAGGCTCTGCAATTACAGCGAGGTTCAGCACACATATCAGCAGCACGCCCTCTCGCTCCCTCTGATCAGGCTTGCCGATGTCTATCTGATGTATGCGGAGGCCCTGTACAACGCCGACAATGACGAGACATCCGCCAGAGAGTGGATGGACAAGGTTCTCAAGCGGGCCTGCAAGGGGGACGATGCCCTGTTTGAGGAACTCAAAGCTTTATACAGGCGCGCGGACTTTACCGAGGAGCTGCTTGAAAGCCGGGAGAGGGAGCTCATTTTCGAGTTTTCCCGCAAATGGGACCTCATAAGGTACAACATCCTTTTTGACAGTATTGCGGGTCTTGACGATGAGAAAGTTGCGGAAAAGGTCGCCAACACCCTTCTTAATCCTTCGGACAAGGACTACATAGACCCGAAATACATCACCTACCAGACGGGCGGATACCTTCAGCTCGGAATACCTACGGTGAAACAGAACATGGCGAAGGAGTCCGCCGCCCATAAGATATGGCTTCCGATTTCCGAGGAGCAGAGGGGCGTGAACAAGAGCCTCGTCCAGAATGCCGGGTGGTAACGGAAAGAAATCCGCCGGGCTGCGAAAGAAAACAATAACACTATAAAATAAATCCAAATCCAATGAAAAAGTATCTCATTTCGGCAATCGCGCTGCTCGCAATCGTATCCTGCGAGAAAGAAACTGTCAAGGAGTATCCCGTTCCGGAAGCCGGCACGGCGTATATCCTTGAGGGAACGGTCAATACTGAAGGCTTCACTTGGAAGACAAATTCATCTGTTGGGCTCTACTCGGCCCAGTCCACCCTGAGAATACTGAACAAGGAATGCAAAATCTTCGGCTGGGCGGACACCACTCCGGTCATAGACGAGGAAACCGGTGAGAATACGAACAAATATACTCCGTCGGAGTATGAGGGGAAGGCGACCGCCAGATTCAACACTCCGGGGCTTGACCTTGTTCAGGGCGAGAACCGTTTCATGATTTATTCTCCTTACAACGCTGAACTCGCGTATGTAGACGGAGTCATCATGGGCCTGAGCATAGGTGACGAGCAGGTCCAGTCAGCCCCGAATGTGGCGGCGGACTGCTTTTCCGTCGGTTATGCCACCGCGATTCCGGGAGTTGACGAGACTTTCAAGTTTGAACTGAGTCCTGTCACCGCCCTCGCGAAGGTGAAAATCACATCTTCGGAACTTGCGGCCTATGCGCCGTCGAAAGTGACCATCTTTGACGATAACAAGACCGCCATCGCCGGAGATTTCGACATCGATGTCAACACCATGACGATAACTCCGATTTCTGGAAGCGAACTCAACCAGGTTTCCGTGGAGGTGGTGAGTCCCGCAAGCCTGTCGTCAGTAAAGGAGCAGAATATCTATCTCAACATTCTTTCTGCCGACTACAGCAGTAAGGAAGTCTGGGTGATTGTGGAGATGGTGAATGAGACAGAGGGAAAGAAAGTCACGATTCCTACGAAGCAGACGGGCCTCAAGTTCGGGGCCGGGAAGACCACGGAAATCAATCTTGAAAACCTGAAGCTCAGCGACAACGCCGCCGGAGCGTGGTATTGTGCCGAGGATGCGCGCCATGTGACCGCCGCAGGAGTCGCCTACGGAGAGGCAAACACCTATTTCATCCAGTGCAAGAACGGCTCCACATACACGGGAGCGACATATTCGGAGAATCCGGACATCCCGGAGTCGGTTGTAATCGACTATCGCGCACGCGGAAACTTCGCGAAGGCATTCGCCGCCAAGCCGGAGAACGTGACCTTCGAATGGGCGACACTCAAAAACGGCAATCTCGTGGCTCCGAGAAGTTATCCGCTGGCATCCGATTATGAGGGTTCGGGGGTCGTGATAAAAGACAAATTCTCATTCGAACAGAACGCCTCCGCCTACACGGTCACGGTGAAAAATAATGGAGCATTCGCCGGCACCCCGATTCTCCTTATGAAGGACTCCGAAGGCAAAACACTTTGGGCCTGGACTTTCTGGAACATTGCGGCCGACGGAACCGCTCTGACTCCGGTGACTGTGGGCGCTTACAAGTTCGCTCCGATGGATATAGGGCAGCCTACCACCAAGATTGAGACTTGGACTGCCAACAAGAACGGCACCAACGCCTCCCCGGGAAGCAATCCGGATCCTATCTACAGAATGACTCACTACTATCAGTGGGGGCGGCCGATTCCGACATTCTGGACGAGCTACTGGTCACTTGATGTCATCGGCGGCGAGAAATCCGGAAATGTCCCGGCAGTGGTCGGCCCGGTAACGATAGAGAAGGCCTTGGAGAATCCTCACGCGATGATTGCATATCCGGGCGACGTTACAGCCCTTTCCGACTGGTCATCCGCGACCGTGGCCGACCTGTGGGGCGAGGCTGACACCAAGGAAGAAGGGGTCAAGTCCATCTATGACCCTTGCCCGAAAGGATGGAGAGTGGCTTCATGGCCGGCTCTCGACGCGGTGGCCGCCCTCAAGTCTTCCGCCCAGTTCAATGACAATGCCGTCGGTGCTCCTCACGCGAAAATCGGAGACCTCGTCCTTTTCGATCAGGGGCGTCAGACGGCGAAGGATCCTACCGGAAAAACTCAATACAGACCGGAGAATATCGGAATGGGTAATGCAGCCAATGCCGGCGCGTCCAAGGAGGGATTCATATGGAGCAATGTCGCCGGCGCGGCTCAGGGACAGGGACTTTTCGTCACAAACGGTTCTCATTCCTCTGAAAAGAAAGAACTCAGGATTGCCTCATTTGACCGCAAGAATGCCGCTGCCGTGAGATGCATCGTGGACGAAAGCAACAGATAGCAGAATATTTAAACAAAATGCCATGAAACAGATTCAGGGGGGGGCAGACCTCCCGTACAGATACGAGAGACCGTTTTTTGTAGAATATGATTTTTCTCCGGAAGCGGGTTTTGCGGACAGCAACGGCATTGACAAAATCTCGGATTGGGATGAATGGGAATAATAGGACACAGAATGCCATGAAAAAGATTATATTTGCGATTTTTGCGCTCCCGGTGATTGCCGGATGCGGGAAAACGGAACTTGTCGATAATCCTGTTCCGGTGTCGGACATAGAAATTGTCGCGACTGTCTCAGAAACCAGAACATCCTTCACGGAAGGCGACTCCGGCATAAACACCTCCTGGGTCGCCGGGGATGTCGCGGGAATCTACTGGTATAAAGGGGAAACAATAGAAGAGGCGGGAACAGAGACTGGTGACAGGGGATTGAACGGGTCTCTCTCCGCGAAATCTTCCGGAGCAACGACTTCGTTTGACGCTCCTGACAATTATCTCGCCGAGGAAGGCTCGAAGTATCTGACCTATGTCTACTACCCCTATTCCGAATCTGCCGGAGAAAACCCTCTCGCAGTTAAATTCACCTTGCCTGCCGTGCAGACTGCGGCCTCGGCCGGTGACCTCGCGCATCTTGCCGGGACGGATTTCATCTATGCGGGTGCAATTCCTGTCAGTGACGGGACGAAGAAAGTCAATCTCCAGTTCTCGCATGCCCTTTCGGCTCTCGACATTGCGCTGACCTCATCCGAGTCGAATCTCACCGTGTCCGGAATCCGGGTCGTCGCGGATGACGAGAATGAAATCTTTTCTGTGTCCGAGGGCAGTGTGAATCTGTCCGACGGCTCGCTCAGCCTTGATGCGGGAACTCCGGAAATAGCGCTTGGCCTCCAGTCTGCTGCAACCCTTTCAGAGACGGCGGAGCATTTTTACATGAGCATAACTCCGGGGCATGCGGGAAGGACACTTTCCGTTTATGCGACGGTGAACGGGACAGAAATGTTTCTCGGTGCGAAGAAAGTGCCTTCCGGGGGCATTCCTGCCTCTGTCAAGGCAAAAATGGCTTTTGATGTCGCCGCGCAGACCGAAGCCGTCGTGAGAGTCAGACTTACTTCGACGGAGTTCGCGGCTTACTCTCCGGAGCGGCTTACTCTTTTGGCAGAGCCGGCGGATATGGTGGCTCAGGTCGAGGTGGCGGATCCGGTGAAACTGTCAGAAGAGAGCGAACAGATTTTTGATTTGAAGGTGTCGCCGGGTGACTGGTCCGGAAAGGATTTGTGGCTGGTCGTGGAGATGATAGATGAGGACAATCTCTCTCAGGTGACCATTCCTGTCAGACAGTCTGACTTCAAGCTTGTCGCAGGTGAGACCAGAGTTGTTGCCCTTGAGGGACTCAGCCTCGATGACAATGACGCTTCGGCGTGGTATTGTGCCGAAAACAGCCGCTACCTTGCGGGGAAACAGCTGGCTTACGGGGATGCCAACACCTATTTCATCCAGTGCAAGAACGGTTCGACATACACGGGCGCGACATATTCGGCAAACGCCGATATTCCCGAGTCCGTGGAAATCGACTATCGTGCACGAGGTGATTTCTTCAAGGCTGTCACGGCCAAGCCGGAGAATGTCTCCTTCGAGTGGGCGAAGCTTCAGAACGGAAACATATATACTCCACGCGTCCAAGACTACTCCGCGTCGGGAGTGGTGATTAGCGGCAAATTCACAATCAACCCTGATGCTTCGTCCCACAAGGTGACGGTCACAAATTCGGGGGCATATGCCGGAACTCCGATTCTCCTGATGAAGGACTCCGAGGGCAAAACTCTTTGGGCCTGGACTTTCTGGAACATCGCGGCGGACGGAACCGCTCTGACTCCGGTTACGGTGGGCGGTTACGGATTCGCTCCCATGGACATCGGACAGCCTACGACAGACATGGCGACCTGGATTGCCAATACGAGCGGAAGCAATCCGGATCCGATTTTCAGAATGAACCACCTTTATCAGTGGGGGCGTCCGATTCCGATATTCTGGACAACTTACTGGTCTCTGGATATAGTCGGCGATTCTTCGCACAAAGGAAATGTCCCGGCTGTGGTCGGATCTGTCTCCTTGGTCGACGCCCTCGCAAATCCTCAGGCTCTCATCGCCTATCCGGGAGATGTTACGGCGCAGCCTGTCTGGTCCACAGAGACATACCTCGACCTGTGGGGCGCAAACAGCGCCAAGGAAGAAGGTCGCAAGTCAATCTATGACCCGTGCCCGAAAGGTTGGCGGGTGGCTTCACGGCCGGCTCTCGACGCGTTGACAGCCCTCAGTTCTTCCGCTCAGTTCAATGAGTCTGTGGCCGGAATGGTGAATGTTCAGGTGGGGGACTTAATCCTTACGGTTCAGGGTCGTCAGACAGCCAAAGATCCTTCCACGGGAACACAGTACAGACCAACGAATATAGGATTGGGCAATGCGGCGTCTGCAAGCACCAACAAAGAAGGCCTGATTTGGAGCAATGTCGCAGGAAATACTCAGGGGCAGGGACTCTGGTATACGCTGAGTACCCACTCATCCGGAAAAAGTATCAGAACGGCCTCGTTCGATAAGGTTTCAGCCGCATCCGTGAGGTGTATCGTGGACGAAAGCAACAGATGATGCGGACTGCGGTTCCGAAGTTTTTTGTGGAATGCGAGTTAACTCAAGAATAAAGTTGTTCCTGGCCGTGTCGGTTGCGGCTGCAGTTTCCTGCTGCTCCTGCCGTACGGCCGGGTTTCCAAAAGAGGACAGCTCCTCTGCGGAATGTATGGTGAGCTTCGAGAAAAGCGGTTACGGAGAACACTTCAATGTCGCGGTGAAGGACGGATACCGGGCGGATGTCTGGTATGTGTTCAGAATCAATCACTACCTCGACCATTCCTCGCTCCAGTATATGGATCTCTGGCGTGTGGACTGGGCGTATATGGGGCGTTTTGACCGTTCATCCCGCGAGATGAGCGTGATGCTCGACAAAATCCTCACTGACGGGGAGAATGAGTCGGTGTTCAAGGACTATGGCGAGAACCTGAATGCGCAGGGAAAGACTCACATAGACACCTATGATTTCACCGGTGGCTACCACGGTGATGAGCGGACAGACCTTGAAGACGGTTGCGGCGTGGAGTTTCTGATTGACGGGAAAGTTCTGGACTCCGCTGTCCTTGAATCCTCTTTCGGCTGGACCGACTGCTCAAGCTTCTCCTATGTGCAGAAATCCACGATGCACAAGACCGCGTTGAAGGTTGACGGGGTTCCCGTGGAGTCGGACCACCACATCGTGGCTCTCCACACCAAGACTACGTCGTTTTCGGACGGGGGTTACAGAACCGTCAACCGTCTCGAAATGAAGGACGCGATTGATTTCTATTGGTATTTCGGCATCTGTTGCATCGGCAGGAACGTCGCGGAGCGGGGCTGCAACGAGGATATGAAGACCGTAGTGATGGATGCCGGAGGCGGCAACAAGCTGGAAGCCGTAGGCAAGCGTGACTATCATGCGTGGAGCGATGCAAATTCCATAGAGGCTTATGTGACTTCCCGCCTGATTGAAGGTGGTGATGACTCGGCTGCGAAGATGCATGTCTGGGACAATAAAAACTATGCGAAATACTATCGCCGCTACCCGGCTTCCTCAGCCCACAGGACTTACGACGGAGAAGTCTTCTCGTCCGAGATGACGGTCAAGTTCATGAGCCGTTAGAGCTTGTGCCCGGCCGGATGGTTTCAGAAAAAGTTTGACAGCAATACATATGAACAGAAAAGAGTTTTTCAAGAGGGCGCGTGCAATTGCCGCCGGAATCCTTTTCCGGGTCCTCTTTCCGGGACTCTCCCTTTTTTGTGCGTCATGCTCGACCTACAGTACAGACGGCAGGAAAGTCTATGCCGACTACCATGGAGTGCGTTATACAAGGGAGCATGACGGCAAACTGGGGCGCTGGGAGATGTATGCTTCGACAGAGAAATCTGCGGTGGGGCGCAAGTCTCTGTGCTATAATGCCGACTTGATTGACGACGGGGGACGGCATCAGATTGCGGCCGTCCATTATCCACGGGTGGGCATGCAGTCGAATCTGGACGAGGACTATCTGGAGTATCAGATTCTTTCGGCGAAGGCCGCGAAAATTGACGGATTTTTCGTCGAGTGGGGATTTCTTCCTCACGAGAACGATATTCTGCTGCGGGCGATGCAGAGAGTGGCCTCGAAATACGGATTCGAGATAGGTGTCAACTGGTGCGACGGATGGCTGTTCTACAATTGGATTACCCGTGTCCGTCCGGAGATTGACAGCCGCGAGGCAAAAGTAGGGTATATGGGCAGGTGCTACAGGTATCTGGTTGACAGCGTCTATTCCTCCGTCACGGCCGCCACGGTGAAGGGACGGCCGGTGTTCTACCATTTCGGGCCGGGCGCAACCGTCGATGAGTGGCGCAGCGTCCTTTCTGACGCTGGCGACGGCGGCCTCTCCCGGTACGGCTCACTCGTGGGGCTGAGGCGGTGGGCGGACTGGGGGACGCTCGAGAACGGCGTTTATGTCCCCGTCACTCGCAGCGAAGACATTGACGCGTGGAAAAGTGTCGGTGAGATACCTACCCCGTGGATTCCGGCAAGGGTCAGGACACTCGACCCGGAACATCCTCTCTGGGACAATTACGCGACGGAGGAGGATGTGATAGAATTCCTGAAACCTTTCCGAGACTCGGTCTGGATGAGTCCAGAGAGCACATTTGTCATAAAATCCGGTTTCGCGATGCCGGGGATGGACAACCGGGGATGCGCCGGCTGGGGGCGTTCCCATTTCTTCTGCATTCCGCGCAACGGCGGCGAAACATATGAGTCCATGTGGCGTTTCTGCCTGGAGAGCAGGGACAGTCTTGACATGATGTTCATCGCTTCGTGGAGCGACTATACAGAAGGGCACGAGATTGAACCGACGGTGGAGAACGGATACAGGGAACTGTTGACCACACTTCGGAACGCCGCCCGATTCAAGGGAGAGAAATACGACGAAAGCGGTCTGGTCTTGCCTGAAAGACTGTTTTTCTGCCGCAAGACGGCCGAGTTTCTCGCAAAGTGCGGCAGGACGGAGGGCGCGGAAAAAATCAACGGCATTCTCGACAGGGTCGCGCTTCAGGTTTCCCGGGGAAAATACCGCCGGGCATCACGGAATCTTGACAGGGCGGAAAAGATGGCGGACGGGCTGCGGGCATCGGTGAAGACGGATACGGTCGTCCTTTCCGGACTTGACAGGAGCATATGGCTGGACAACGAACTTGCCGGGACTCTCCGCCACAGCCACTACAGCGGCACAATCTCGTTCGACTATCTCGACTCGGGTTCTGATTTCCTCTTCGTCCGCTCAGAGACCTCCAGAGAACCGGCCTCAGCCTTCAGTGTCGTCGGGAAACTGCGCACGGACAACAGCGGAGAGTGGAAACACGCGAAAATCGCCCTCTGTCCGGAAAACATCTCCTACATTTCCGGCACACCTGCATTCGAGATCTCCGGGGATGTCGAATGCCGCAATGTTTTGTTGGAGTATCACATCCACCGTGAAATCCCGGAATCCCTGCGGAATTTCCGGAGGAATGAAAAAATACTCATGATTTTGCAGGGATTTTCGTGTGCGTGCACGGAATTTGCTGACTGCGGACTTACAAATGACGGCGTGCCTGATGGATATCGCCGTACATGGGTGGGTGCCGACTGACGGATGACTACAGACATAATCATAACACAATATGCAGACAAACAGAATTTTTGCGGTGTTTTCCGCACTGACGCTTGCGGCGGCGATGCCGGTTGCAGCAAACGGGGCTTCAGCCTCTGAACCGGCTCCCGCGCCGCAGATCATCAATGTGCAGGGGCGTGAAACCTTCTCTCTGGACGGACTCTGGAAGACGATTGTCGACCCTTACGAGAACGGGTACTACAGCTACCGCCGGACTCCTCTCAGCGATGCCGCGTCCTATTTCGCAGACGATGACTTCAACGCCGACAGGACGAAACTCTACGAGTACAACTTCAACACTGACAGGACTCTGCTTGTTCCTGGCGACTGGAACACCCAGAGGGACGAACTCTATTACTACGAAGGCACGGTCTGGTACAGGAACCGTTTCCCATACACCCCGAAGGAGGGGAAGCGCACTTTCCTCTATTTCGGCGCGGCCAACTATGAGGCGATTGTGGGGCTCAACGGAAAGAAGATCGGCCGGCATGTCGGTGGCTACACTCCCTTCAATTTCGAGGTCACGGGCCGTCTGAAGGACGGTGAGAACTCGCTTGTCGTCAAGGTGGACAACAAGAGGCTGCCCGAGGGCGTGCCGACAATCAATTCCGACTGGTGGAACTATGGCGGTCTCACCCGCAGCGTGATGATTGTCGAGACTCCGATGACTTTCATCCGCGACTACTCCCTCCAGCTGAAGAAAGGTTCGACAAACGAGGCTGCCGGTTGGATTCAGCTTGACGGAGACGCGGCGGAGCAGACCGTGACCGTCTCGATTCCGGAACTCAAAATCAGCAGAAAGGTGCGTACCGATGCTTCCGGGCGTGCGGAGTTCTCATTTAAATTCTCGCCGGTGCTCTGGTCTCCGGAGAATCCCAAGCTCTATGACGTGACTTTCACTGCGGAGACGGACTCCGTTTCTGACAGAATCGGCTTCAGAACCATCGAGACGCGCGGCACGGACATACTTCTCAACGGCAAGAAGATTTTCTGCAAGGGCGTTTCCATCCATGAGGAGATGCCGTACGGGAAGAGCGGCAGGGCGTATTCGGAGGAGCATGCGAGGATTCTTCTCGGCTGGGCCAAGGAACTCGGCTGCAATTTCGTGCGTCTCGCGCACTATCCGCATAACGAGCACATGGTGCGCGTCGCGGAGGAGATGGGGCTGATGGTCTGGTCTGAGATTCCGGTCTATTGGACCATCCAGTGGGAGAATCCCGAGACCTATGCCAATGCGGAATCCCAGCTTGTCGACATGATTGCCAGGGACAAGAACCGCGCATGCGTCGTCATCTGGTCTGTCGCCAACGAGACCCCTCACGGAGATGCCCGGCTGAAATTTCTCGGCTCGCTGATTGCGAAGGCCCGCGAACTTGACGGAACGCGGCTTGTGAGCGCGGCGATGGAGAAGGAGTATCTGAGCAAGAATCTGGTGACTGTCAACGATGAACTCGCCTCACTCGTGGATCTGATAAGTTTCAACCAGTATGTGGGCTGGTATGACGGAACTCCGGAAAAATGCGACAGGCTGAACTGGACTTTCGAGATAAAGAAGCCTGTGTTCATCTCCGAGTTCGGAGGAGGTGCGGTCTATGGCCGTCACGGCGATGTCACAGAGAGGTTTACGGAAGAGTATATGGAGGATCTCTACCGTCACAGCATAGGAATGCTTGACCGCATTCCGGGTCTTGCCGGTACGACACCGTGGGTTCTCAAGGATTTCCGGTCTCCTCGCCGCCAGATGGTCGACATACAGGACGACTTCAACCGCAAGGGGCTGATTTCCGATCAGGGAGGCCGGAAGAAGGCTTTCTATGTGATGCAGGAATGGTATCGCCACAAGTAGAACGCCGTCACAAAGGATTGCACGGCTCAATCCTTTGTGGCAGTTCCAGCTGACCTTTGTGACGGTTCAAGTTGACCGGTCGGAGCGGCCGGTTCAGAAAATTATCTGATGGCGGAAGGTTTCCGTCTCAAGAAATTCGCCGGTGAGAAGGCAGTCCTGAGAGTTTTCGCAGGACTGCCTTTCTGCAAGCGGAAGCGGTTCCTGAAGTTCGACGGCTATGATGTCTCCGATTCGCAGCGAAACCAGTTCTGAGACTTCTGCGATGGCGTTCTCCACCGTTTCCGCGCTTCCTTCCCCTGTACTGAACAGCACTGTCCCGTTTTTCCTGAACTTGAACTCCTTCTCGTCGTTTTCGAGAACGAGCGGATTGTAGAGCGGGAAGGGGAGTATTGAACTGTGGTCGAGGCAGGACGACCAGTGGAGTCCGGATGCATTTCCGGATGACTTTCCGGGTTCCGTACAGGATTCAGCGGACGCCGTTCCTGTCCGGAGTCCGCCGTAGAGCAGCACCCCGAAGTTGAACCCGTCGTAGTAGCGTGACGCGAACTTGTAGCCGACGCATTTGCCGGCCTTGCTGACGCGGACAAAAAGAACCGGAGCGAAGCGGTATGCGCTCACTGCGGGAACCGCGTAGATGTCCTTGTTCTCGCGCTCCCAGGTGGTGTCGGGCCTGCATGTGCAGGTTCCGTCCAGATGTCTTACAACGATGTTCATATGTTTCAGTCTTTGTTCCGGATTCAGCTTTCAAAGCCTCCTCCTCATTCAGTGTCCCTTTCAGAGTCTGTTGCCGAATTTCTCTTTCAGGGCTGCAGCCGCGTCTGCCGTTTCGCTCGCGCTGAGCGGCTTGCGGAGGGCCTCGCGCTTTTCGGTCTCGAACTGCTCCTTCAGCTTCGCGAACTGGTGTTTCGTGTCGAGCATGAAGTCGCCCCTGTCAATCCAGCTGAAATAGGACGGGTCGTTCTCATAGACCCAGCGCGCCGGTTTCCCCTTGTATTTGCCGAAGTTCACCTCCGGCTCGCCCTTGTCGCCGAGAATCAGGCGGCCGGCGAAATCGACATACTTCGTCTTGACGAATCCGGCCAGCGCGTTCAGGTCGTTCTTGAGCACCGGGAACCCCTTGTCTGGATCCACCGTCGAATATTTGTCAAGCTGCGCCTCCACAACCTCGACCGTAGCGAGCACGTCGGCCTCGGCGGCGTGAGCGTTCTCGAAGTCGCAGCCGCAGTAGAACTTGTGGGCGGCCTTGAGGTTGCGCGGCTCGTAGGCGAAATAAATCAGCTGCGCGTCAATCATCTTTTTCGCGTGCAGGTCGATGTCAAGAGCCTTGTGCCTGAATGTCCGTGTCCGCTCGATTTCCTCAGCCAGCATGGGCAGGTCGAATTTCTGGGAGTTGTACCCTCCGAGTTCCGAATCCTTCAGCCATTCGACGACTTCATCCACGATTTCCCAGAACTTCGGCTCGTCCTTCAGTTCCCCGTCCGTAATCCCGTGCACGGCCAGGGCGCTCGGGTCAATCGGCCTCTGGCAGTTGTTCAGATAGTCCCAAGGGCAGACCCGCCAGGTCTTGACCCGTCTTTCCCCGTCGGGAAAAACCTTCACGAAGCAAAGCTCGATTATCGAGTCCGAAGGTATGTTCAGTCCGGTGCTCTCAATATCAAAAAAAACCACCGGTTTTTCCAAATTCAATTTCATATCATAATTTATCGCAGTCCAACGCCGCAGATTCCCGTTTTAAGTATCTGTGAGGCCTGATTTCATAAAATGGGGAGATGCAAGGCGGACAAGAAAATAAAACCGGAGCA
>CAVDEO010000040.1:0-19923 GCA_963607915.1 bacterium
GTTCAGCTCATTGACAAGTGAATCGGCGGAGTCGTAGAGATTTCCGTCCTTGAGGAATTTGCCCATGGAGCCGTCCGGATTCTGAAGGGACTCGGAAAGGCGGGTCACGGAATCCACGAGTCCGTCGATGTCGCTCTTTTCAAGCTTGGACGCGAATTTGCCGAGGCTGTCCAGCGTCCCGTCGGCTTTCTCGGCTATGGACGCGAGCTTTATGGAGATTTCGCTCAACTGCCCGATGAATGTCTGCAGGTCTGCGGACTTGGAGTTGAGACTTCCCGTAAGCGAGGCCGCATTGGACATTGTGCGTCTGAGGTCGGCGATAGCGCGGTTTATGTTGGCCCTGTTCTCCTCTCCGAGCAGGCTGTTCACGAGGGCGACTGTTTCATCGAGCTTTTTCACCGTTTCCGAAAGGCCCTCCATGAGCGGGCCTATGTTCCCCGCAAGCGACTCGACCAGATCCGCCTGAACGGCCACAGGAAGCTCGTCACCGTCCTGCGCCATGGTTTCGGACCCGCCTGGCACCAGAACGATTCCCTTTCCGCCCATGATGCTGGTGCTGAAGATTGTCATCCTCGAATCCTCCGGTATGCGGAACTTTCTGTCGATGGAGCATACCACCTCGAAACTGTCCGTCTCCGGGCAGTAGACCACCGAGGAGACCTGACCGGCCTTGTACCCCCTGTACTGTACTATGGCAGAAGGGACAAGCCCCTCGACATTCCCGAAATGCCCTTTCAGTTCAATCTCGCGGTGAAACACGTCCCGGCCGCGAAGGTAGTTGATGACGAAAAACGAGCCGACGAGGATTACCGCCGCGAATATCCCTATCTTCAGTTCTTTCTGATGTTTCATGTCAATATCTGTTACTTTCCATTGTATGTCTGCATGATTCAGCGTCTGTCGGGTCGAATCCCCACCGGATCAGCGCTGTCTTTCGACCTTGCCGTCCGGAGATACCCTGACAAGGAAGGAGTCGGGAAATTTTTCCCGGATTTTTTTGTTTTCCGCAAGGGCGGATTCGAGGGAGGCGCTGCACCCCGCCATATATCTGTACAGGCCGCCGTCCCGGACGGCTTCCGCTTTCAGCCCCTTGAACGCGGCATCTCCGTCGGGAAGAAGCCGGCTCAGGGCGAGAATCTGCGTGCCGTACCGGACTGTCCCGGAAGCCGCCTGCTGAGCCCCGGCATTCTGAACCGCCGGGACGGAGGTCCCGGAAAGCGGTGTGTGGGCCGATAAGTCCTGTGCTTGAGACTCCCGGTCCGGTGTCTTGATGTCAAGGCTGCGGTCGTAATCAGTCTTGAACTGTCTGAAAGCCTCCAGAAGACAGTCGGCAATCTCATCGAGTTTTGCGTCACTGCGCAGCACGGCGAGGTCGGAGGCGTTGCTGATGAACCCGCATTCTATGAGGACTGCCGGCATCGCGGTCTTCCACAGCACGAGGAAAGGGTCCTGATGCACTCCCCTGCTTGTCTTGAATGGACCCTTGAGCAGCGCGCGGTTCACATTGTCGGCGAACATGAGGCTCTGTTCAAGATAGGCATTCTGCATGAGTGAGAACAGGATTGACGACTCCGGGTCGTTCGGGTCGAAGCCCTGGTAATTCGTGCTGTAGTCGTCTTCAAGGAGAATCACCGAGTTCTCGCGGGCGCATTCGTTGAAGTTGTTCGAGTAGAGGTCCCGTCCTTTTTTGGACGACTGTCCCAGGACGTGGACGGAGCAGCCGTTCGGGCCGCTGCCTGCAATGGCGTTTATATGTATGGAGATGAAAAGATTTGCATTGGCATCGTTGGCAATCCGGGCGCGCTGTACGAGAGGTACGAAAACATCGGAGTTACGGGTTTGCAGAACCTTCATCTCCGGGTAGGCGGCGCGGATTTTCTTGGCGAGGAGTCGAGATATGTCAAGCGTCAGGTTCTTTTCCTTTGTCTTTCCGTCCTTCGATATGCACCCGGGGTCATTCCCTCCGTGTCCGGGGTCTATCACGACCGTGTTCAGTCCGAGCCTCGCTTCCGTCCCGGTTTTCCGCCCGGCGGATTTCGCGGAAGTCTGCGCGGAGAGCCATGCCGGAGCGAGGACGGCAAGCAGCGGGAAGACGGCACGGAAATGTCTGGAAAAACGGCTCATGTCAGCACACGATTTGCTAATGAACGAAATTAGTCGTAATTTTGTCGGTTGCAAAATTAGAAAAAAAAGTGCACATAACCGAATTTTTGAGCGCGGTCTGACAGTCCGCCGTACCTTTCATGAGAGGGAAAATTCGGGATTATTTTTGCCATTTGATGTTGAAACCGTTAGGGAGCAATAATTTACGGAATATGGCGCTGGCAGCGGTCATGCTGCTGGTGCTTTGTTCTTTCGTGCTCCCCTCGTCCCAGGACAACCGCCGTTCGCGAAGAAGACAGAAAAAGGCGGATACTGAAGTCGCCGCACAGGTGCTCGACAGCGCCCAAAAGGTCGCTGCGGATTCCCTGAAGGCCGTCCGGGACTCCATACATGTCGCGGACTCCCTGTTCAAGGCCGATTCAGTCGCGATGCTGAGCAAGTCTTCGCTTGAGCGTCCGGCGTTCTCCGCCGCAAGGGACTCGATTGTGGAGGACTTCAGCGAAGGAAAGAGGATAGTCTATTATTACGGAGACGTTTCCGTGACCTACGGGGATCTGAAACTGACCGCCGACTACATGGAATATGACCTCCAGACCCAGACCCTCTTCGCCCGGGGGACGAAAGACACGCTCGGGAACGTGACCGGTCAGCCGACGATGAGTCAGGGCGGCAAGTCCTACACAATGGAGGAGCTGCGCTACAATTTCAAGAGCCGCAAGGCGCGCATCACCAACATCGTGACTCAGGAAGCCGACGGAATCCTGCACGGGAAGAACATCAAGATGATGCCGGACAATTCCATAAACATAACACACGGGAAATACACGGTCTGCGATGCCGAACATCCCCATTACTATCTGAACCTCACGGCGGCGAAGGTCATCACCAAACCGTCGCAGAAGACCGTTTTCGGTCCGGCATATCCCGTGATAATGGATGTACCGCTGCCGGTGGGGCTTCCTTTCGGCTTCGTCCCCAAGCGCCCTGACAGGGCAACCGGAATACTCATCCCGACTTTCGGCGAGGAAACGGCGCGAGGATTCTACCTCCGCGATCTGGGGCTGTATTTCGTAATCGGAGACTATTTCGACATATCTCTCACCACGAGTCTCTACACCCTCGGTTCCTGGAGCATCGATGTCAATTCGAGATATAAGGTGAACTACAAATGCACCGGAACCTTCGCATTCAACTTCTCGAATGACCAGACGGGCGAGAAGGGAGCGGCGGACTTTTTCCAGAGCCGCAACTTCGGCGTGAAATGGAGCCACTCGCAGGATTCCAAGGCGATTCCGGGCGTTTCATTCAGCGCCTCGGTGAACTTTTCCAGCCCGGCGAACAGCAGGTACAATTCCCATTCGGTGACTGAGGCTCTCCAGAACCAGATTTCGTCTTCCATATCATTCTCCAAGAACTGGAACGGCAAGTTCAACCTTTCGGTGAACGCCCTGCACAGCCAGAACACTCGCGACACACTCTGCAACTACTCGTTCACCCTGCCGAACGTGACGTTTTCCATGAGCCGCATCTATCCGTTCAAGAAAAAGAACCGCGTCGGGAAGGAGAAGTTCTATGAGAAATTCTCAATCGGCTACAGCACGACGCTCCAGAACAAAGTGAACTTCGAGGCGAAGGAGTTCGGGCAGCCGGGATTCGCGGACAAGTTCCAGAACGGAATGACGCACAGCTTCCAGATCGGGCTTCCGAATTTCACCCTTTTCAAATATATAAATGTCACCCCGAGCATCAGTTACGGCATGAACTGGCATTTCCGGAAGCAGGAAATGAAATTCATCGAGCCTCAATACGACGCCGACGGGAATCTCATTGAAGGCACGGGGGTCGTCGAGACGACGCTCGGCAAGCAGTTCGGGACATTCGGGGCCACGCACACCTATTCCGGAGGAATATCGATGAGCACGCGTCTGTACGGTATGTTCAATTTCGGACAGCACCGCAAGCTTCAGGCAATCAGGCATGTGGTCTCACCTTCGATTTCGATGAACTATTCTCCTGAAAAAGGACTCGCGTTCAACGGCTGGAGGACGCTCAGCTATACGGATCCGAAGACCGGTGAGACGGTCAGCAGGGACTACAACATCTACAACTACAGCGGAGCTCTCTATTCTGCGCCGGGCAAGGGGAAGACCGGAAGCATCAGCATGAGCCTCGGAAACAACTTCGAGGCCAAGGTCCGCGACCTGCGCGACACGACCGGGACAGGCTCGAAGAAAATAAAGCTCATTGACCAGCTGAACTTCAGCACCGGCTATAATTTCCTCGCAGACTCCCTGAAAATGAACAATGTGGGCGTGTCTCTCTCGACCTCGGTGTTCGGAAAGCTCGGAATCAGCGCGAACTGCAACCTCGATCCCTATGCGGTGGACGGACGCGGACGCAAGTACAACAAATTCAGCATCGCTGCCGGAGGTCCGCTGCTGAGACTGACGAACGCGAGCGCATCCCTCTCCTACTCGCTTTCGGGTGAAGGGAAAATCAACGGGAACGACGGGACGAAGCAGTCGGGAGGCAACCCGGCGGATTACTATACGCGGATTTACTATCATCCCGTTACGGGAGAATATATCCCGGGAGGATGGCTCTACTACATGAATCCTAATGTGCCGTGGTCGGTGAATTTCAACTATTCGTTCTCCTACAGCAAATCGTATTCGTATCTGTCTGAGACTCAACAGCTCATCACGAACCACCGCTTCAACCAGACACTCGGAATCTCGGGAAACGTGAAGATTACTCCAAAGCTGTCGATAAACATGCAGACGGGATTCGACATCATGGCGATGAAGCTCACAACCACGCAGATTTCAGCGACTTATGATCTTCACTGTTTCAACATTTCCTTCTCATGGGTGCCTACGGGAAAGTGGCAGTCCTGGAGTTTCAGGATAGCGGCGAATGCGGCGGCACTGGCGGATTTGCTCAGGTTCAAGAAGAGCAGTTCGTTCTGGGACAACAATTACAAGTAACGGAGTCATATTTGAATATCCGGAAATATTTATAACTTTGCGGCGTCAATTCTCTTTGGGGCGGTTCTATGCCCCGACGGATAATCTGAATTTAATACGATTTTTATGCATAAGATTTTTGAATTGAAGGAGATGGACCAGGAGAAACTGGTGGAACTCGCTTCTGAACTCAAGATTAAGAATTTCAAGAAAATGTCCAAGGACGACCTTGTATATGCCATTCTGGACACAGAGGCCGCTACGAAAGCCGCTCACGATGCTGAAAAGGAAGCAGAAAAGGAGGCGGCGAGAATTGCCGCCGGACTTCCTGAAAGGACTCGCGGACGCAGAGGCCGCCCGGGCAGGAGTTCCGGCGATGCGAAGCCTCAGGCGGAGAACGTAAAGCAGGACACAGCAAAAGTTACATCGAATCAGACTCAGAAAGAGAATCAGACTCAGAAAGAGAATCTGAAACAGAGAGGAAATCTGAAACAGAGGACGAAGGAGGCTCCGACGCATGCTGAGGGAAATGTGCCGGTGAATGACGAAGCACAGAAATTGCCTGAAGGAAGCGCCCAGCAGCAGATTCTTAAAACTGACGAGACTTCCGGGCAGCAGAAGCAGCGCAGGGGCAGAAAGCCTCAGAAAGAGCAGGTGAACACCGTCTCGACCGCCATTACTGCGGATGGCGTGGCGGAGGATGCTCCGGTTCAGGAAATCTCCGCACCGAAAACGGAGGCTTCCGGAGAGCAGACGCGGCAGCGCGGACGCAGACGGCGCATCGTTCAGGATACCCAGGGCGAAAATGCAGTTTATGATTCCGGTGTCACCCCGCAGGAGCTGCAGCAGTCTTCCGTTCAGACCGGACATAACCAGGCAGAACAGACGCAGACAGCGCAGAACCATGTTGAGCAGAACCGGACCGCACAGGAAAACGGCCAGGCCAAGGCCGCTGTCGTCCGCGACCCGGCTCTTGACGCCGAGGTGGAGGCAATCACAAGGAAACTTAAGGAACGCAACAGCCGGCACAACAACCATCAGGAAGGCGGGGCACAGCAGAACGGAGGGGAAGGCGGCCAGAACGGCAATTCCAACGGCGGAAACGGCGGCAGCAGGGAGTCCAACCATAACAACGGCCAGCAGAGGCAGCCGCGCATCGAGTTCGAGGGCACGGTGGAGGCCACCGGAGTTCTCGAGACCCTTCCGGAAGGCTACGGATTCCTCCGTTCGTCCGACTACAACTACATAAGCTCGCCGGACGACATCTATGTTTCACAGGGAATCATCAAGCAGTACGCCCTCAAGATGGGAGACACGGTTGTCGGAGACATCCGTCCGCCGCGTGACACTGACAAGTACTTCCCGCTCGTGAGGGTGAAGAGCATCAACGGGCGCTCTCCGGAGTCCATCCGCGACCGCATCCCGTTTGATTTCCTCACTCCCCTCTTCCCGGACGAGAAGTTCAATCTCCTGGGCAACGGGCACGACGACCTCTCCTGCCGCATCGTGGATTTGTTCACCCCGATAGGAAAAGGTCAGCGCGGACTCATAGTCGCCCAGCCGAAAACGGGTAAGACAATGCTGCTCAAGTCGATAGCCAACGCGATTGCGGACAATCACCCGGAGGTCTATATGATTGTGCTGCTCATCGACGAGCGCCCCGAGGAGGTGACGGACATGGCCCGCACGGTGAAGGCCGAGGTTGTCGCCTCGACATTCGACGAGCCTGCGGAGAAGCACGTGAGAGTCGCGAATATGGTTCTCGAAAAGGCGAAATGTATGGTCGAGTGCGGCCACGACGTGGTCATCCTGCTCGACTCCATCACCCGTCTCGCCCGCGCCTACAACACCGTCCAGCCGGCTTCCGGCAAGGTGCTTTCCGGAGGTGTGGACGCGAACGCCCTCCACAAGCCGAAGAGGTTCTTCGGAGCGGCCCGCAACATCGAGAACGGAGGTTCGCTCACCATCATAGCCACGGCGCTCACCGAAACGGGTTCCAAGATGGACGACGTGATTTTCGAGGAGTTCAAGGGCACCGGCAATATGGAGCTCCAGCTTGACCGCAAGCTTGCGAACAAGCGCATCTTCCCTGCCATCGACGTGACGCTCAGCTCGACCCGCCGCGACGACCTGCTCTACGACCCGGCTGTAGCCCAGAGGATGTGGGTTGTGCGCCGCTTCCTCTCCGATATGAACTCAATCGAGGCGATGGAACTCCTTCAGGAGAGGATGAGGAAGTATCCGACGAACGACGCTTTCCTGCAGAACTTGCAAAAAGATAGTGAGTAGCCTCTGCGACTTTTACCTCCGCGTGTAGAAATGTTTGAATTAAAAATGACCGGCGGAAATTATATCTAGCGTATGATTGACGGAGACGATTCCGCCATGGATGAAATTTATCGTTCATTCCGTGGCGGATTCATCTTTTTCGCACATTCTTCCTTTGCTGGATACAAGGTAATCTCGGATGTTTTTAAAACCTCCACGCAGGAATGACCGGGATGGCCAGCCCGTTTTCTGTGATGGTTTCTTCCTGTTCAAAGGTGATTATGCGGCAGTTGTGACAACCGGAGGCCTCGGAGGCGGCAAGCAGGCCGTCAATCTCCCTTGAACGGTTTTCTTTTGTCAGTTCCCAGCAGACCTGAACCAGCTCATCGACTTTGTTCCCCCTCTGGACCACGAAGTCGCACTCGCCGGCGCTTTCTCTGAAATAGTAGAGTTTGTCCTCGCTTCCCAGGCTGCCATGCAGAAAGAAGAACACGATGGTTTCCAGTGATTTGCCTTCATCCGGACTCCGGGTTGTGAGAACAGCGCTCCGCAGGCCGTTGTCAGCCACGTAATACTTCGCCGGCAAGGCGGATTCTTTCAGGACTGAGCGCGTGTAGCACGGAAGCTTGTAAAGAAGGAATATGTTGCAGGCATATTCCAGCCACTCATAGAGCGAATCCTTTCCAACTTTCATTCCGGCGGACTTCAGTTCATTGTAGATATTGTTCACGCTCGTTGGTTTCGTCGTATTCTCAAAGACTCGTTTCAAAAAATACTTTACCACAGAAGGGGATGACTTGATGTCGTAGTGTTCGATAAGGTCGCGGAAGAGCATCGTGTTGAAATAGGACTGAAGAACCTTTATCCTCGCGCTTTCGTTTTCGGATAGGACAGCCTTGGGAAAACCGCCCTCCGCGCAATATCTCCGGAACGCCGCCCTGATGACTGCCGTCCCGTCTTCGGAATATAAATCCGGCACGATGGAACGAAATCTGAGATATTCCTTGAAATTCAGGGGATATTCGACATATTCATCCGGCCAACCCCTCAGAGCCGAGGCCATTTCCCCGGAGAGCATTTCTGCTGTACTTCCGGTGATGAATATGTGCTTGCAGTAACTCTTGAATGTCCGAAGCACAAACAGTTCCCACCCCTTAATCAGCTGAATCTCATCGAAGAACATATAGACGTCCTTCAGCGACTGCTCCGGAAACATCTCACGATATGCCTGAAGTATGTCGTCAAAGTCCGAGACCTGCATCGAAGAAAAGCGCTCGTCGTCAAACTCGATGTAAAGAATGCGCTCCTTCGGAATCCCTGCCGCGAGGAGTTTGTTTATGGCAAGGCGCAGCAATGAGGACTTGCCGCACCGGCGTATTCCGGTCACGGTGACTATGGCCTCCCCTGCTGCAGGCAACGACAGATTCCTCGAAATCAGGCCGTCATAAGGAATCTCATCCTGATGCAGCGCTATGATTGACTGAAATATTCTGCGAAGTTCCATACTCTCGTAGTTTTTTGCAAATATAGCGTTTTCCTTTTGAAAAGGAAAGAAAATGCGGAAAGTTTCCTTTTTAAAAGGAAGCGACTTCAGCGGGGACTCAAACCCGCCTGGTTCAAATGGAATGACTTCAGGGGGCTTTCGATGGAGGACATTTACTCCGCAAAAACGGCTGAAATCACCGGATGAGTTCGCGGAGTTCGTCGAGGGTGATGGCGTGGCTGACTGAGGTACCTTCGAGGATGGCATCGGCGAGGTTCTGCTTGGTCTTGTGGAGACGGAGAATCTTCTCCTCGATGGAGTTCTGCGCAATCAGGTGATATACGGTCACATTCTGCTGCTGGCCTATGCGGTAGGCGCGGTCGGTGGCCTGCTGTTCGATGGCCGGATTCCACCACGGGTCGAGATGTATCACATAGTTCGCCCCGGTCAGATTCAGCCCGAGTCCCCCAGCCTTGAGACTTATCAGGAAAACCGGCCTCTCCGCTCTCTGGAACGCGGTCACCATCTCCTGACGCTTCTTTATCGGGGTCGAACCCTGGAGGTAGAAATGAGGGATGCCCTCCTTTTCAAGGGCGGATGACACAAGGTCGAGGAAACCGGTGAACTGGCTGAACACCAGCACGCTGTTCCCTCCGGCGGTGATTTCGCCCACAAGCTCCCGCAACGCGCTCAGCTTGGTCGGAGTCTCCGCCCAGCCTGTCTTCACCAGCGGCATCGCACAGGCGGCCTCGCGAAGCTTCGTGATTGCCGCGAGCGCATTCATATTCACCTTTGTGTCCTGCTCAAGTTCATTCTTCGCCTCAAGACGCATAGTCTCGTAGGCGACAGACTCCGCAGCGCTCATAGGCACGGCACGGTATATCTCCGTCTTCTCCGGAAGTTCCTCCACCACCTCGGATTTCGTCCTGCGCAGCATAAAAGGCTGGATTATCCTCTTGAGCTGGGCCTGACGGTCCTTGTCCTCCGCCTCCTCAATCGGTGCGATGAACTTCTGACGGAACGACTCATAACTGCCCAGCAGTCCCGGATTCAGGAACTGGAAGAGATTCCACAGCTCCCCGAGATAGTTCTGGACCGGAGTTCCGGTGAGAATCACCCGCGAGCCGGCCTTGATAGCCATCGCCGCATCGGACATCTTCGTGCCCCGGTTCTTTATCGTGTGCGCCTCGTCAAGGCAGACTACATTCCATTCCCTCGAAGTCAGAGCCTCCTTCTCGCGCACGAGCAGCCCGTAGGTCGTCAGCACGACATCATATTCCCCCACTCCGGAGAGCGCGTCAAGCCTGTCGTCCTGCTCGTTCAGGATGACCGCGTTGAGAGACGGCGCGAATCTCGCGAGCTCCCTGTTCCAGTTCATCAGCACCGATGCCGGAGCCACCACAAGAGACGGACCCTTCGCAGCCTTGTACAGCAGGAAGGCTATGGTCTGCACGGTCTTGCCCAGACCCATATCGTCGGCAAGGCAGGCTCCTGCTCCCCAGTGGTCGAGACGGGCCATCCAGCGGAAGCCTTCCTCCTGATAGTCACGCAGTTCAGCCTTGAGCGCGGACGGAACCTGCGGATTCAGCGTCACCGCCTCGTCGATTCTCACGAGCCTGTCACGGTAGGACTCGTCAGTGTTGACATCCAAGTTTGACTTGCGGACGATGTCGGCGAGAGCCCCGGTCTGGAAAAGTGAAACGCGCTCGCCTCCCCTTCCCGACTGGGTGATGGCTTCGAGACGCTTGAGGTATTTCGCAAGGGAATCCGAGAGGGAAAGATAGTCGCTCTCCCCAAGACGCAGGTAACCGCCGCCATATCCTCCGGAGCCGAGAGCCGCCATAATCTGTTCCAAGCTGAGGGACTGACCGTCAGGCAGTTGCACATCGCCCTCGATTTCAAACCACTGCTCCTTGGAGCGCAGGTTTATCTTGATGCTCTGCGCGGTGAGTTTTCCGAGGACATTGAGGCTGCGCCCCTCCGGCCATTCCAGCACGCATATGTCCTGCAAACCCCGGCAGGCATCGACCACAGGCAGCATATCCTCCGGAGCGAGGTTGTACATCCCCTCGTCGGACTCGAAGGCGTCAAGCCCCGTCCCGGCAAGGAAAGTCTTCAGCGCCGTACGCTCGGCACGGAGGTCGCGCTTGACCTGACACCGTCCGGAATCGTCCGAATCATAGTAGACTGCCTCCCCCTCGCCCGGGAAGAATGTGAGTTTTCCGTTTTCCAGCGGACGGGAGTAGAGAAGCGCGTTGAACATTCCGGATTTCGGGATTATGCGGAGATAGAGCATCGCGTTCCCCTGCTTTTCCTCAAGCGACGAGCCGTTCTCCAGAAGAGGAGAATGAATCTCTATGATGCGGGAAAGCTTGCCGATGAAGTCCTTCAGCGCGGCCGTGGACTCTTCCGGGAATTTGACGCCCACCTCCTTCAGTCTCAGCAGCAGCTGAGCCTGTATCTTGTTCAGACGGATGACGGCGTAGTGAAGTTTGTCGCGGCGGACCACATTTTCAAGGTTACATTCCCGCTGGTATCGCGACAAGGGCACGTTGGTCGAAAATTCGTAACCCCCTTTCTTGAGTTTCACATCTATGTAGGGGAGTTCCTCGCCGATTTCAATCTTTGCCGCGGGGATATATGATTCACGATAGACCCTGTCACAACCGACAAGAGCCGGGAATAGGGCTCCGATTGATATGTCGGAGTACCTGTCATTGGCTATGCGGGTCTGAACCTTGAGGTCGGAATCGTCGCTTATGTCGTTGTACATCCCGGTGCAGAAAGAGCCGACTGACACCCGCTTGCCCTGTCCCCAGCTGCCGTTCCTGAGACGATTCTGCTCTCGGATTTCAAGTTTTTCGTCATTAATGACAAGATACAGAATCCGCCTGTCCTTCCCGGCCGTCCCCGAGGCGGAAGACTGCGCGGAACCGCCATGGTCCAGGAGACCGGACAGCTTTTCCAGAGCGATTTCCCAAGGCTGCTTCGCCCTGAGGCGGGAAAGCAGCGACGGCCCGCCGTAGAGTTTCTCAAGACCGGCCTTTTCCTCACCTGTGCAGTCCCCCGTTTCGTGGCGGACAATCGCAAGTTTCGACATCGGCGGCTGGAAGAAAACTCGGAAATTGCGGCTTCGGGCAATCCCGGCTGCAAGCGCACGGGCCGTCAGATCGGCATTTGAAGCGGCATCCGCGATTTTCTGCTCCGCGATGCGCTCTGAAACCCCGTCGGAGAGTGAGGCAAGCAGAAATGCGGCCGGTTGAAGATATGGCAATTCCCGGTTCTGCTGGCATTTCTTCAGATATTGGTCGAGTTTCTTCCTGCTCTTCACGTCGTCCGAAAGAAGGTAGGAGACAATAAGGAAATATGTCAGAAGAGATGACGAGAATACATTCTTCATTCCGGAAGTCTTGTTATGGACTTTGAGCGCCTTGTCCATCAGCTCGGCGGCCTTTCCGTAATCCCCGGCATAGAGGGCGGAGATTGCGGCAACCGCACCCGGCCATTCGCTGATCTGATCTGCGATGTCCGGAACGGGATTCGATTTCCCGCAGAAAAGGAAGCGTACGCCCTCGACCTCGGCAAGCAGCAATGCCTGCATTTTGTCTTTAAGATGTCTGCGGACAAAGTCCCCGAGAAGCTCCAGTTCTTCAGAGTTTATGCTGTTGTCCGCAATCAGATTTTCAAGTCTGTAGGATACCGCCAACGCGACATAGGCCTGAGGCAGGGCGCGGAACACGGGGTCGAACACGCTCAGACCGACTATTTCCGGGAACGATGCGGCCGCTGACTGATTCCACCGAAGATACTCTGACACCGATGACGTGACATCGTCACCCTCCGCAAGTTTCCAGACAATGTGAAGTCTTGACGAGTTCCCCGCAAGCCTCGCCCGTCTCCCCTTCTCTACGGTGTCCGGGAAATAGAGCAGCGCATTCAGAGCCGCAAGAAAGAAATATCTGTCTTTCAGTGTGTATGCTTGGGTCCAGAAGTACCGTGACCTTTCGATGAGTCCACACTTCAGCAATGCCTTGATGTCATCGTCCCTGTCCGAAGCTTTCAATCCGGGCATACCGCTCAGCAGTTGCGATGGGCTGATCTCGCGGCCGTCGCTGGACGCAATCAGGGCAAGCATCCGATCCTGTCTTTCGGTGATGCCGAAGTCCTGTTTAGGGAATGACTGTCTCAACTTTTCCGCATAATCCGCCTTTGCCTGCTGTTCCGCTTTTGTCATAATCTGTCAGATTTTCGTGGATGATTTCAAGAACGCGAAGATAGGCAGAATTTCTGATTTTCAGATTGTCAATCCGCGTAAATCGCTGGTTCCGATGTTTAGTAATTTAAGTTTCGCACTTGCGAAACTTAAAACACAATATTGCCGCTACCACTTGCAAATCATAATCATTATACTTACTTTTGCAGGTGGAAAGTAGTGTAAGGTTGTGTCTATGATTGGGATAAAGCAAGTTTCAATTTCCATCTCACTCCTTGTCGTCCTCTTCATCCAGTTGGGGGGGGCGGCATATGGACAGCCGTCAGGAAAGCCTGACGGAGGTGCGAAGGTCTATTCCGGCCAGGTGACGGACAACACCGGCGAACCGGTCGCCGGAGCGTTCGTATATTATAAGGGTACAAGCACAGGCGTGAGCACCGACATTGACGGGCGCTATTCCATAGCCGCCCCGAAAAGGAACGCCACTCTCATATTCCAGTACCTCGGAATGCTGTCTCAGGAGTTTGCCGCGGATTCCGGCGGAGGGACTCTGAATGTCAGGCTTCTTCCGGACAACGAACTCGACGGCTCCTACATTGTGGGCGCCTACGGGACCGCGCAGAAACGCGAGGATATGGTCGGCTCGGCCTTTCAGGTCAATTCCGCCGCGCTGGTCGACAAACCGAAGACCCGGGTCGAAAACCTGCTTCAGGGGCTTGTGCCGGGGCTGTCCGTTTCTCCTAACGCCGACTATGCGTCCACGGTACGCTCGCGCTACAACACGAGAGTGCGAGGAGACGCCTCCCTCGCCGCTTCGAGCGAGCCTCTCTGGATTGTCGACGGAGTGCAGTTCTACACCGGCGGAAAGACAAACCAGATGAGCGGGATGTCAAGCACGGTGGGCCCGCTTTCATTCCTTGATCCCGACGACATCGAATCCATCACCGTCCTGAAGGATGCCGACCAGACGACAATCTACGGCTCCAACGGCTCCAACGGCGTCATACTCATCACCACCAAGTCGGGCGGAAAAAACCGTCCCCTCAGCGTCTCCGCGAAAGTGAACTTCGGAGTGGTGGCCGCCGACAAGACGACGATGTTCAAAATGATGAACGCCGCGCAGTATATGGAGGTCGCGAAGGAGGCGTGGACGAATTCCGGATACACGATGGCGAACTTCCCTCTCCAGGACAACGATTTGAACTCCTACAGCACGACGGAGACTTCCTGGTATGACGAATGCATAGGACTCGGAAACAACGTCTATGCGAACGTATCCCTCAGCGGAGGCACGAAAAAGTCGTCATCCTACACCTCGGTCTCATATTACCGGGAAAAGCACACGGTGAGGAAAGACAGCCAGCAGAGGTTCACGCTCAGCAGCAAGAACAGCTACAGCATCGCGAAATGGCTCGACTTCACGGCCGGAATCAACGGGTCATATAACCTGAACGACATAGTCAGCATTGACAAGTCCTACCTTGAGCTCTCCCCCGTCCTGTCGCCATACAACGATGACGGAAGCTACAGGCTCTATTACAAAATCTGGGACCAGTCGCTCCCGGGATGGTCGGTCCGCAAGTTCACCTACAACAAGATACCCAACAGGGATGAAGGGGACGACAGCCAGACCTCGCTCTATGTCAAGGCCAACGGACAGCTGTCCTTCCATATAATCGAAGGGCTCGACTTCACTTCCCTCATCTCCTTCGACATCACCCGCTCGCACGAGGACATCTACTACTCGAAAAAGACGCTTGAGGGGATGAATTCGGCCGGCGAGGGTGTGGGATATTCGCGCAGAGGCGATGCGAGCTATCTTTCGTGGCAGAATGTCAACAGGTTCAATTTCAGCCGCAAATTCGGGAAGCACAGCGTTTCGGCCCTCGCGGTGCTGGAACTGTACAGCCATACCAACAAATACCTCAGCGCAAGCGCGCAGGGATTCATGACGGACAATATCAAGGAAATCACATATGCCGACAAGTCGACGGTCAACGCATCGAGCGGCACCACTCCGGACAGGAGACTGTCGATGATCGCCCGCGCGTCATATTCCTACGATTCGCGCTACTACATTTCGGCGAACTACCGCCGCGACGGCAATTCCAGCTTCGGGAAATATGCCCGCTGGGCTGATTTCTGGTCGGTCGGGGCATCGTGGAACATCCACAAGGAAGCGTTCTTCAACTCTTCGCTCGTCCAGATGCTGAAACTCAAGGCTTCCTACGGCATCGACGGAAATTCGAGGCTCGACACCTCCGTCGCGAAGGGAAGCTACCTCTATTCCGATTCCTACAGCTACGGCAAGCTTTCCGGAGCGGTCATATCCACCGTCCCGAATCCCGGACTCTCGTGGGAGACGACGGCGAAGTTCAATGTCGGGGCAAGGATTGAACTGAAAGACATTCTGGACTTTGAAATCGAGTACTACAACAACACCACGGACAATCTCCTGTCCAATGTCTATGTGTCACGCGCCGTGTCCGCCGACAAGGTGTATGCCAACATCGGCTCGGTCAGGAATCAGGGCGTAGAGGCGGACATCCGCAGCACCAACATCCACAGGGGCGATTTCACTTGGTACACGACCCTGAACATCGCCCACAACCGCAACCTGATACTCGAACTCTACAACGACATGCTGACAAGTTACGGGGAATATGCCAACAAGGCCGGCTACGAGAAGAATGTCTATTACCTCGTCGAGTGGGCGGGCGTGGACCCGACCGACGGCTCCGCGATGTGGTACGACATCAACGGGGATCTCACCAAGACCTACAATGTCTCCAACCGCAGGCTGATGGCGGACAAGTCGAGGAATCCGGTGGTCTTCGGAGGACTCATCAACGAGTTCCAGTACAGGAATCTAAGCCTGCGCATCCAGCTGAACTACTCCATCGGCGGCTGGGCGCTGGCCACCTACGCGAGACAGATGATTGCCGACGGCTACGACATAACCTCCAGCAACGGGAATCAGGCCGTGGAGGTCTACAAGTACCGCTGGACGACTCCGGGGCAGAAAGCCTTGCTGCCTAAAGTCTCACAAGTCTCCACGAAGTCGCAGATGACCTCTTCCCGCCATCTCTACAACAGGACGAATTTCGACCTCGCCAGCATATCCCTGACATACAATCTTCCGCAGAAGATTGTCTCCCGGATGAAGATGAAGGGGATGGGCTTTTCGCTCGTATGTGACAACGTCTACCTTTTCACCCCCGACATGAAGGCCGGTGAAAACTCATACAAGACCATGATGTACGGTTATCCCCGCAACAGGACGATAACTTTGGGAATCAACTGCCAATTCTGAGATGAAGAAGATATTCGACATATTGACAAATGAAGTGCGGCTTGTCGCGCTTTCCTGCCTCTGCGCCGTCTCCTGCGACTTTCTGGAGGTGGAGAAAATCGGCAAGAGCGACATAGAGTCGTTCTATGACTCGCCGGAAAGCGTCAAGGCCGCCGTAACGGGCTGCTATTCGCTGATGAACAATCTGACCGACAAGTATATGGTTCTCTATCCGGAAATATGCGGGGATATGGTGACGATGGACGCTTCGGAAAGTTCAGCCTGGTCCTATCTCTACAACTTCGACCTGTCCGAATCCTACAACGCGACTCCGATAGGCTTCGTGTGGAAGTCGGCCTACGAGATTGTCCTCAATGCCTGCGAGGTCATAGACTATGCCCCCCAGGTCTCCGCACGCTACCCTCTCAGGACGCAGGAGGTGGACAGCCAGATTGCACAGGCCCATTATCTCAGGGCTCTCGCCACCCTCGACCTTGCGCTATGCTACAGCCAGCACTACGGCTACAGCGCCGACGCCTCGCACCTCGGGGTGGTCGTGATGCGTTCTTTCCCGAACCTGAACGCATCCATTGTCCGCTCATCCGCACGCGAGACCTACGGGTTCATTCTCGAAGACCTCGCGACCGCATATTCCCTACTTCCGGACGACAGTTCCCCGGACACTCACTATGTGTCGAAAGCTGCGGTGGAGGCTCTCCGTGCGAGGGTGTACCTCTATATGGAGGACTATGAACAGGCGCTTGCGGCGGCTTCCGAGGTCATAGGAAACTACGGGTTCAGCCTCACCCCGAGGGAGGGATATTTCGACATGTTCACGACCGTGAACAACCGTGGCAGCGAGACAATCTTCTCGCTCGACGGCTACAGCGAGTCACGCGACCTGACGAAAGCCTTTGACTATCAGACACATTATCTGCTTCCGTCTCAGAAGCTCCTGGACATATTCCTTGCGGATGAGGACGCGGCGCACCCTGATGTCAGGTATTCGCTGCTGAACTACGACGGGAAGACGGGTTCAATGGGATGCTCGATGAAATACACCATACTTGAAGAGGTCTCGGACAAGGAGAAGGCGGTCGACATCTGCGTGTCCCGGCTCTCCGAAATGCATCTGATCCGCGCCGAGGCTCTCTGCGCACTCGGGCGTGATCTCGACATCGCCGCCTCCGACATCGCCCTGCTCCGCTCAAGGGCGACAGGACTGCCGGAATCTTCGTGTATGCCGGAGTATTCGGACGCGGAAGAACTTGAGAAGGCCGTGGAACGGGAGCGGCTCAAGGAACTCTTTCACGAGGGTTTCAGGCTCTGGGACATAAGCAGGCACAGGCAGAATCTCGAACGGGACGCGTCCTCGACCGCCACGGTAAAGTTTATGGAATATCCGAATGACGACTTCATCTTCCCGATTCCGGGAGTGGAAATCGAGGCCAACAAGGAGATTCAACCCAACCCTAACAACGAAACTCAGAGATGATCAATCCGAAAACATTTGCGCTGACGCTGCTTGCGCTTGCCTTGACATCGTGTCATATCAACGATTTCAAGGAATTCAGCGACTGGTACATAGCCTTCGATCCGGGAAATTCGAGTTCGACGGTAATCAATGAGGCCGGCTCCGTCGTGGGGCAGTACGCAATCCATTTCTGTACGGTCAAGAGGGATGACACCGTTTCCGTGGAAGTGGAGGTCGAAGCCGGTGACGGGCTTACTGAAGGGGTTGACTACAAGGTCGTCTCCCCCGCTTCCGTAAAGTTCCCCCCGGGAGTGTACGACAGGGTCTTCATAATTGAATGGCTGCCGCACGCGCTTGACTCATCGAAGGACAACACGCTGACACTCAGACTGCACGATTGTTCCGATGCCGGGATTATCCTCGGAGTGCCGGGGCCGTCGAAGCGCAATGTCTCGATAAAAATCAGCAAGACCAAGTAAGCATCATTAAGTTTTTATAAATCAAGGTATTTTTATGAAAAAGCTTTTGTTCTTTGTGGCAGCCGCCCTGTGTGCGTTTGCCTGCAAACCGGCCGAAGAGGAAGTGCCGGTCGTAGAAGTAAAACTGTCTTCATTCGGTTTCACGGCCGGGAAGAATGCCGCGCTCAAGTCTGACATAACGGTCGAGAATCCGTCATCCGCAGTCAGCATCGTTCTCCCGTATGGAACGGAAGAGGAGGCTGTCAAGTCGCTCATCCCTACATTCACAGTCACGGAGGGTGCGACGGTGACCGTCGGCGAGGATGAAATCGAAAGCGGAGTCACCGCCGTGGATTTCACATATCCTGTGGACTTCCTCATCACCGTCAATGAAAAATCCAATGCGCTCTACACAGTCACAGTGACGTTCGGCGAACCAGAATCGTTTGTGTTGGCGGCAAAGAGTACTGAAAACGACTCCATAAGCAAGGGGCCTTACCTCGCAATAAATCCTAAGACGCACCAGCCATACTTCGGCGTTGTCTCAAAGACTGCGGAATCGGCAGATAAGCGTCCGCAGGTATTCCGCTACGACGGGGCGGGCATAGTGAAGGTTTGCGATGTCACAGAATCAATCGCAGACCAGCCTACGCTTGAATTTGCGGAAGACGGGACTCCTTATTTCGCTTGTTATGACGGTTCGAAGTTCGTGAACCTCTATAAGATTGACGGCAGCGGGGCTTCGCTCGTCGGAGAGGAAGGACTGCTTTATAAACCTCTGACAAATGCCACCTACTCCACGATAGGTCTCCTGCCGTTGTCGGCGACATCCATATATATAGGCTATGGCTTGAATGCAAATGCCGGCAATCTGAAGAAGAGGACATTGAACCTCGCTCATTTCGACGGCACGGGCTGGACGCAGGAACTCGCGATTCAGGGCAGAGAGATCAGCGATTATGCCTACGAAACATTATCCAAGACAATCGACGGCGTCGGCTATCTCTTCGTATTCAATCAGAACACGCATTCCGTGTCACTGTACAAATTCGCGTCTGACATCACGACTGTCTTTGAGAGCATAAAATTCACAAAGACTCCGTCTGAAGATGGAGAAGAGGAAGCAGAGGCGGTGCAGGCGAAAATTAACCTGTACGGAATTGATTTTGACATCGCTTCCGACGGGACTCCTTACTTTGTCCTCGCAACCGAAGCTTCTTCATCAGTAGCGAGCGGCTACTCCCCGGCTGTCTATAAGTACAATCTCAATGACAAAAAGGCCGAACTTGTCGGCGGAATTCTGGGGAATATCGATGTACAGGTATCCAAATATATATCTCTCGCCCTTGACGGAAATGACGTTCCTTATGTCGCCTACAAAGATGGCGGGACCGGCAATGCAAATTACACCTACATCGGCACAAAGACAAAGCTCTGGGTCGAGCCGATAACGCTTTCCTCCGATGATGCTGACTGCATCAAGATTCGTTTTGCCGAAGACGGTACAGGATACATTTCTTATGAATCCGCTGCTGACAAAGACCATCATATAGTCCTCTACAAGACAAAATAAAAGCCAGGGCGGGACTGATGTGATTCAATGTCACTGAATTTCACTAACTTTGCAGGGATGTGCCGTTCGACACATCCCTTTGTTGATTCAGGT